>JBIIOM010000132.1:0-6955 GCA_044336925.1 Pirellulales bacterium
TCCTCATGTCGCACCTCGGCCGGCCGGCTGGCAAGGGCTTCGAGGCGGCCTTCTCGCTGGCGCCGGTCGCGAAGCGGCTCGGCGAACTGCTCGGCAAGCCCGTTGCGCTCGCCGCCGACACCGGCGGCCCCGATTCCCACGCCAAGGCGGCCGCGCTGCCTGCCGGTGGCGTGCTCGTCTTGGAGAACGTCCGCTTCAACAAGGGGGAGAAGAAGGGGGACGACAAGGCCTACGTCGATGGCCTCGCGACCCTCGCCGACGCCTACGTGAACGACGCCTTCGGCACCTGCCACCGCACCGAGGCGAGCATGCATGCCGTGCCCGCGGCGATGAAGGCGCTCGGCAAGGCGGCCGTCTCGGGCTTCCTCGTCGAGAAAGAGATCCAATACCTGGCCGACGCGATTGCCAAGCCGAAGCGGCCGTTCGTCGCGATCCTCGGCGGCAAGAAGGTTTCGGACAAGATCGCCGTGATTCAGAATCTGCTTTCGATCTGCGACCACGTCTTGATCGGCGGCGCGATGGCCTACACCTTCTCGCTGGCCCAGGGAGGCCAGACCGGCAAGTCGCTCGTCGAGAAAGACAAGATCGATCTTGCGAAGGAGTTGCTCGCCAAGGGGGGCGGCAAGCTCGTGCTCCCCGTCGACACCCACTGCGCCGACGATTTCTCGTCCGCCGCGAACAAGCGGGTCGTGAAGGCGGGGCAGATTCCCGACGGCTTCGAAGGGCTCGACATCGGCCCCGAGACCGCGAAGCAATATGCGGAGATCATCCGCGGGGCGGGCACGGTCGTCTGGAACGGCCCGATGGGCGTCTTCGAGCTGCCCCCGTTCGACGCCGGCACGAAGGCGGTGGCCGACGCGGTGGCCGAGGCGACCGCGAACGGCGCGATCACGATCATCGGTGGCGGCGACTCGGCCGCGGCGGTCGAGCAGCTCGGCTATGCCGAGAAGGTGAGCCACGTCTCGACCGGCGGCGGTGCGTCGCTCGAGATGCTCGAAGGCAAGGCCTTCGAGACCGTGGCCGTGCTTGACGCCAAGTAGGGTAGGCTTCCGCCTGCCGAACGTAGACCGCGTGCTCCGCAAGCGGTCTACGGGAAGCGGTCTACTTCTGGCAGGCTGAAGCCTACCCTACTTTGGGCAGGCTGAAGCCTACCCTACTTCAGAGCCCGGCCGTGTCGTTGGCCGCCGGCCGGGACCGCTGCTCGGAGGCGATCCGCTCGCCGGTGGTGTTCACGTAGTCCTGGTCGTGGTGGCTCAGCCGGGTGAACGGCACCGTCGCGTAGCGGCCGTTGGCCTTGAGGATCCGGATGTGTTCCGGGTGCACCTCGACCAGCCGGCCGATCGTCTCGTGCAGGCCTGTGTTGTCGATCCAGCGGCGGACCGGTTCGTTCGGGGCCCGCAGGATGCCGGCGAACGGATCGTCTTCGGCCTTCGGCTCCTCGGTCTTTTCCTCGGCGGGCTTGGCCTTCTCGCCGGCGTCGCCGTCCGTTTCGTCAAACAGGTTTTCTTCATCTTCGGCGGGCTCTTCTTCGGCAGCCTTCTTCGGGGCAGGTTTTTCCTCAGCGGGCTCCTCCTCGGCCGGTTCTTCCGCGGGTTCTTCCTCAGCGGTTTCTTCGGCGGGCTCTTCCGTGGCCGGCTCTTCTTCCGGCATCTCCTCGGCAGCGGGCTTTTGTTCTTTCATTGGCGCGGCCGGTTCTTCGGCGGCCGGCTCGGCAGCCTCCTCTTCCTCGGCCAGCACCTCTTCCGCCGCCTTGGCTTCCGCGGCCTTTTTCGCTGCGGCCGCCTTTGCCTCAGCAGCCGCCTTCGCTTCTTCCGCGGCTTTCGCGTCGGCGGCAGCCTTGGCCTCCGCGACGGCCTTCGCTTCCGCAGCTTCCTTGGCTGCCGACTCCTCGAGGATCTCCTTGGCGGTCTTGAACTGCGGCGCCGGCACGGGCTGTTCGGCGGATGCCGGCGCGACCGGCACCGGAGTCAACGGGGCGGGCATGGCCAGTTCGGCTGCGGGAGCCTTGCCGGGAACCGCCGGTGCGATGACGCTTTCGACGATGGTTTCGCCAATGGTTTCATCGACGGACTCCACGATCTCGGCGTGGGCGGAGCCGTCGGCCGGCACGCAGCACTGCGGGGTGGCGATCGAGATGCATTCGTCGGGTGCTCTGCAGGGGCTGCAGGCGGCCGGCCGCGGACGGTAGCAGGCGACGGTCCGACAGCGAGGCCGGCAACGGCTGCGGAGGAACCGGCAGGCCGAAGCCGAGTCGATCGAAACGAGCAGCGCGAGAACACCCACGAACACCACACGCAGCCAACGACGCACGGGATCACCTCGAAGGAAAGGAAACGGATCGCAGGGCTCAAAACCCTCACTACGACGCTACGCCATAAAACACTCCCATGCTAATTTGAGCGTCAGGTCGCAGCAAACCGCTGCAATTCCCCAGCCTGCGCAATCAGCAGAGGCCCTGCGACCGACCGGCACGAAAGCCCGCAGCGCAAGCAAGGTCGATCCGCCCGGCTACCCCGCCCGACGCCCGCGTTCCTCGCTCGCGCGTCGGGCTTCCGTTGGAAAAGGGGAAGGCCGTGGCAGCTTGGGCTTGCCACGGCCTTCCGATGATCGAACCTGTCGTCCGCCTGCGAACGGGGTAGAAATTTGCGAAACTGATGCGGATCGGGCGGGTGCAAGCACCTGCTTTTCAAGGATCCGGATCAACGCGTTGGGTTTGGCACCTCCGACGGGACGCGGAAACAGGTCGAATGTCGATGCCCAGTCATTCGTCCAGATTCCGTTCGCGGCTGCAATGGTTTTCCAGCCTCGGCTCACAACCGTCAGGATCACTGCCACCGCGCGCCGGCGCTAGGCCCGGAGGGCCGGGTCAGCACCAGCGAGCGGAGCTCGACAAGCAAAAATCGGCAGGATGCCGATGTTTTGCGTGAATCTAGCTGCAACCCATCGAGTTGCCGCAGTTGTGGCAGAGGTAGCAGTTGCCGTTGCGAACCGTGATCGACCCGCAGTTGTCGCAGGCGGGGGCGTCGATCTGGAACTTGGCAAACTGGCTCTGTCGGTCCGCCGGGCTGGCGTTGGGGTCGACGGTCATCTTGAGGCCCGCCTTTTCGAGCAGTGCGGCGCGGTCGGAAGCGGCGGCGCGGTCGGAAGCGGCGGCGCGGTCGGAAGCGGCGGTGGACGCCTTCTTCAGGGTCGCCGCCCCATTCGTGCCGGGGGCATGCTTGGCCTTGGCTGCCGGGGCAGCGGTGGCGGTGGTCGCAGTGGCCTTCCCTTGGCCATCGGCCAGCCCGCTCGCCATCGTGGCGGCGGGCTTCCGCTCTGTTTCCGTATCGTCACCCGCGGCGGCCTCCTCGCCGCCGCCGTAGCCACCAGGCCGGTTCGCCTCGCGATAGCCCGGGATGAACTCCGTCCCCATCCAGCGGAAGAGATAGTCCACGAGGCTCTTCGCCACCGGGATGTCGGGATTCTTCGTGTAGCCCCACGGCTCGAACCGGGTGTGCGAGAACTTCTTCACATACACCTCGAGCGGCACGCCGTATTGCAGGCTCATCGAGACGGCCGTGCCGAAGGCGTCCATCAGGCCGCCGATCGTGCTGCCCTCCTTCGCCATCGTGATGAAGAGCTCGCCCGGGCGGCCGTCGTCGTAGAGGCCCACGGTGATGTAGCCCTCGTGGCCGCCCACGTTGAACTTGTGGGTCACGCTGCGGCGGGTGTCGGGGAGCCGTTCGCGACGCGGGGCCGCCGTCACCTTGGCCGCGGTCTTGTCGGCCTCGGTGCTCGTGTTGAGGGGCTGGCTCTCCTTCGACCCGTCGCGATAGATGGCCAGCGCCTTGAGGCCGAGCCGCCAGCCCTCCATGTAGGCGCCGGCGATGTCGGCCGGCGTCGTCTCGCGGGGCATGTTTACGGTCTTGGAGATGGCGCCCGAGATGAAGGGCTGCGCCGCAGCCATCATCTTCACGTGCGCTTCCCAGGCGATGCTTCGCTTGCCGAGCCGCGGCTTGAACGCACAGTCGAAGACCGACAGGTGCTGATCCTTGAGGCCCGGGGCGCCCTCGATCGTGTCGTTCTTGTCGATGTAGGCGAGCACCGCCTCGACCGTCGGCTCGTCGTAGCCGAGCGTGCGGAGCGCGAGCGGCACGGTCTGGTTGACGATCTTGAGCATGCCGCCGCCGGCGAGCTGCTTGTATTTCACCAGCGCGATGTCGGGCTCGATGCCGGTCGTGTCGCAATCCATCAGGAACGAGATCGTGCCGGTGGGCGCGAGCACCGTCGCCTGGGCGTTGCGGTAGCCGTGGCGGCGACCGCCGGCGAGCACGTCGTCCCAGACCTTCCGGGCGGCGTCGTGCAGATACTTCGGGCAGGAGCGATCGATCGTCTCGACCGCATCGCGGTGCATCTGCATGACATTGAGCATCGGCTCACGGTTGCCCGCGAAGCCCTCGAAGGCCCCGACGGCCGCGGCGAGCTCGGCGCTCGTGCGGTTGGCGGAGCCGTGGAGGATCGCCGTGATCGCGCCGCAGAGGCCGCGGCCCGCGTCGCTGTCGTAGGCGAGGCCGTCGGCCATCAGCAGGCTGCCGAGGTTCGAGTAGCCGAGGCCGAGCGGCCGGAAGAGGTGGCTATTCTTCGCGATCCGCTTTGTCGGGTAGCTGGCGTGATCGACGAGGATCTCCTGGGCGACGAAGAAGACCCGGCAGGCCGCCGTGAACCGGTCCACGTCGAAGTGGCCGTCGCGCTTGCGGAACTTCATCAGGTTGATGCTCGCCAGGTTGCACGCCGTGTCGTCCAGGAACATGTACTCGGAGCAATTGTGGACGACGATGCCGTGGGCGACGAAGTGGTCGGTCACCGGCTCGGTAAGGTCGTACACAGCCTCCTCGCCGAGATAATCGAGCGACACGACCGCGTCGAACATCCGCTCCCGCCGCATACCCACCCGTCGATTCAAGGCGGCGAGCGCGGCCGCCTTCGGGCTCTCGGGCGCGAAGCCGATCTCCCGCTCGAATGCCAGCCGCCCGGTGCGGCTGATTCGTAGGCTGTGCACCTGCTCGACTGCGTATTCCTTCGCGCCTCCGCGGCCATCGGGCAGCAGAGCCGTCGAGCCGATGCGCCGATTGCGATAGAGCTTGGCCTTGATGCCGAAGCCGAGAAGCAGCACTTGCACCTGTTCGAGCAGCTCTTCCGAGCTACTGTCCAGCGCCACGTACTGGCTCTTTGTGCCGTAGTCGGCGACCGTCCCGTCGGCCGTGAACAAGCCGCGGAGCAGTGCGGCCGTCGCCGCCCGATCGAGCCGAAGGCCGTCGGCGGTGAGGCGCTTCCGCGCGGAACCCTCGTCAAGGACGGCGTAGCGGGCGAGCATGCTCGTGACGCTTTGGGCGCAGGTCGCCACCGCTACGGCCGTCTCGCGGTCGGTGCAGTGCACCTCGCCACGCTGGCGGTCGAAGCGATTGACCACGGCCGCCATCCGCTCGGCCACGCCCCGCTCGTGGTCGGGATCGACCGTGAGCGTGGCGATCGGACGGCCATCGCGGCCGTGCGACACGGAGCCATCGCCCACCATGAGCCCGACATATTCGGCCACGTCGGCGTCGAGCGCTTCGCTGCCGAGCCGCACGCCGCCGAGCCGCACGCGGTCGTCCTTCGTGAGCTCGCAGGCCGGCACGTCGCCGCGATTGACCGTCCACACCCGATGGTCGGCCGTGAGCTTGAGCGAGTAGCCGCTCGCCGTCCGCAGCCGATAGACAGGCTTGGTGCCGGTGGCGATGACACGGGTGGTGGGGTGGACGTTGCCGTCGAGGCCGATGACGTCGGGCTGTGTTCCAACCAAGGCGTCGATCCTCACCAGGCCGTCATCCGTCGAGACCAGCGTATCGCCCGTCACGCACGGATTGCTGGCGTTGATCCGGCCCGAATTCGGGCAGGTGTGCCAACGGTTGATCGTGGTGTCGTACTGCACGCCGGGGTCGCCGCACTGCCAGGCGCACTCGGCCATGCGGCTCATCACCTCGCGGGCCTTGAAGCTCGGGCCGGCCTTCGTGGAATCGGTCACCCAGCGGGTGGTCCAGGTGTCGTCGCGGTCGGCGGCTTCCATGAAGTCGTCGGTGAGGCGGACCGAGAGATTCGCGTTCTGGAAGAGGATCGAGCTGTAGGCCTCGCCGTTGAAGTTGGAGTCGTAGCCCCCCTTCTCGATGAGCACGCGGGCCTTCTTCTCCTCCTTCGCCTTGCACTCGATGAATTCCATGATGTCGGGGTGCGTCACTTTGAGCGACTGCATCTTGGCGGCGCGGCGGGTCTTGCCACCGCTCTTCACCACCGCGGCCACCTGGTCATAGACCCGCATGAAGGAGAGCGGGCCGGAGGGCTTGCCGCCGCCGGCGAGCTTCTCCCGCTGGCTGCGGAGCGTGGAGAGGTCGGTGCCGGTGCCCGAGCCAAACTTGAAGAGCATCGCCTCGCTCCGCGCGAGCTCCATGATGTCTTCCATGTTGTCTTGCACGCTCTGGATGAAGCAGGCGCTGCCCTGCGGATATTCGTAGGGGTTGTCGGGCATCGCGACATCGCGCTTCGCCTCGTCCCAGCGCCAGTTGCAGGGAGCGCCCTTCACGCCGTATTGGTGAAAGAGGCCGACGTTGAACCAGACCGGCGAGTTGAAGGCGCCATGCTGGTGCACGCAGAGCCAGGCCAGGTCGCGGTAGAAGTTTTCGCCGTCCTGCTTCGACTTGAAGTAGCCGTCGGCGATGCCCCAGTCGGCGATCGTGCGGGCGACGCGGTGGACGAGCTGCTTGACGGAGTGCTCGCGCTCGGGCGTGTGGATCTCTCCGTAGAAATACTTGCTCACCACGACGTTGGTGGCCAGCTGGCTCCAGGCGGCCGGAATCTCACAGGCCGGCTGCTCGAAGAGCACCTTGCCGTCTTCCCCCTTGATCGCCGCCGTCCGCAGCTCCCATTCGGTGGTGTCGAACGG
>JBIIOM010000133.1:0-6948 GCA_044336925.1 Pirellulales bacterium
TCAGCCCGAGCCTGTGCAGCAGCGTCTTCTGCTCGGCCTCTGGCTCCGTCACGTGGCGCAAGCGCACCGTGGTACGGATGCCAGCGGCTGACTCCGCGGGCAGGACGATGTCGCCGCTTTTGATCTTGGCGAACTCATAGAGGAGCGTGCGGGGCGCATCCCCGAGCCCGGCGCCCTTCATCCACCCCGCGAGCGTCTTCCACATCGCATAGGCCAGAAAGCAGACGAGCACGTGGGACCTCACCCGGTCCTCCTTCTGATGCCAGACGGGCCGGATGGCCAGCTCGTCCTTCGCGATCCTGAAGGCCCACTCCGCCTCGGTGAGCTGGATGTATCGCTTCCAAAGCGTTGCAGGATCGACGCCGGTGAGATTCGTCCGCAAGAGGTAGCAGCCGTCGACAAGCTGCGACCACTCATGGAACTTCTCGTTGCGGACCTAGGTCACCTCCAACTGCTGCCGGCCGATCGGCTTGGCCAACTTCTTGATCGTGACCTCGAACGCCTGTGACGCCCGCCAGAAGCGTTCCTTCAACCGACCCAGCCGCTCGGCGGCCAGTGTCTCATCGCGCAGCCGGCCCGAATCGGCTGCGGCCCTGAGCTTCGTCAGACCAGTCGCACTTCAGCTCGAAGAGTTCGCCGAACCGCTGCTTCAGGTGCGACTCGATCGCCTCCTTGTGGGGAAGGAGCCGATCGAGCGCGGCGTAGAGTCGATCGGTGTGCACCTTCTCGGGAGTCACGCCCAGCAGATCTTCAAGGGCGGTGCGGCGATACCACTTCTCCTCGATGTGCAGTTCGCTCGACGGCTCGCAGAACCGCGCGATCGCGAGGATCGCCGCCACCGTTCCCCAGGACACGTCCTCGCGGCCCTCGGGCAGGAGCTTCGTGAGCAACCCATCGAGGCCGAGCATCCGCCATAGGCCCCACGCGAGCCAGACGTCGCCGAAGTCTCGGAGCTGCTCGAGCCGGATGTCCTTCAGCCGGACCTTCACCGGTTCTTCATCGGCCGCATCACGCGCACGTGGTGGATCAAAGAGTGTTCGCTCGGGCCGACGTGCCGTGTCGTCTCCTTGCAGGTGTGCGCCGAGCTTCGCCCAGCCGTCCTGCTCACTCGGCGTGAGATCACCGAGATACGCGACCACACGCTGCCGCGAGCCACGCGCCGTGCGATACGACTCGACGAGCGCCCAATAGGTGTGACGCTTGCCGCTCTTTCGTCGTTCACAACGTCGCAGGAACATCGAAGCACTCCGTCGCTCGGATGCTTCGAAGATCGCTCATGCGAAAGTGAAAACTCAAGGGCAAGGTCTTCACTACACGGCCATTCGCGGAACCGCGCGTTGTCGCGTCAGTACTTACGATCGATGGACCGCCCAAAAATCCGAAAAACGGTTCCGAAGTGCGTAACTTTGGCTAACGCTCGTCGAGCTTCAGCCGATCCCTGAGCCTACGTCCACTCTTTGGCGACTAAGCAATCGAGCGCGGGGAGGCGAGCGGGTCGGCGAAAGCTCGACGAGCGTATGCAATTTCGACCTTCTGAGGTCGGCAGCGCCGTAGGTCGTCAGCGGAGAAATTGCATCCGCGAAGGAGACTTTTGCCGCCCGCGAGCAGGCGCCACATCAAAAACGGGCGTTAGCGTTTCTTGGGCTTGTCGAGGATCAGGGAGAGAAACGTCTTCACTTTCTCGGCGGGGGCGGCCGATCGCTCGGCGGCCAGTTTGTCGCCCGACAGCGTGGAATCGGCCTGCATGAAGAAGATCGTCGCGTCGGCGACGTTCTCGAGATCCTTCGCCTTGGCCGGCTGCTGGCCGGCGCGCTGCTCGAACCATTCCTTTGGCCGCTGCTTCTTGAGCTGCTCGGCGAGCCGTGTGGCGTCGCGGTCGTCGCGGCCCGCGAGCACCATGATCGGGAGCTGACGCTTCAGCACATCGGCCGACATTGCGGGCGAAATCGACAGGCCCTTCGTCGTCCAGACCGGGCTGATGAGGACAAGCCCCCGCACCTGCTGGCCCTGCGGCCCGCTCGCGATCGGCGGCCAGGCCCAGTCGGCCACGGTCCAGAGGGCCGCCAGCGTGGCGCCGACGCCGGAGCCGACGACGCACAGGCGGTCGATGTCGAGCTCGCCGGCGTCGGACTTCTGCTTGATGAAGTTGCGCACGGCCTCGATGTCGCCGCGAACCCCCGATTGGTCGCGGACGCGGCCGCCTGCGGCGGCGGCGATCAGCTCGAGATCGGCCTTCTTGAAGATCTTGGGGTCGATCGCGTCATCCTTGCCGTTGGGCGCCAGGAAGGCGGTGCTCGCCCCGTGGCCACGCAGGTCTGGGGCGACCACGGCGATGCCCAGCTTCTGGAGGGCGAGCGCGAGCGGCTCGACCGACTTGTGCGACCCGTCGAGGTCGTGCACGAGGATCACCGTCGCCGCCGGGGTCGCATCATCCGGGACGGCGTAATACCAGGCCGCCAGGCCCACGCCGTCGGAGGTCTCCAATTCCAATTCCTCCGGCTCCGCCAGAGACTCTTTTTCTTCCGCCTCGGTATCCGCGGCGGCCGGTGGGGCGGCGGTGGCGCGTGGGCCGGAAACCGGGCCTGAGATGACGGTGACGAGCAGAAGCGGCAGAAATGCCGAAAACCGCGGGCAGAGAGCCATGGAAGCCTTTCCGGATGCGGGCAGCCGCTGAAAACGCGGACCCGCAATGCTATGCGGGACCGTTTTCACAGGTCAATTCTCCCGAACGGGAGATCCGGTCGATAGGGTAGAATGGAACGCGGTGGCACCAGATGCCGGGTGCGATCGCCTGAGGTGGAAGAGGCGCTTGCTCATGACGCTCTTGGAGACGGCACGACGGCAGTGGCAGGCCCGGATGGGGGAGGAGGAGACTCCCTTCGATGGCGATACGCCCGCCTGGCTGATCAGCCTTCTCTTCCATGTGGCCGTGCTCTTGTCGCTGGCTCTGACGGGGCTGGTCGAGCCGCCCGAGGACGTCCGCGCTTTTACGGTGATCGAGGTTCCGCCGTCGGTCGAGGAAGAGATCATCCTCGAGCCGCAGGAGATCGCCGTTTCGGAGGAGCCTCAGGAGCAATTTGGCGCTGCAAGCGAACAGGGAGACGAATCGGCGCAAGCGATTGCACCGATATTCGCCCCCGTGTCCGTCGTGTCGGTGGAGGTGCAGGATGAACTCGTCAGCGACGTCACACTCCCTCCGGTCGATGAAATCCCGACGGCGGAGGTGAGCGATGCTGCCGTGGTCGTGAAGGGCTCGAGGGGGATCGGCACGACCGGCGCCGCGGGGGCGGTGGACCATCTGACGGCCGAGATCGACGCCTCGCTCGCCCGGGGGCCCACCGTCGTCTGCTGGGCCTTCGACCGCTCGGTGAGCCTGTCGGCGCAGCGCGATCAGATCGCAGACCGCATGGACCGGGTCTTCAAAGAACTCAGCGAGATTCGTCCTGAGGCCGACCGTCCCGAACTCGAACACATGGTGGTGGCATTCGGGGAAGGGGTGAGCATCGTCACGAAGCACCCCCCCACCGACGACGTGCATGAGGTGGTGAAGGACATTCGCTCGATTCCCGTCGATGACTCCGGGGTCGAGATGACGTTTCTGGCGATCCGGAAGACGGCGGACATCGCGAAGAAGTTTCGTCAGGGAGCGGGGGGCCGCAACGTGATGATCGTCGTCTTCACCGACGAGGTGGGAAATGACGCCGGCACGGTGGACGAGACGGCGAAGCTGTGCCAGTCGCTCGGTTTTCCGGTGTACGTCGTCGGCGTGCCCGCGCCGTTCGGCATGGCCAAGGTGCAGATGAAATACGTCGAGTTCGACCCGACGTATTCGCAAGGCGAGCAATGGGTCGAGATCGAGCAGGGGCCCGAAACACTCCATCCGGAGGTGGTGCGGGTGCGATCCGGCCGATTGGCCGACGAGGCGATCGACTCGGGCTTCGGCCCCTACGCTCTCTCGAGGCTCTGTGCCGAGACGGGGGGCATCTATTTCCGGGTGCATGCCAACAGCGCCGCGCGGGGACGGGTCACGAACGAGGATACGGCGCCCCTGTCGTCGCGGCTGCGATACTTTTTCGATCCCGAAGTGATGCGGCAATACCAGCCCGATTACGCCTCCCCGCAGAAGCTCGCCAAGGAAATCGCCGCCAACCGCGCGAAGCGGGCGCTCGTCGAGGCTGCGGGGATGTATGAAGTGCCGCAGATGGAGTCGCCGGAGACCGTCTTTCCGCGAAAGAGCGACGGGGAATTCGTGGCCCTGCTCGGGGAGGCTCAGAACACCGCGGCCAGCCTGCAGCCAAAGATCGATGCGCTCTACGCGATGCTCAGGGCTGGACTGCCCGACCGTGAGCGGCTGCGCGAGAAACGCTGGCAGGCGGGCTACGACCTCGCGCTCGGCCGCGTGCTGGCCGTGAAGGTTCGCACCGACGCCTACAACAAGACGCTCGCGAAGGCCAAGCTTGGACTGAAATTCAAAAACCCCAAGAGCGACACCTGGGTGCTCGAGCCGAGCGACGAGGTCGCGGTCGACTCCATGACTGCAAAGCTCGCCACAGACGCGAAGCTTCTGCTCGAGGGCGTGTTGGCGAAGCACCCGGGCACGCCCTGGGCGCTCCTTGCCGCCGAAGAGTTGCGGATGCCGCTCGGTTACAGATGGGTGGAGGAGCGGACGGGCGTCAACGATCCGCCACCGATGAATGGCAATGGCAACAACATGCCGTCGGCCCGGCCGGACGACCAGAGGCGGAAGCTCCCCCCGCCGAAGCCCAGCCGCGATTTCAAGAAACTCTGATTGCGGCTGTTTTCAGCGCGGCGGGCCCAGCAGGAGCCGGCCGTCGCTGGCCCGCACGTGGATGCCGCCGGGGTAGTCGGCCGGCGGCGGCCGGTCTGACAGCCCGCCCGCAACGAGATCGGCCAACCGCCCATAGTGCCGCGCGGTCATGTCGCGTTGCGGCCAGCCCTCGCGCCGCCACAGTGCCACGAAGACCTCGGCGAGCAGGTGTCGATCGAGGCCGAGGAGCGGCGTGGCGTCGAGGGCGACGCCGCCGTCGGGCTGGCGGCGGGTGTGCCGCGACAGCAGGTGCTCCGCGGCGCTGGCGATCGCCCCGGCGACTCGCGACGCCTGCTCGCCCAGCCGCACGAGCGACTCAGTGGCTGCCGGACAAGGCCCCGCTTCGGCCCGCGCGATGATCTCCTGCCGCAGGAAGTTTCGCGCGTGGCGGGTGTCGTCGTTCGTCTCGTCCTCGCACCAGGCTTCGCCCGTGCCGCGGAGGTAGCCGCGCACCTGCTCCCGCCGCATGCCGAGCAGCGGCCGCAGCAGGGCGACGCCGTCGCAAAGTTCCCGCGCGGACGCCATCCCCGCGAGGCCGCTCAGGCCGGTGCCCCGCAGGGCGCGGTGCAGGATCGTCTCCGCCTGGTCGTCGGCCGTGTGCGCCACGACGACATGCCTCGCCCCCGCTTCCCGGGCGACGTCGGCGAGGAATTCATACCGCAGCCGCCGCGCCCGCGCCTCGATGCCCTCGCCGTCGCGATCGTCGCGCACCGCGAGCCGACGCGTCGCGAATCGCAGGCCGAGGCGGCCGGCCAGCGCCGCGACGAACAGGCCGTCGTCGGCGGCGGACTCGCGCAGGTCGTGCTCCGCGTGCGCAACGGTCAGCAGGTCCGCACGGCCCTCCGGGGCGACCTCGAGCAGCGCGAGCAGGAGCGCCACGCTGTCGCCACCGCCCGACACGCCGACCACGATGGGCGACTCCCAGAAGCCGTGCGCGGGCAGGGCCGCGGCGAGGCTCGGGAGCAATGCGTCGGCGGTGGAAGACCCGGGTTTGGCCATGCGTGCATTCTGCCACACGCCTCCGGAGCCGCGTTTTTCGGCCCGGGAAGCGGCATTGAGCGGCCGTCCCGGGCCGGCTACCTTCCCGACCCTCCGCAGAACCGCGGAAACCGTCGCCCCCGAAGGACTTTCGCATGCACTTCCGGCCCGTCCCCCGCGCCATCTCCCTCGCCGCCCTGGCCGCGCTCGTCGTCGTGTCGAGCGGCTGCTCGACGCTGCTCACGGCCGCCTACCTGATCATGCCGGAAGACACCCCGGCGGAATTCAAGGGGCTCAAGGGGAAGCACGTGGCGGTGGTCTGCAAGCCGATCGTGGAACTCGAGTTCAGCGATGCCGGGTCGGCCCGCGAACTGGCGTCGATCGTCGGGGCGCATCTGGCCCGCAACGTCCGCAAGTCACGGATCATCGACCAGCAGGAGGTGGCCCGCTGGATCGACGAAAACGACTGGATCGACCACGCCACCGTGGGCAAGGCGCTCGACGCCGACATGGTGGTGGGGATCGATCTCGAGGAGTTCCGGCTCCACGAGGGCTCGACGCTCTACCGCGGCCGGGCCACGGCGCATGTCCGCGTTTACGACGTCGCGGAGAAGAAGGTGGTGTTTGAAAAGCGGTACGACGATTTTGCGTTTCCGGCCGACAGTGCGATTCCCACCACCGACCGCTCCGAATCGCAGTTCCGCGGCATGTTCCTCCAGATCCTCGGCGGCCGGATCGCCCGCACGTTCCACGCCTACGACAGTCGCACGACCTTCGCGGAAGAGTCGCTCACTTTCTAGATTCACGCGAAACATCGGCATCCTGCCGATTTTCGCTTGGCAACCTTCGGTTGCTGGTTTTCACCCGGCCCTCCGGGCCTGGTGCTACAAGCCCAATCCGGCCCGGGGCTGCACATGCCCCGTCGCCGGACGCTCGCTTCGGGTGATACGGAAGCCCGACGCGCGAGCGAGGAGAGTTGGGGCGTTTCTCGCGGGGCGGGTGGGAGCGTCGTTGATGGGAGTTGATAGCGGATGGACCTTGCTTGCGCTGCGGGCTTCCGTCGCTCGTCAGCATGCGCCGGCTCCCGGGCCGCGGTGATACGGAAGCCCGACGCGCGAGCGAGGAGAGTTGGGGCGTTTCTC
>JBIIOM010000134.1:0-6939 GCA_044336925.1 Pirellulales bacterium
GACACGATCGGCTACCACAGCGACAACCCGCGAAACGTCTGGCCTTACCGCGATTACGTGATCCGCTGTTTCAACGACAACAAGCCCTTCGACCGGTTCACCATCGAGCAACTCGCGGGCGATCTGTTGCCCGACGCCAGCCAGGAGACCCCGATCGGCTCGGCCTTCAACCGTCTGCTGCTCACGACCGAGGAGGGGGGCGCGCAGCCGAAGGACTACGAGGCCCGCATGCTCACCGACCGCGTCCGCGCGGTCGGTGCGGTCTGGCTCGGCCAGACGACCGGCTGCGCCCAGTGCCACGACCACAAGTTCGATCCGTTCACGATGCGCGACTTCTACTCGCTCGCCGCCTTCTTTGCGGATATCGACGAGCGGCCGATCGGAGGCCGGGGGGAAGGTCTCTTGGTGGCGCCGCCGGATGACCTGAAGAAGCTCGCCACCCTCGAGGCCGCCGTCGCCGCCGCCAGGCAGAAGCTGGATGCCGTCATCCCCCGGCTCAATTCCGCCCAAACCCAATGGGAGCACGACGTCGTCGCCTACGAAGTCACGCTGCCCGAGCTGAAGCCCGACGCCAAGGCCACCGACGCCGAGAAGAAGACGGCCCAGCAGGTGGCGGATGCCTTGAAGAAGGAGTCCGCGGCCCGGAACGGCGACGAGCGAACCGTCCTGCAGACTTACTTTCGCACGCGGGTCTCGCCAGAACTCTTCCGGGCGGAATTCGATGCCGTAGCGAAGGCCGTGCAGGTCCGCATCGACTTCAACAACGCCCTGGCGAGGTGTCTCGTGACGGTGCAGAAAACTGCTCCGACCGTCGTCCGCATCCTGCCCCGCGGCAATTGGATGGACGAAACGGGCGAGATCGTGAAGCCCGCATTTCCCGGCTACCTCCCGGCGGCTCCGATCGAGGGGCGGGAGCCGAACCGCCTCGACCTCGCCCGCTGGCTGGTCTCCCGCGACCACCCGCTCACGGCGCGGGTCGTGATGAATCGGCTGTGGAAACAGTTCTTCGGCACCGGCCTCTCGAAGGTGCTCGACGACCTCGGCGCCCAGGGGGAGCCGCCGGTGCATCCCGAGCTGCTCGACTGGCTGGCCTGCGAGTTCATGGATTCGAAGTGGAACGTGAAGCACATGGTGCGGACGATCGTCTCGAGCGCCACCTACCGACAGTCGTCGGTGGCGACGCCCGCGGTCCTGGCTGCCGACCCCGGCAACCGTCTGCTCGCGCGGCAGACCGCATGGCGGGTCGATGCGGAACTCGTCCGCGACCATGCACTGGCGGTGTCGGGGCTCCTGGTTCGCGGGATCGGCGGGCCGAGCGTGAAGCCCTACCAGCCCGATGGCTACTGGGAAAACCTGAACTTCCCGAAGCGGACCTATCCGACGGACGCCGGTGAGAAACAATACCGGCGCGGCCTCTACACCTGGTGGCAGCGGTCGTTCCTCCATCCGAGCATGCTCGCCTTCGACGCGCCGAGCCGGGAAGAGTGCTGCGCGGAGCGAACCCGGTCGAATATCCCGCAGCAGGCGCTCGTGCTGCTCAACGACCCGACCTACGTCGAGGCATCGCGTGTCTTTGCCGCACGGATCATGAAGGAGGGCGGCAGCGGACCCGAGGAGCGGATCGCCTGGGCCTGTCGGCAGGCGCTCCAGCGGCTGCCACGGGTCGAGGAGATGGAGACGCTCATGCCTCTCTTCCTCGGCCACCTTGCCCAATACAAGGCCGAGCCGGCGGCGGCCGACGACCTGTTGAAGACCGGCTTCGCACCGCTCCCCGAGGGACTCGACAGGGCCGAGCTGGCCGCCTGGACGCACGTGGCCCGTGTGTTCCTGAATGTTCACGAATTCATCACGAGGAACTGACACATGATCATCGGAGACGTGCACGACGCGCTCGCCCGCCGGGCGTTCCTCGGGAAGACGGCCCAGGGCGTCGGTGCGGTGGCGCTGGCCTCGCTGGCCGCTCCGCGGGCGGCGTCGGCCGCCCCGCTCCGCGGCGTTCTCGATCCGCCGCCGCTCCCGCAGAAGGCGCGGCGGGTGATCTGGCTCTCGATGGCCGGAGGGCCCTCGCATCTGGAGACCTTCGACCACAAACCCAAGCTGGCGGAGCTTCACGGCAAGCCCATGCCGGAGAGCATGACCAAGGGGCAGCAGCTCGCGCAGCTCCAGGGGAAAGAACTCATCTGCTTCGGGCCGCAGCATCCCTTCGCGTCGATGGGGCCCAACGGCACCGAAATCTGTGAACTGTTTCCCCAGATCGGCTCGGTTCTCGGCGACATCTGCCTCATCCGCTCGATGACCACCGACGCGATCAACCACGATCCGGCCCACATGTTCATGAACACGGGCTCCCAGATCGCGGGCCGGCCGAGCATGGGCGCATGGGTGACCTACGGGCTCGGCAGCGATGCCGACGACCTGCCCGGCTTCGTCGTGCTCACATCGCTGGGCAAGGGAGGCCAGGATCAGCCGATTGCCGCCCGGCAGTGGTCGAGCGGCTTCCTGCCGAGCAAGTATCAGGGGGTGCAGCTGCGTTCGAAGGGGGATCCCGTCCTCTACCTCACGAATCCCAAGGGCATCAGCCGTGACCGGCAGGCGGCCGACATCCGCGCCATCAACCTGCTCAACGCCCAGCACGACGCCCTGACCGGCGATCCCGAGATCGCCACCCGGATCGCGCAATACGAAATGGCTTTCGCGATGCAGGCGAGCGTGCCGGAACTGATGAACACGGCGCACGAAAGCCCGCAGACATTCGCGCTCTATGGCTGCTCGCCCGGCGACGGCTCGTTCGCGTCAAACTGCCTGCTCGCCCGGCGGCTCGCCGAGCAGGGTGTGCGGTTCATCCAGCTCTACCACAAGGATTGGGATCACCACGACCGCGTCAAGGAGGGCGTGGCGCTGAAGGCCGCGGAGATCGACCGCGCCTGCATGGCGCTGATCACCGACCTCAAGCAGCGCGGCATGCTCGACAGCACCCTGATCGTGTGGGCGGGCGAGTTTGGCCGCACTCCGATGTCGCAGCAAGGCAACGGACGCGACCATCACAACAAGGCGATGAGCGTTTGGATGGCGGGCGGCGGCATCCGGGGCGGCATCGTTCACGGCGCGAGCGACGACCTCGGCTACGCGGCCGTGGAGAAGGTGTGCACCGTCCACGATCTCCACGCGACGATGCTCCACTGCCTCGGCATCCGCCACGACGGTTTCACCGTGAAATTCCAGGGACTCGACGCGAAGCTCACCGGCGTCGAAGGCGCCCGAGTGCTCACCGACATCCTGGCCTGACGCGGCTATTGCGGATCGGCAGCGCCGACGGCTCCACGAAGGCTCAGGGTGACGACCGGCTCGGCGTCGCCTCATAGGGCCGGAGGCCTGTGTGCAGCCAGATAATCGACGCACCGCGCGATGCTCGTGAGCGTGGAGGCGTCGCGATCGGGAATCTGAACAGCGGCGGCTTTGCAGAGTCGGATCACGAAATTCTGAAAATCGATCGAGTCGAGGTCGAGCTCGCGGCGGAAGTTCGCCTCGGGCCGGAGCGCGGCGAGGTCGGCCTCCGGCGCGATGCCGCCGAGGATCTCGAGCACCGTCCTGCGGATCGTCTGCTCGTCGCTCATAGCTTTTCCGGCTCCTGCAGCAGCCGGTCGACCGCGTCGAGATAGAGCCCGCCGCGGTGGCCGTCGCTGACGCGGTGATCTGCGGCCAGCGTGGCTGTGACGACGCGGCGCACGAAGAGCCCCCCCTGCCCCGCCCACGGCCGCTCCACGATCTTTCCGAAGCCCACGATCGCCACCTGTGGCGGATAGATCACGCCCCACACTGCATCGACGCCCCGATCGCCCAGGCTCGTGACCGTGATCGTGGAATCCGAAAGCTCCGAGCTTTTCATGCGACCGGCGCGGGCCCGCGCCGTGAGATCGCGAAGGCCTTCCATGAGGTCGTCGAGGGTCCGCGATGCCGTGTCGTGAAGCGCGAGGATAACGAGCCCCCCCTGCCGCAGCGAGATCGCCACGCCCACGTGCACGGCGGGCCGAACGACGACCTGGTCGCCCTCCCACACGGCATTCAGCTCCGGCACCTCGCGGGTCGCCACCGCCGCCGCCTTGAGCAGGAGCACGCCGGCGAGCAGCCGCTTCTCCGGCGGACGCTGCTCGTTTTCGCGGTCCAGCCAGGCCAAGGCCGGGTGCAGGTCGATCGTGGTCGAGAGATAGTAGTGGGGAATCTCCCTCTTCGACCGCGACATGGCTGCGGCGATCGTCCGCCGCAGCCGCTCCAGTCGGTCGTCCGCGGGCGGCGGGGCGGGAGCGACAGGTGGCGGTGCGGCGGGGGCCGCGACCTGCGGCGCCGCTGGCCGGCCGGCCACAGCCCGCTCAATATCGGCCCGCGTGATCGCCCCCTCATGGCCTGTGCCGGTCACGCACCGCGGATCCACGCCACGCTCGCGGGCCAGGCGCCGTGCCGACGGCGAGATCCGCAGGCGGCCGAAGGCATCGAGCGCGGGGGCATACAGGGGCGGCGCATGAGCCACGACGGCTGCAGGACGCACCTCGCCGGTTTCCGGCGGCACGACGGCCGCGGGCGGCGGTGCGGGTGCGGCCGGTGCCACCGCCGCTTCGCCGGCGGCGCGGATCGTGGCCAGCGGTGAGCCCACGGGCACGCGGCTCCCGGGCGGCACGAGGATCGCCTCGAGAATTCCATCCTGAAACACCTCCACGTCGATCACTCCCTTCTCCGTATCGACCTCGGCGATAGTGTCGCCGCGCCGCAGCGGATCACCCGGCTGCTTTCTCCAGGCGACGAGCGTGCCGGCCTCCATGTCGGCGCCAAGCGTGGGCATGAGGAACGTATGCATGGTCAGGCAAGGCTCCGCACGGCGGCGATGATGCGGTCGACGCTCGGAAGCGCTGCGTCTTCGAGATGCTTGGCATAGGGGATCGGCACCTCCACGCTCGAGACGCGGGCGACCGGCACGTCGAGGTCGTAAAACGCCCGCTCCATCAGGATCGCGCTGATCTCGGCGGCGAGGCCGCATGTCTTCCAGCCTTCGTCGACGACGACCGCACGGTGCGTCTTGGAAACCGACGTCGCGATCGCGTCGGCATCGAGCGGCCGCAGGCACCGCAGGTCCACCACCTCCGCCTCGATTTCATCGGCCACAAGCCGGTCGGCCGCGTCGAGCGTCTTGCCGAGCGAGCCGCCCGACGTGATCAAGGTCACGTCGCGGCCCTCGCGGCGGATGGCCGCATGCCAGGCGTCGAAGGCCTGGGGCTTCTGCTCCACTTCTCCCTCCGTCGCATACAGCATCGCGTGCTCGACGATCACGACCGGGTCGGGGTCGGCGAGCGCTGCGGCCAGCATGTGCCGGGCGTCGTGCGGCGTCGCCGGCGCGAGCACCTTGAGGCCGGGCACATGGGCGTACCACACCTCGAGGCTGTGCGAATGCTGCGCCGCCACCTGCCGGCCGGCGCCCGTCGCCATGCGGATCACGAGCGGCACGCCCACCTGGCCGCCGCTCATGTGCCGCAGCGTGGCGGCGTTGTTCACGATCTGATCGAGGGCGAGCAGGCTGAAGTTGATCGTCATCACCTCCACGATCGGCCGCAGGCCGCCGATCGCCGCGCCGATGCCGGCGCCCACGAAGGCCGATTCGGAGAGCGGCGCATCGCGCACCCGCTCGGGCCCGAATTCTTCGAGCAGCCCCTTGCTGCATGCATAGGCGCCGCCGTATCGCCCCACGTCTTCCCCCATAAGGAGCACGCGGTCGTCGGCGGCAAGCGCCTCGCGGATCGCTTGGCGGACGGCCTCGCGGTAGGTGAGCGTCGGCATCGTCATGGCTCCCCACGCGCTGGAACCGGCGCCGGGCCCGCGAGCACGTCGCGCTCGAGATCCCCGACCGGCTCCCATGCGGCGGCCTCCGCCTCGGCCACGGCCGCATCGACCTCGGCGGCCACCTCGCCCTCGAGCGACTCCCATTCCGCGTCGTCGAGCAGCCCCCAGCCCCGCAGTTGCCGCGGGAAGATCTCGAGCGGCCCGCGCTTTCGCCAGCGTTCCACCTCCTCCTTTGGCCGATACAGCTCCGCGTCATACATCGAGTGGGCCCGGAAGCGGTAGGTGCGGGCCTCGAGCAGATAGGGCGCGCTCGTGCTACGGACGCCCTCCACCGCCAGCCGCACCGCTCCCTCGACGGCCAGCACGTCCATGCCGTCGACGACCGCGGCCTCGATCCCATAGGCCGCCCCCTTGCGATGAATCCGTGGCATCGACTGATGCCGCTCGAGCGCCGTCCCCATCGCGTAGAAATTGTTTTCGCAGAGGAAGAGCACGGGGAGTTTCCAGAGGGCCGCGAGGTTGAGCGATTCGTGAAACTCCCCCTCCGCCACGGCCCCGTCCCCGAAGAAGCAGCAGGTGACATGCGGACGGCCCTGCATGCGGTCGGCGAGCGCGAGCCCCACGGCCAGCGGCATGCCACCGGCCACGATCGCGTTGCCGCCGAAGAGCCCGCGCGAGACGTCGAAGAGATGCATCGATCCGCCACGGCCGCGGCAGCAGCCCGTCGCCTTGCCGAACATCTCGGCCATCACCGCGGCCGGTGAAACGCCGCGGGCGAGGGCATGGGCGTGCTCCCGGTAGGCGGCCACGATCCGGTCGTCGGCATCGAGCGCGGCGATCGCCCCCACGGCCACCGCCTCCTCCCCGATTCCCAGATGCAGAAACCCGCGGATCTTTCCCTGCATGTAGAGTTCCGCCGCTTTCTCCTCGAACCGGCGGATGAGGAGCATCTGCCGGAGGAGCGCGTGGGCATGGCTCTTGGCGAGCGCGCCGCTCATGACCCGGCCCCCGTGGCATCCGGTTCGAGCATCGAAAGATCCCCCTCAGGCAGGCCGAGTTCCCGGGCCTTGAGCAGCCGGCGCATGATCTTCCCGCTGCGGGTGCGCGGCAGGC
>JBIIOM010000135.1:0-6934 GCA_044336925.1 Pirellulales bacterium
TCACGGCGGCGTCGCGCATCTCGGCCGCATAGCCGCGGTAGGTGTCGTCGTCGTGATATTCGTGGTCGGGCCGTTGGATCGCTTCGCCGATCAACGCCACCATCTCCACTTCGTGCAGCAGCTTGGCAACCTGCTTGTCGAAATCTTCCTTCGAGGCGACGGCGGCGCCGGCCACCTCGTCGGCCGTTCCGAGCCGCGACATCAGCGCCGGCCGCGCGGCGACCGTGCTCCACGAAGGCTCCCCCGCGCCGCCATCGGGGATTGCTTCGAGGCTGTTTCCCTGGAGCAGCAGATCGAGGTCGGCCACGCGGGCCTTCGCTTCGTTGAACGACTGCTGCGTGCCCACCTTGCAATTGCTGCCCGCCCGCGCGAAGAGATCGCGGGCGATCGCGGCGTCTCTCTTGAACCGAACGTCGCCGTCGTAGCCCTTGATCACGGCGAAGCAGAGCGCGATGGAACTGAATGACTGCCGCGCGTCGTTGTAGCCGCCCCCCTTGAAATCGGAGGCCGAGGCAACGGCCTTCGCCGCGATGCCCCTCATGTGCTTGATTTCGTCCACGAGCGTGTCGGCCGAAACGAGCGACGACCACTTGAAGCCCCCGGCTGCCGGCGCCGCCTCGGGCGATGCCGCCGCAGCGGCGTCGTTGTCAGCCGCCGCGAAATCGGGCCGCTCTCCTTCGAGCGTGGCGAAGGCGTCGGCGAAGAAGGCCGAGGCCGTGGCCTTGTCCCAGACGGCGGTGGGCTTCGCCCTTTCCCTGGGCCTGCCCCGCTTGATCCGAATCTGAGACCAGGCCGCCGGGGTGCCGCAGAGGATCGCCGCCGCCAAGGCCCCGACGAGCGTCGCCCGCGGCCGCCACGGTGATGGATGCATTCGGTTGCCGGCAGCCTGTCGCGCCATACGAGAAAGCATAGCAAACCCCGGCTGTTTTACCCGTTTTCCCCCGGCATTTTCCGGCTTGACCGCCACCCCTCATCCCGTCAGTCTCTCCGCCCCCAAGACACCCGTTTCAAGCCAGTCGCATTTCTTTCGGCACCGTTGGCCCCCCGTTGGATACAGCACAGGAGCCCCGAGCGATGACCAGCGAATTCACAGGCCCGCGCACCTCATCCACCGCCACCGCCACCGCCCGCGCCTGGACGCTCTGGGCCGCCTGCTTCGTCGCGGGCTGCGGCGTTCTCGCTGCGGTGGCCGTGCCCGGCTGCTCGGCTGGTGGTGCCGGCGGCTCATCGGCCGCTGCCGAGCCGGCCAAGGCGGCGGTGATCACGTTCCTCGACGCCGTGAAACGCGGCGACGATGCGGCGGCCAGCGGCATGCTCACCAAAGTGGCACGCGCCAAGACCCAGGAACTGGGCCTTTCGGTCGCGCCGCCCGTGAATCCCACGGCGACTTATTCCATTCGCGATTGCGAAGTCGTGGGCGAAGGGGGCGACCTCGTGCATGTGGGCACCACCTGGACCGACACGGATGCCGACGGCTTTTCGAGCACGGATAACGTCGTCTGGGTCGTCCGCCTCGATCCGGAGGGCTGGCGGGTGGTCGGCATGGCGATGAAGATCTTCGACGATCTCCCGCCGCTGCTTTTGAATTTTGAAGACCCCGAAGACATGCTCGCCAAGCAGGAGCAGGTCGCGGCCGAGTTGCAGAAGCGTTCCCAGCAGGCGACCGCCAAGGCACAGGCCGAAAGCCGCACCGCCCAAGGCTCCTCCCCCACGCAAAAGTAGGGTAGGCTTCAGCCTGCCCCCGGTAGGGTAGGCTTCAGCCTGCCCCCGGTAGGGTAGGCTTCAGCCTGCCACCGTAGACCGCTTGCTCCGCAAGCGGATCCCCCTCCCCACGGAAGCCCGCAGCGCGAGCAAGGAGCGTTGGAGCGTTTCTCGCGGGTCGGGTGGCAACGGCGTTGATCGGAGTGGAGGGCGGCTGGACCTTGCTAGCGCTGCGGGCTTCCGTCTCCCGTCGCTGGGCTTCCCTTATTTTCCCGGCAGATACGCCGGTTCTTGACACTGGGCGGGGCACGGTTAGCCTAACTACCCAGATCCCCCAGGCGGTAATCTTTCGCCAACCGTCAGCGCTTGCAGGGTAGTGCTGCCGGTTGTCCGAACAGGTCCCGCCCGGGGTTTCTTCGGTTGACCGCTCGTTTTGCTGCGGTCCGGTGGCCGTCCCGGATCCGGTGTGTTTCGTGACGGCTTCAGGAACGCATGACGCGTTGAGTTCCCTTTTATTGGAGGAATATGATGAAGCGTTTTCTCGGATTCGCGGTTGCTATGTTCTTTGCCCTCGTCGCCATCGCCCTCGTCGGCGGTGAGTCGGGTGCCGTTGCCGGTCATGGCTGCCACGGCCGTGCCCGCGCCCATCGTTGCCACGGTGGTCTCCTGGCTCGTCTCCACGCCAAGCACAAGCGTTGCCACGGCGAAGAGGCTGCTGCTGCCGATTGCGGCGCCTGCGAAGAGGCCGCTCCGGCCTGCGGCGGTTGCGAAGGCGGTTGCGGTGAGGCTGCTGCCGTCGAAGGCGGCTGCACCGGCTGCGGCGGTGAGGTCAGCGGCGGCTGCGCTGGTGGCGGCTGCTCCGGCGAAGGCGTGATCTCGGAAGGCGTGCCGACCGAGGCCGCTGCACCGGCTGCCCCGGCCGCTCCGGCTGCCCCGGCCACTGGCACCTGAGCCAGACCGCTTCTCCAGCGTCGCCTGCCCTGAGGCAACGGGACGAGAAGCGTGATCGAAAGAGACCGGGCCTCCCGTAAGGGAGGCCCGGTTTTTTTATGCGCACGTGTGATGCCACTTCTCTCAACCCAACTCTCCTCGCTCGCGCGTCGGGCTTCCGTGCCGTTACGAAAGCCCGCAGCGCTAGCAAGGAAAATCCGTTCCCATTCCAGGAGGTGGTTTACGGGGCGGCATCCGCCAAAGTAGACCGCTTGTTCCACAAGCGGATCTCGGGTCCGCCAAAGTAGACCGCTTGTTCCACAAGCGGATCTCAGGTCCGCTTCCGGAGGAAGCGGCCTACGGCCTGACAGGCTGAAGCCCGTCCTACTCAGCGGGCGGTGGCTGAAGCCTGCGGAGCAGCCGGCCGCGGCGCGGGGGCGGGGCGGCGTCGGGATTCTCGGCCGCGGCGGCGGCCCGCTCGGCGCGGCGCTTCGCCACTTCGTCGAGCACGCCGCCCACGAGATCGATCACCGCATCGGCCGACGGGTTTTGGCTGATCTCCGCCGGCAGTTTCGACTTGATGTCGTTGAGCTTCTCGGCCGTGGTCTCGGCCGGCTTTGCGTCCTCGCCCGACTTCTGTGGCGGCACCCAATTGGGCGCGGGTGCACCGGCGGGCCTGGGTGGCAGCGGCTGATCGCCCGAACGCAGCCGATCGATCAATTCCGCGGCCACCTGGCCGGCGGTCGCCCGGATCGAGCCGTCGAAATTCACCTTCGGCTCGCCGAGCATTCCACCGATGCCCACGGAAATCGACTTCCCCGCGAGCGACGCCAGCAGCGGGCGATCGGCCGGCAGATCGGCGGGGATCGGCAGCGCGAGCTTGAGGTCGAGCGACTTGTCGTCGAGCCCCACGGACCCGCTCGAGTTGATGTCGAGCCGCTGCCCCGGCTTCGCCAGCGGCAGGCCGAATTCGAGTCCCTTGTGCCAGACGCGGCGATCGGCGAGATGAAATTCAACGTTTGAATCGTCGGCGATCCGCACGGACGTGGGCAGTTGCAGCCGTCCGGGCAGCGATTGCATGACGTTCTTCGCGAGCGGCCCGGGGCCGAGATCCACCTCGTGCATCGAAAGCGTTCCCGCGAGCCGGGCCGCCTGCGGCGATCCGACCGGGAATGTCGCACCGTCGAGCTTCAGCGAAAAGCGGCCGCTCGTCCGCGTGGCATCGGCCATCACCGGCGCGATGTAGGCCAACACGCCCTGGGCCACGTTGGCCTCGAGTTTTGCGTTTTCGAGCAGCTGCACGCGATCCACGGTCCATTCGCTGAAATTCCCGTCGGGCGAGGGCGCGAGTCGGGCCTTGATGTCGGTCGGGTCGCTCACCCAGACGTCCGGCGCCCAGGGACCCTCGATCTTCGCGGTCGCTTCTTCCACTTCGAATCGCACCCGCACGGGGCTCTTGCGCGGGCCGGCCGGGCCGGTGCTGGCGGTGGTGGGCGGCGGCGGCAGAAACAGGTCGGTCAGGTTGGAATCGCGGTTGGCGTCGAAAACGATGTCGGCCTCGAGCCCCTCGATCCGAAAGCGGCCGAGATCGCCGAGCGAGAGCAGCATCGCCGCCAGGCCGTGGTTGCCTTCGATCCGTTTGATGGACACTGGCGGGCGAGCCCCGTTTCGCGGCACCACCCGCACATCCTCGATCACGATCGGCCCGGACCAGCCGATCTGCGCCTTCCCGATCGTCACGTCGGCCTGCAATCCCGGCACGGCCCGGGCGATCAGGCGGGAGAGCCTCGCGGGATCGGAGGCCAGCCACGGCACGAATCCGGCTCCGAGCAACACGGCGGCCACACCAGCCAAGATGGCCGTCCAGAGCGTGGTTGCGGCCAGCGATGAGAGAAAGTGCCGGGGAGCCTGCGGTTTGGCTGCGGCAGTGTCCGCTCGAGCGGCCGGCTGATCCTTCGGGCGGGTCATGAATAACGCTCCTGAAAAATGTGGACCACTATCATACGTGATGTGCCCGCGGAAAGATTTGCTAGACTTCGGCGGTCAGTAACGACCGCGGGCGTAGCTCAGTTGGTAGAGCGCTAGCTTCCCAAGCTGGATGTCGAGGGTTCGAGTCCCTTCGCCCGCTTTTTGCCGTTTCCCCCCCTCCGATTTCAACAGGAATCCCGCCCAATCATGGCCAAAACCACGAAGTCTGCTGGCATCTCGGCTGATCTGATCCACCTCCCCGCCGACGTGGTCAAGCGTGCGAAGGACCTGCTGTCGGGCGCTGAAAAGAAGTTTTTTGATTCGAGTTTTGGCGCCTCGCTCGCCAAGGCCACGCAGTCGCAGGTGCAGTCGGCCGTGAAGCAGGCCCGCATCCTCCGCAACAAGTGGCGGGATCTGTATCAGGAGCAGACCCGTTCGTCGAAGCGCGGTGGCAAGGCTTCTGCTGGGGCCGGCGCCGGCAACGCTCGCACGCAACACAAGCACGAGCTCTTTGCGGGAGCCGTCGAGCGATTCGAGAAGCGGCTGTCCGACCTGAAGGAATACGTCGCGGAGGCCGTGTCGGCGCCGAAGGCCGCTGCCCAGCCGGCGAAGAAGGCCATCGCCAAGCGGGCGGTCGCCAAGAAGGCCGTCGCCACACCGAAAGTGTCCCCCCAGCCCGTGAAGGCGATCTCGAAGAAGGCCCGGCAGGCCAAGGCCCGCGCGGCCCTCGCGACTTCGCCGGCCACGCAGGCGATCCGCTTCGATGGCGCAAAGCAGCGTTCGGCGCTGACGGCCGCGAAGGCGGGCCGCATCAAGTTGCAGGGCCTCGGCACGCAACGCGTGAGCCACATTGCCGCCCGCGGCAAGCGGGCCCAGGCCCGTCGCGACATGCGTTCGCGGTAGTCAAGGAGTTTTCCGCCCCGGAATTTCCCGTTTCCGCTCAGCCGTTCATGGACGACGCGAACCTCAGTCCACATCTCCATCGCTACATACACTCCTCGTGCCTCGCTCTCGGTAGGGGAATATCGCGGCTCCGCCGCGATTCTCCTGACCAACACCGCTGCACGGTTGTGCGCTGCATTTTTCGACCGGCCGGCCTACCCCGCCCCGCGCTGCACTTTTCGACCGGCGTTCACAGTCGTAGCTACTGGAGAGTCGCCCGTCCGACAGCTTGTAGTAGGTGTTGGCGTGTTCCATGAACAACACACAGACCTCTGCGACGGTCATCTCAGCGCTGACTGGTGCGATGTCGGGAGGCGGGTTGGCTGGCACTGCCTCAGGCTGCGGGATTGGTGGAGAAGTCTCCTGCCGTTCCGCTTTGGGCTTGGGAGCAACCTGCCGACCGTTGGCAAGGTACTCGGCGAGGAGGCGGTCGTATGCCGCCTGAGCCTCCGGGGAGACGAAAACGGGGAAACGGGATTTCCCCGTTTTTTTCCCCGTTTTCGGGTTCATCCCTGAGCACTGCCGAACGTCGGCAAATCCAATTGGCCCTGATTCCTGAGGGCTATCAACCAGTCGGGGCGACACCCGACAGGCCACTTATAACCGGGGCCCCTTCGACATCGCCACGCTCGCAATCTTGCCTGAATACCTCGAATTCGAGGGGCAGGAAGTGCTGCGGCTGGTGGTCGAGGGTGCCGCCGGGAGGACGGTCACATGACGGCCCGAACAGACCGCAGGGCGGCCGCACGAAAGTCGAGGAAAACCAAACGCAAGAGTTGATTCCGTAAGAAAGTCGCCGGCCCGGATCATATTAGGAAATCACCTCCATGCGTTGTTTTTCTGATATGATTCGGGCATGGCCGACCTCGAGAGCTTTATCGATCAGCAGCTAGCCATGGGCCGCGGATGGTTCACAAAGCCAGCCGCATTGGCCGCTCTCCGCCAATCGTCCAACGCGTTCCAGGCGGCCGCCACGCGGCTGTCCAAGAAAAGCAGGCTCGTCTCCCCTCGCCGGGGCTTCTATCTGATCGTTAGGCCCGAGGATCGAGTGCTCGGGGCGCCTGATCCTGCCCGCTGGATCGATCCGCTGATGAAGCATCTCGGGCTCGACTACCGGATTTCGCTCCTCCGGGCAGCGGCTTTTCACGGGTCAGCGCATCAGGCCGCCATGGTCTTCCAGGTGGTCGCACCGCGGCAGCTCCCTCCCATTGAGATCGGCCGGCAACGAGTCGAGTTCCTGTTCCACGCCCCGCAGACTTTCGCTCGCTCGAATCACCCCGAGTGGCTCAGCCGACTGAAGACGGAAGCGGGGTTCGCCAAGATCGCGGGCGTGGAACTGACCCTGCTCGACATCTGCCGCTATTTCCACCGCGCGGGCGGAATCAACGGTGCC
>JBIIOM010000018.1:0-22107 GCA_044336925.1 Pirellulales bacterium
GCACGGCATAGCCGCTGGCGACGAGGTGGTCCCAGTGGGGGGCGCAGGTATTCGAGAGAATGCCCGTCGGGATTCCGGCCCGCTCGAGCCCCGCGATCACCGGCAGCATGGCGACATTGAGCGCAAACATGTCGCTCGCGGCGCGGGCGAGCGCCTCGGGCGACGGCGTTGAGCCGGTATGACGGCAGAAGGCCTCGTGAAACGCCATCCAATCGATCGCTCCGCGTTCGATCGCCTCGTTGAGCCCGGTCGGCTCGACGGCCTGCCGCACCGCCGCCTGGTCGATGCCCGCCACCTCGGCCATCTGCCGGTAGGCCTTGTCGCGATCGAACGAGACGATCACGTTGCCGAGGTCGAGGAAGACGAATTCGGGGCGCGTGAATGCGGGGCGCATGACGGGCATCTTTCAAAGGTCTGGGACGAACACTATTCTGCACCAAAACCCCGGAGGATTTGAAGCATGTCCCAGCTGAACCGCTACAGTTCCCGCATCACGCAACCCCGCTCGCAGGGCGCCTCGCAGGCGATGCTCCTCGGCACCGGCCTCCAGCCCGCCGACCTCGACAAGCCGCAGGTGGGCATCGCGAGCATGTGGTACGAGGGCAACACCTGCAACATGCACTTGAACACGCTGGCTGCGAAGGTCCGCGAGGGGGTGCTGGCGGCCGGCATGGTCGGGATGCGGTTCAATTCGATCGGCGTCAGCGACGGCATCTCGATGGGCACCGAGGGGATGAGCTACTCCCTCCCCTCCCGCGACGTCATCGCCGATTCGATCGAGACGGTGATGCATGCGCAGTGGTACGACGCCCTCGTGGCGATCCCCGGCTGCGACAAGAACATGCCGGGCTGCCTGATCGCGATGGGCCGGCTCAACCGCCCTGCCTTGATGGTCTACGGCGGCACGATCAAGCCCGGCCATCTCGCCGACGGCACGGCGCTCGACATCGTCTCCGCCTTCCAGTGCTACGGCGAATACGTCGCCGGCCGGATCGACGACGCCCGCCGCGGCGACATCGTCCGCCATGCATGCCCGGGCGCCGGCGCCTGCGGTGGCATGTACACCGCCAACACCATGGCCACGGCGATCGAGGCGATGGGCATGGCGCTCCCGGATAGCGCCTCGATTCCGGCCGAGCACCCGGACAAGCTGAACGAGTGCCTGCGGGCCGGCGCCGCGATCCGCACGCTCCTCGAGCGGGACCTCAAGCCACGCGACATCATGACCCGCCGCGCCTTCGAAAACGCGATGGTCACGATCATGGCGCTCGGCGGCTCGACCAATGCCGTGCTCCACCTGATCGCGATGGCCCGCACCGTCGAGATCGATCTCACACCGGCCGACTTCCAGAAAGTGGCCCGCCGCATCCCCTACCTCGCCGACCTCAAGCCGAGCGGAAAGTTCGTGCAGGAAGACCTGCATTCGATCGGCGGCACGAGCGGCCTGATGAAATACCTGCTCGACAAGGGGCTGATGGACGGCGACTGCATGACCGTGACCGGCAAGACGCTCGCCGAGAACCTGGCCACGAGCAAGGGGCTCGCCCCGGGGCAGAAGATCATCCAGCCGGTCGAAAACCCGATCAAGAAGACGGGCCACATCACGATTCTCCACGGCAACCTCGCCCCCGATTCGGCCGTCGCCAAGATCACCGGCAAGGAAGGCTCGCGGTTCAGCGGCCCGGCCCGCGTCTTCGACAGCGAGGAGGCGATGCTCGGCGCTCTCGAGCAGGGGGCGATCAAGCGGGGCGACGTGGTGATCATCCGCTACGAGGGGCCGAAGGGTGGCCCCGGCATGCCGGAGATGCTCACGCCCACCTCCGCCCTGATGGGCGCGGGCCTCGGCAACGACGTGGCTCTCATCACCGACGGCCGGTTCTCGGGCGGCTCGCACGGCTTCATCGTCGGGCACGTGGTGCCCGAGGCGCAGGATGGCGGCCCGATCGCCTTGGTGCGGGATGGCGACATGGTGGTGATCGATGCCGACAAGGCCTCGATCGACGCCGAGGTCTCCGACGCTGAGTTCGCCAAGCGGCGGGCCGAGTGGAAGGCCCCGCCCGTGAAGGCCACTCGCGGCATGCTCGCCAAGTACATCCGCTGCGTCGCCCCGGCCTCCCGCGGCTGCGTCACCGACGAGTAAAGTAGACCGCTTCGAAAGTAGACCGCTTGCTCCGCAAGCGGATCTGGATCCGCTTCGGGACGAAGCGGTCTACTTGCGGAGCAAGCGGTCTACTTCGGCACCGGGAGGGATTCGATCGGCACGGCCGGGCCGGGGGCGATGACGGCGCCCGGAGGCAGTTGCTCAGGCGGGATCGGGGCGCCGAACACGGGGCCCGGCGTGGCCGGTGCGGCGGTCGTGGCCGAGCCGCCCTCGGGTGGCTGGTAATAGGGCTCGGCCGCCGGCATCGGGGCGACGCCAAGTCGGGCGAGCACTTGAGACTGCATCCGTTGCTCCAGCAGCGGATCGCGGCCCAGCGGGATCCAGCCGAGGTTCGGCGTCGGGTTGGCCACCGGCCGGGGCTGATCGCCCACTTGCTGGCCGAGCGTGGGCAACGGCGTGCCGTAGCGGTAGAGGGAGTCGTCGTTGCGGAACGACGCGCCGCCGGTGGTCGCCCGCATCGGCCGCGGCAGGTATTCGAGTTCCTTGAGCACCACCGTCTCGATCCGCCAGCCGGCCGGATCGGGGATGAGCCGCATCGAGCCGGTCCGCCGGATCGATTGGAGCGTGCTTTCGAGCCGCTCGCGGAAGCCGATCGAATCGCGTCGCCACGGTTCGAGGAGCGTGGCGCCGGTCTGCGGGTAGGTGTCGATCCGTCCCTCGGCCGGCACGCCATTGGAGAAGACGACCCGCTGCTCCGACTGCACCTTGAAGTAGTCGTCGACGACGTCGACCATCTGCTTCCACACCTGCTCCGCATCGAGGGGCGGGATGACGACGGAATTTCGCGCTCCCGGCGATGGCCCCGGCACGACGGGCCCCTGCGGGCCGATCACGGCGCCGGCGGGCAGCGGGGTGAAGGGATCAAGAGGCTGGCCCGGCGGCGCCTGCGCCGCGGCCTCACCGGCCATGAAGGCGGCGAGGGCAATCGCGACAAGCATGGGGGGCCGGGGGGAATGCATGGGGCGGATGGTCGTGAATCCGCCCGCCCGGCTCAAGGCCAGTCTGCCCCGCGAAACTCGGTAGACCGCTTGTTCCGCAAGCGGATCCCCAGCCGGCTCGCGGGCGGCAGAAGTCTCGTCGCGGTGGCCCTCGAAGACTCGGTCCAAATGCTCCTCGAGCTTCCGCCGACCCGCGAGCCTCGCCCCTTGCGAATGACGAGCCGGGGGGATCGGGGGAAATCGAGGCGAGTTGACGTATCCTCGTCTCCGAAGCAGCGAGCGGAGCTCGCCAAGGAAAAATGAGCAGGATGCTCATGTTTTCCGTGAAGTAGCCATGCACCGTCCCCCCGGCGGCGTTCAGCCTCGAGGCGGCCGGGGGGCGTTTGATCCGCTTGCGGAGCAAGCGGTCTACTTCACGCGAAACATCGGCGTCCTGCCGATTTTCGCTTGGCGGGCTCCGCCCGCTGTAGACCGCTTCGTCCCGAAGCGGATCCCGGATCCGCTTGCGGAGCAAGCGGTCTACTTGGCCTAGGCCGCGCCGAAGCAGGCGGTCATTTCGTCGAAGAGCCGGGCGAAGCGGGTGTGGGAGGTGTGAAGATGCTCCCCCTGCGAGATGAACCGCAGGCGGTCGTTGCGGGCGATCCCCTGTTGCTCGAGGATCCGCTCGAAGGGGCGGCGGTTGGGCGCGTAGACGACGAGCAGTTTGTGCTCGTCGAGCTGCACTTCGATCGGCTCCTCCGGGTGCATGATCGCGATGCCGGTGCAGCCGTCGTTGAGCAGCAGGTCTTCGAAGTCCCAAAGCACGCTCTCGAGCACGAGTCGCTCCATGCCGTCACGCGTGAATTCGCCGCGCCGCAGGCTCTTGGCGGGGCCGCTGTCTCCTTCGTGCGAGGTTTCGAGGACGACATCGCAGGTGTCGCCAAGGGGCTCGAGCAGCCGCAGAAACGTCTCGAAGAGGTCCTCGCTCGAGACCGCGGCGACGAGCGCGGGCAGCCGCGAGCCCGTCCGCGGATCGACGTAGGTGTCGAACCGGTAGCCGGCCTGCGGCACGACGTCGAGCTGCCAGCTGGGACGGATCGCCTCGGTGAGCGTGAAGCGGCCGTAGCGGCGGCGGGCGAGGTGCGCCTCGAGCGTGGCCCGATCCGGGCGGGCGATCGCGCCTTCCGGTGCGGGGGACCGGCGAGGGCTTTGCTGGGCGGCGATGTATTCGTCGAGAAAACGCATGATGAGGCTTTTGCGGCGAGGAGAGGAGGAGTGAATCAGACCCACAAACCTAGGACACGCTTGCGCGCCGTGCGCCGCGGGGCCGGGAATCGCCCGCGAGGCACGGCCGGTCGTTGCCCTTTTGGGGCCGGAGCCGCATAATCCGCGGTTTTCCAGCCCCTCGGGAGCCCCTCATGGACGGGAAAATCGTCGCAACCGGGATCACCTTCGATGACGTCCTCCTCGTGCCCCGCTATTCCGCCGTGGTGCCGGCGGAGGTGGATGTCAGCACGAATCTCACCCGGGGCATCCGGCTGAATATCCCGCTGGTCAGCTCCCCGATGGACACCGTCACGGAGAGCGAGATGGCGATCGCCCTGGCCCAGGAGGGCGGCCTCGGGGTGATCCACAAAAATCTGTCGATCGAGCGGCAGGCCGAGGAGGTCGACAAGGTCAAGCGGAGCGCCAACGGGATCATCATGGATCCCGTCACCCTGCCCCCTACCGCCACGGTCGGCCGGGCCCGCGACGTGATGGATCAATACAACATCTCGGGCGTGCCCATCACCGAGGAGAGCCGTCGACTCGTCGGCATCATCACGCGGCGCGACCTGCGGTTCCTCGAGAGCGGCGAGACCCCCGTCGCCGACATCATGACCCGCACCGGTCTCGTGACGGCCACCGGCAATGTCTCGCTCGACGAGGCCGAGAAGATCCTGATGGCCAACAAAGTGGAGAAGCTGCTGCTCGTCGACGCCGCGGGCCTGCTCACCGGCCTGATCACGATCAAAGACATCGACATGATGAAACGCTTCCCCGACGCCTGCAAGGACCGGCAGGGCCGGCTGCGGGTCGGGGCGGCCGTCGGCGTCTTCGATTTCGAGCGTGCCGAGAGCCTCATCGCCAAGGGGGTCGACGTCTTGATCGTCGACTCCGCCCACGGCCACTCTTCGAACGTGATCGAGACCGTCTCGGCAATCAAGAAACGCTGGGGCATCGAGGTGATCGCGGGAAACGTGGCAACCCGGGCAGGCTGTCGCGATCTCATCAAGGCTGGCGCAGATGGAGTCAAAGTTGGGATCGGTCCCGGGTCGATCTGTACTACGCGGGTCATCTCCGGTGTCGGCGTCCCCCAGATCACGGCGGTCTGGGAGGCCGCGCAGGAGGCGGCCGGCGCCGGCGTGCCGGTGATCGCTGACGGAGGCATTCGCTACTCGGGAGACATCACCAAGGCGATCGCGGCCGGAGCCCACTGCTGCATGGTGGGCGGGCTCCTGGCGGGCGTCGCGGAAAGTCCCGGACAGACGGTCCTGTATCAGGGCCGCACGTTCAAGGCCTACCGCGGCATGGGATCGCTCGGGGCGATGGTTCAGGGCTCGAGCGAACGCTACCGGCAGAAGGCGACAGGGCGCGGCGGTGACAAGTTGGTTCCGGAAGGGGTGGAAGGGCGCGTGCCCTTCAAGGGACCCCTGAGCGTGTTCGTCTATCAGCTCGTCGGCGGCCTGCGGGCCGGGATGGGCTATTGCGGCACGCGGACGATCGATGAACTCAGGTGCGACGCCCAGTTCATCCAGGTTTCGGCGGCCGCCGTGCGGGAAAGCCATCCACATGACATCGTCATCACGCAGGAAGCCCCAAACTATTCCGCGGAGCACAAGCAGGGAGAGTGATCGCCCACCGGAGCGCATCCGACTTTGCCGTGCCGCCGGCTCAGGGACGGCAGAAGTCTCCTCGCGGTGGCCGCGGCGGCCAAATGCTCGTCGAGCTTCCGCCGATCCCATCGCCTCAGTCCCTGGTGTATCGAGTAATCGCCCCAGGCATTCCAAAAAGTCTCTCGTCGTCGCGGCCGTCGCGATGGCCGCGGTTCTCGCCGCCGCCACCGAGACGAACGCCTACGACTGGCGGACGCTGAAGCAGTCCGCCCTCCGGAGAACAGCCACCGCTGACGCGGAGGGCGCGGTGACGACGGCGGGAGGCCGCGGGCCGGAAGGGGGCGGCGTCATCACCGTGAGCGGGAAAGACTCCTGCGCGGAAGAGGGAAAGAACTGCGACGAGGCGCTCACAAAGCTGCGGGCCGACCGGCTTGCCGACATCGATCTCGACATCCGCGTGGGCGGCCGCGCCGGCAACGATTATCCCTGCGAATGCCGGCTCGAGGGTGAGGTCTTCGAGCCGCGACGGTTCGCCACGACGACGTTCACGTGGAAGGCGGCCGGCTACTGCCACAAGCCGCTCTACTTCGAAGACTGGAACCTCGAGCGCTACGGCCACTCGCATGGCTGGGCCGATCCGGTCGTGTCGGCCGCGCACTTCTTCGTGACGCTGCCCGTCCTGCCCTACAAGATGGGCGTCGAGCTGCCGTGGGAGTGCGTCTATCCGCTCGGCTACTATCGCCCCGGCAACTGCGCGCCCTGGACCTGCCCGGCCGTGCCGATCAGCTACCGCGGCATGGCGGTGCAGGCCGCCACGGTCACCGGACTCGTCTTCCTGCTGCCCTGACGCCGCCGTGGTCGGCGGCATTTTTTTGGTTGGCAGGCCTGGATTTTGGACGATATCATTCAAGTGTTCCGCCGATCGACCTTCGGGTCCGCGTCGGGCTGAGATGAGCCCTGATGGCGAAGCGGGTGTTTTCCACGGAGTGATCCATGGTGCATTGCTTTGCGAGGACCGATCGGCCCTTCTGTATCGCGTTGATTGTTTTCGGTCGCGCTGCTGCCGTTTTTTCTTCCGCAACGGCTGCAGGCACTGAAGCGGTCTCGTTCAACCGCGACATCCGGCCGATCCTCTCCGACAACTGCTTCTATTGTCACGGCCCCGACGCCAGCCACCGGCAGGCCGACCTGCGGCTCGATCTGCGGGATGAGGCACTGGCCGCCCAGGCGATCGTGCCCGGCAAGCCGGCCGAGAGCTCAATCGTGTCGCGGATCAATTCGACCGATCCCGACGAGCTGATGCCGCCGCCGGAATCCCACAAGAAGCTCGACGCCAAGCAGAAAGCCTTGCTTACCCGCTGGATCGAGGAGGGAGCGGAGTACCAGAAGCACTGGGCCTACGAGCCGCCGGTAAAGGCTGCGGTGCCCGCGGGTGCGAAGGCGGTCGACCACCTGGTACGGCAGCGACTGGCGAAGCTCGGGCTCGAGCCGTCGCCGGAGGCCGACCGCCGCACGCTCGTCCGCCGGCTCTCGTTCGATCTCACCGGCCTGCCGCCGACGCCCGCGGAGGTGGAGGCGTTCGTCGCCGATCCGTCGCCCGATGCCTACGGCAAGCTCGTCGAGCGGCTCCTGTCCAGCCCGCACTACGGCGAGCGGATGGCGATCAACTGGCTCGACGTCGTGCGGTTCGCCGACACGATCGGCTACCACAGCGACAACCCGCGAAACGTGTGGCCCTATCGCGACTACGTGATCAGGAGCTTCAACGACAATAAGCCGTTCGACCGGTTTACGATCGAGCAGCTCGCGGGCGATCTGCTGCCGGACGCGAATCAGGAGACGCGGGTCGCGTCGGCATTCAATCGCATCCTGCTCACGACCGAGGAGGGGGGCGCCCAGCCCAAGGACTACGAGGCGCGGATGCTCACCGACCGGGTGCGGGCCGTGGGGGCCGTGTGGCTCGGCCAGACGACCGGCTGCTCGGGCTGCCACGACCACAAGTTCGACCCGATCACGATGCGGGATTTTTATTCCCTCGGGGCATTCTTCGCCGACATCGAGGAGCGGGCGATCGGCAAACGTGAAGACGGCATGGTGGTGGCGCCGCCTGAGGATCTCAAGAAGCTTGCCGATCTCGACGCGGCGCTCACCGCGGCCAAGAAGAAGCTCGACGCCGTCTCGCCCCAGCTCGATGCGGCGCAAAAGCAGTGGGAATACGACGTCGTGGCGTACGAGATCACGCTGCTCGAGCTGAAGCCCGACTCGCAGGCGGCCGACGCCGACAAGAAGCTGGCCCAGCAGGCTGCGGCCGCGCTGAAGAAGGAGTTTCCGAAGCGGAACGGCGTGGAGTGGGAGGCCGTCCAGAAGTACTTCCGCACGAAGGTCTCGCCGCAGCTTTTTCGGGCCGAGCAGGATGCCTTTGTCGCCGCCGAGAAGGGCCGCAAGGACTTCTACGAGTCGCTCACGAAGTGCCTCGTGAGCGAGAAGAAGCCCGTGCCGAGCGTCGTTCGCATCCTGCCCCGCGGCAACTGGATGGACGAGAGCGGCGAGGTGATGAAGCCGGCGTTTCCCGGCTATCTGCCGGCGCCGAAGATCGAGGGCCGCGAACCGAACCGGCTCGATCTCGCCCAGTGGCTCGTCTCCCGCGAGCATCCGCTCACGGCGCGGGTGGTGATGAACCGGCTCTGGAAGCAGTTCTTCGGCACCGGCCTCTCACGGGTGCTCGACGATCTTGGCGCCCAGGGTGAGCCGCCGGTGAACCCCGAGCTGCTCGACTGGCTGGCCTGCGAGTTCATGGACTCGAAGTGGGACATGAAGCACATGGTCCGCACGATCGTCTCGAGCGCCACGTACAAGCAGACCGCGGTCCCCTCGGCGGAGAAGATCGCCGCCGATCCGGGGAATCGAGAGCTCGCGCGGCAGTCGGCCTATCGTGTCGATGCGGAGCTCGTTCGCGACGCGGCGTTGGCCACCTCAGGCCTGCTCGTCCGCACGGTGGGCGGCCCGAGCGTGAAGCCGTATCAGCCCGACGGCTACTGGGAAAATCTCAACTTCCCGGTGCGGACGTATCCGACCGACGTGGGCGAGAAGCAATACCGCCGCGGCCTCTACACCTGGTGGCAGCGGTCGTTCCTCCATCCGAGCATGCTCGCCTTCGATGCACCCTCGCGGGAGGAATGCTGCGCGGAGCGGACGCGGTCGAATATTCCCCAGCAGGCCCTCGCCCTGCTCAACGACCCGACCTACGTCGAGGCCTCGCGGGCCTTCGCTGCCCGGGTCATGAAGGAATGCACGGGCTCGCCCGAGGAGCGGGTGGCCTGGGCGTGGAAGCAGGCGCTCCAGCGGCTCCCTCGGGTGGAGGAAATGGAAACGGTGATGCCGCTCTACCGGCAGCAGCTCGCCGCCTACCAGGCCGATCCTGCCGCCGCCGACGCCCTACTCAAGGTGGGCTTCGCTCCTGCCCCGGCCGATCTCGACAAGCCGGAACTGGCCGCCTGGACCCACGTGGCCCGCGTGCTCTTGAACCTCCACGAAACGATCACGAGGAACTGATCATGCTGGACAGCCATCTGTACAACGCAGTCGCGCGCCGCGCGTTTCTGGGCAAGACCGCCCAGGGCGTGGGCGCGGCGGCCCTCGCGTCGCTCGCGGCGCCCGAGACCGCCTCGGCCGCGGCGCTCCGGGGCGTGCTCGATCCCCCTCCCCTGCCCCAAAAGGCCAAGCGGGTGATCTGGCTGACGATGGCGGGCGGCCCATCGCACCTCGAGACGTTCGACCACAAGCCGAAGCTCGCGGAGCTCGACGGGCAGCCCATGCCCGAGAGCATGACGAAGGGGCAGCAGCTCGCCCAATTGCAGGGTCAGAAACTCACCTGCTTCGGGCCGCAGCATCCCTTCAAGCCGATGGGGCCAAACGGCACTCATATCTGCGAGCTCTTCCCGCAGATCGGCTCCGTGCTCGGCGACATCTGCCTCATCCGCTCGATGACGACCGACGCGATCAACCACGATCCGGCCCACATGTTCATGAACACGGGCTCGCAGATCGCGGGCCGGCCGAGCATGGGCTCGTGGGTGACCTATGGCCTCGGCAGCGAGGCGGCCGACCTGCCGGGCTTCGTCGTGCTCACCTCGCTGGGTAAGGGGGGGCAAAACCAGCCGATCGCCGCCCGCCAGTGGTCGAGCGGGTTCCTGCCGAGCAAATACCAGGGGGTGCAGCTCCGCGGCAAAGGCGACCCGGTGCTCTATCTCGGCAATCCCGCGGGCGTCACCCGCGACCGCCAGGGACTCGACATCGCGGCGATCAACGTGCTCAACTCCCAGCACGACGCACTCACGGGCGACCCCGAGATCGCCACCCGGATCGCACAATACGAGATGGCCTTTGCCATGCAGGCGAGCGTGCCGGGGCTGATGGACATGGCGGCCGAGAGCCCGGCCACGTTCGAGCTTTACGGCTGCCAGCCGGGCGACGGCTCGTTCGCCTCAAACTGCATGCTCGCCCGCCGGCTCGCCGAGCGGGGCGTGCGGTTCATCCAGCTCTACCACAAGGACTGGGACCACCACGGCGGCGTGAAGGACGGCATCACCTACAAAGCCCAGGAGATCGACCGGGCCTGCATGGCCCTGATCACCGATCTCAAAAACCGCGGGATGCTCGACAGCACGCTGATCGTGTGGGCGGGCGAGTTCGGCCGCACGCCGATGTCGCAAGGAGGCAGCGGCCGCGACCACCACAACAAGGCGATGAGCGTCTGGCTGGCTGGCGGCGGCATCAAGGGAGGGGCGGTCTACGGCTCGACCGACGACCTCGGCTACGCGGCGGTCGAGGACGTGTGCACCGTGCACGATCTCCACGCCACGATGCTCAACCGGCTCGGCATCCGCCACGACGCCTTCACCGTGAAGTTCCAGGGCCTCGACGCCAAGCTCACCGGCGTCGAAGGCGCCACGGTGCTCGAGAAGATTTTCGCCTAATCCCGCCAAGGTGTGCGTTCGGGGCGCCGTGTCAGGGTCTACTTTTTCGTCAGCGTCGCGATGTAGGCGTAGCGACGGGCGACCGACTCGAATTGCACGTCGGCCTGGCCTGACTTGCCGAGCTCGACGAGCGCGTCGTGCACCTCCGGTCGGTAGTGCACGTGGAAGAGCGAGAGCCACTTCTTGAGGCCGGCCGCGAAGACCGACGGCAACTCCTTCTGATCCCAGAAATCGACGATCAGGAGCGTGCCTCCCGGCCGAAGGCAGGCCATCGCGGCCTCGAGGGCCCCCGGCCATGTCGGCACCATCGAGAGGCAGTAGGAGAAATAGACGGTGTCGAACGGCTCGTCGCGGCCGAACATCCGCTTGGCATCGAGCTGCTCGGCGAGCCCCTGCCGCAGGACGATCTTGTCTTCGTGGCGGCGATCGGCCCCGGTCTTCGCGATGCTGGCCGCGGCCGTCTCGAGCATCTCGTGCGAGGCATCGAGGCCGTAGAGCTTTCCCGGCTCCCGGCGCTCGGCGAGCTTGATCAGATTGCGGGCCGTGCCGCAGCCCACCTCGAGCGTGGCCGTCGTGGGCGACGTCTCCACCTTCGCGAGCATGCGGTCGCGGCCGAGCAGATAGTAGGCGCGGGTGAGATCGTAGATGTGCCGCGTGAACCGATACATCTGGTCCATCGCCACGGCCTGATCGTCGGCGCCGCCGCCACGGTTGTTTGATGAAGACACGGGCTGCTTCTTGGCGGCCCCGCTCATGACGCGGGGAGCATTTCGTAGAGGTGGAACATGCCGTAGATCGCCGATCGATCCTGCTTGTGGAGCTCCGCCGACCGTTCCTGGTTGTAGGAGAAGCGGCTGCGCGTGGCGGGCGACAGCGCCGCCTCCACGGGGGATTTTTCGCCGGCCGTGCGGAAGATCACCCGCGTGCCGGGGCCTCCCACGCGGGCCACCTGCGCCCACAATTCCTCGATCACCTGCGGCGGCATCCAGTCCTGGCTGTCGAGGAAGATGAAGCCGTTGAGGGCTCCGGGGGTCTCCGCCTGCAGGTAGTCGCCGAGCGAGGCGATCTGGGTCTCGACGCGGTCGGCCATCGACTTGATCGTCTCGTAGTTTTCCCGCTTGAGATAGTCGGGCAGGCCGCGGCGGCCCTCGTGGTCGTAGCGCCGGCTGAAGGCCTGCCAGGCGAAATAGTTGTCGTCGAGCGGGAAGCCGCAGGCCAGCCGCTTCACCCGCTGCTTGTACATGTCGAAGAGCTTGCTGCCGTCGTTCTCGTGCTCGTCGAGCATGGCTTGGTGCTGGCTGGGCGGAATGCCGAGGCTGTAGACCGCGACGGGCTGCCGGCCAAACCAGCGGACGAGCTTGTTGTCGAAGAGCGGGCCGAACGTGTCGTCGAAGATCCTCTCCTGCTCGGCCATCGTCTTCGCCGCCACGAGCCGGGCCGGATCGCGGCCGGCCGACTTCGCGATGCCGTGGACGATCCGGAAGAACTGGCCGAGCTTGGCCTGTTCGTAGAGGCCGCGCTTGAAGTAGCCGATCCGCTTGGGGCCGATCGAGTTGCCGGGCCAATCGCTCGATTCCCAGAATTTTCGCGTGACCGGGTCGAGGTGGTCGCGGATGTAGCGTTGGTAGTTGGGGATGTTGTCGGCGTGCCGGCCGTAGCCGAAGAACTTGTAGAACGACTCGTAGTCGGGGAGGTGCTTGAGGGCCGCGAGCTTGAGCCGCGTGAGCGACATGTGGTTGGCGTTGAGATCGACCGCCACGATCCGCTTCGGCTTGTGCACCAGATAATTGAGCACGTTGCAGCCGCCGCTCGAGATCGTGAGCAGGCTCGATTCAGGTCCGAGCTGCAGGGCCGCCGCATCGACCCGGGGATCCTCCCAGATCTGGTTGTAGACGAAGCCGCGGAACCAGAGCGTGAACATCCGCTCGAGCACGCCTCGGCGGCTGGCGAGCTTGTGGTGGTGGACGGCCTTCTTCAGGCGAACCTTGTTGCCATGCTGGGCGGCGATGCTGGCCATGATGCTCGGGTGGGCGGGTGGAAAGGGGCGTTTTTGACCGGCGGCAGTCTAACCGGTCTGCCCAAAATCTGTCAGGGAATCCGCTCGGCGGCCCGGGCCGGCTGGGCCCCGGCTCTTCCCGGAGGCGGCGTGGCGGCGTCGATCTCACCCGCGAGCAGGGCGGAGGCGCCGGCGAGTTCTCGGCCCAGTTCCACGATCGCCGTTTCCAGGCCCGACAGTTCCGTTCCCAGTTCTGCCACCCGGCGCTCGAACTTCGTGGCCGTCTGCTCGGCTGCCTGGGCGTCGGCCTCCCAGTTCCTGAGGTCGTCGCCGAGGTCGTCGGCCTCCTTCTTGTGGATCGCCAGTTGGCTTTGGGTGGTCGTCTTGGCCTGCTTCAGCCGCTCGGTCATCGCGAGGATGTCCACGATGTCGCCCTCGAGCATCCGCCGCATGAACGAGAGGCCCTCGGTCTGCACCGTGGCGTCGCCCGCATGCTCGCCGCCGCGAATGGCCATCAGCGGATCGACGAGCGGTCGCCGCGATTCGACGGCGACGATGTCGACGTCGCCCTCCTCCTTGAGCTTCTGCGCCGTCTCGAGATCGAACTCACCGGTCTGCCCCGACTCGAATTGCGCCGGTTCCCGGCCGTCGATCGGGAAGGATTTCGGCTTCTTGAACTCGACCTTGGCCCAGTAGCGGCCGGGCGTGACGGTTCCCTGTTTGACTTTCTCGAGGATCTCGGGCAGTTCGTCTTCGGGCACAACTCGCGCATGCTCACTGATCTCCTCCTTAAACTTCTTGAGCCGCTCCTCGAGACCATTGAGAAGAGACTCTGGATCAATCATCCTCGGCGTTGGCAGCCCGGACCCCTCGTCCTCAGCAAGCGACGCGCCTTTCGTGGGGCTCAGCGTGTGAAATGCGAGCCATGTGTCGTTGGGCAGCGTCTCGTAGACCCGGACGGTCTCGCGGGGCTTGGCCCAGAGCGTGCGGTCTTCTTCCGTCGGCGGCGCGGCCGGCGAGATGGTGAGCGTGTTCGGTTTCGCGGGATCGATGGCATCGACGTGAAACGCCCCCAGGAAGGCGCCTCCCTCGGCGATGTCCCCCTCGTCGAAAACGTAGACTTCCGCGCCGGTCACGGCCGTCAGTTTCTCGACGTCCTCCACCGTGATCGTGCCCGCCCTGCCGTCGGTGGGTGCGATGAACGAGGCGTTGGGCCACGACCTGCCCCCCCACTCGTCCACCAGGTTCCACACCCGCTGCCAGCGGGCCTTCTCCTGCTCGAGCGCGGCGATCGACTTCTGGGCGGAGTCAGCCCCATCGCCGCCGAGGCCGTCGCGTTTCTTCGCGATCTCCTTCTGGTAGCTGGCGATGATCTCGCGCCAGGCCCGTTCCTGCTGGCCGACCATGCCGGCCAGGAACGTGAAGCCGAGGGACGCGAGCAGCACCAGGATGCCGGCGATGACCGTGCCCCAGTTCCAGCCCTGCCGACCCACGGCGAACGCGACGAGGCCGACGAGAAAGACGACCGCGATCACGACGAGCAGAATGATTTCCATGCATCACCATCCCTGAGGGCAACCGGCAGGCTCGAAAGGACGAATTATAGGGAGGCCCCCACCTCTTTCGGCGAGGTCTGTTTCGAGCCGCAGCCGTGGCCGGCTTGAGCGCAGACCAGGCGGGCGTCGCATCCCGTCGACTCGGCCGTCGCCCGCGGTGTCGCCCGCAGGCGACACGAAGGCGAGCCCCGACAGCCCGCGTGGGCCCACGGGGAATCGCCACGTTCGGCCGAAAAACGGCTTTTCGGGCCGTTTTCGGGGCCGATGGGGGGGCGCGGCTGCCGGCTTGGCATCGGGAATGCACGGGAAGACCGGGGTCGCACCTGCGGATTCACCGACCCGACCCGAAAGGACTGTCATGAGCCGATCCATCGCCCCCCCCGCCCCCACTGCCGCGAAGCCGCGGAAGGGGAAGGCCGTCAGCGCCCGCAAGCTCGGGGCGATCGACGACCCGATCCGGCTCTACCTGCTGCAGATGGGCGGCATCCCCCTGCTCACCCGCGAGACCGAGGTGTCGAACGCGCGGCGGATCGAGCAGTGGCGCCGGCATTTTCGCAACACCATGCTCGGCAATGACCTCGTGCTCGCCGGTGCCGTGCAGATGCTCGAGCAGGTGCTCGCCGGCAAGCTTCGCCTCGACCGCACGATCGAGGTCTCCGTCACCAACACCAGCGAGAAGAAGCGCACGCTCAAGCGACTCGTTCCAAACCTCGAGACGCTCCGCCGGCTCGAACAGGAAAAAAAGCAGCTCTTCCGGATCGCGATGTCGCGGAAGGTGCCGCTCGCGAAGCGGCGCGAGGCCTGGCGGCAATTGGTGCGCAAGCGGAGCAAGGCGGTGCGGCTCGTCGAGGAATGCAACCTGCGGATCCAGCGGCTCTACCCGCTGCTCAAGCGGCTGCGTGGCGTTGGCGACAGGCTCGAGGCCATTCAGTCCGAGCTCCGGGGCATGGGCAGGGCGGCCGCAGACCGGCGGCTGGCCGAGCCGCTCCAGCATGAAAGACGGAGGCTCCTGCTCGGCGCCCGCGAGAGCACCCGCACGCTCTCGCGGCGGCTCGAACGGCTTGCAGACCTCCAGAGCCGCTACGACGCCGCCAAGCGGGATCTGGCCGCCGGCAACCTGCGGCTCGTGGTGTCGATCGCCAAGCGCTATCGCAACCGCGGCCTTTCGTTTCTCGACCTGATCCAGGAGGGCAATTCGGGCTTGATGCGGGCCGTCGACAAGTTCGAGCACGCGCGCGGCTTCAAGTTTTCGACCTACGCCACCTGGTGGATCCGGCAGGCCATCACCCGCGCGATCGCCGATCAGAGCCGCACGATCCGCGTGCCCGTGCACATGGTCGACACGATGACGAAGATGCGCAACATCGCGAAGCAGTTTCGCCAGGAGCATGGCCGGGAGCCGGCGGTGGAAGACCTCGCCCGGATCGGCGGCCTCACGATCGAGGAGGCCACCTGCGTGTGGCGGATGTCGCGGCAGCCCGTCTCGCTCGACCAGCCGATCGGCGACAGCGAAGAGGCCGGCGTGGGCGACATCATCAAGGATCACCGCGAGGACGACCCGCTCAAGGGCATCCACGAGCAGTCGCTCCGCGCGTCGATCGGCAAGGCGCTCGAGGGGCTCACCTACCGCGAACGCGAGATCCTTCGCATGCGGTTCGGCCTCGCCGACGGCTACAGCTACACGCTCGAAGAAGTGGGCACGATTTTTTGCGTGACCCGCGAACGGGTGCGGCAGATCGAGGCCAAGGCCGTCGAGAAGCTCCGCCAGCCGGGCGTGCAGCACGACCTGGCGGGCTTCGTCGACGACAGCCTGCTCGAAAAACTACGGACGTGAAGTAGACTGCAAAGCAGACCGCTTGCGCAAAGTAGACCGCTTGCTCCGCAAGCGGATCCCGATCCGCTTCGGGACGAAGCGGTCTACCAGAAGCATCGCCCGCTAAGCGTTCTTCGCCTCGTCGAGCGCCTGCTGGAGCTTGGCCTTGGTCTGAACGCCCATGAACTGCTGCACGAGGCGTCCGCCCTTGAAGATCATGATCGTCGGGATGCTGGCCACGTTGTAGCCCATCGCGACGCGGTTGTTTTCGTCGACGTTGACCTTTCCCACGCGGAACGTGCCGGCGTTTTCGGCGGAGAGCTCCTCGATCGTCGGACCGATCATGCGGCACGGACCACACCAGGGCGCCCAGAAATCAACCAGCACCGGCACCGGGGAATCGAGCACTTCCCGCTGAAAGTTGTCGTCGGTGAATTCGAGCGCCTGTCCCATCGTCGTGAACTCCTTCCGTTTCAATAAATCCGCCGCAAGGCCACAATGCCGGGCGGAGCGAAGGAGTATATCCCTGCCCGCCGTTTTCGACACCTTTTTCGCCCGGCATAGATCGGCCATGACGAAAGAATCCCCGCCCGACCCCCGTGCGGACGGCCGCGTGAATCATCATGCCATCCATCTTGGCGCTGCCTGGGAGCCGCCGGCGGCCAATGCCGGCGCCTGGGCGCGGAGGTTTGGCCAGCCCTCCGGCGTGGAGCCCGGCGACCGCGTGCTCCTCGTCTGCGAGCGGCCGCACGAAGCCGCATCTGCACGGCCGCGGCTCGCGCTGTCGCTCAACGGCATCGCGCTTTTGCCGATCGACCCCGCTGCGTCGCGCTGGGAGCACGAGATCACCCCCCTGCTCCGCGAACGCAACGAATTGGCCGTGCAGGCCGAGCCAGCCGCCGCACCGCCGGCGGTGGATCGGCACGGTCGCGCGTCGCTGCCGGAAGCATGGGGAAGGTTGTGCGTCGTGATCGTGTCGCGCTGATGTTGCTCGGCGAATCCGATTCTGCGAAAAAGGTGTCAGGACTCTTTTCCGGCGTCGTTCTTCGGAAAACGGGTTCGTCCAGACCGGAAAAGAGTCCTGACACCTTTTTCGAGGAGGTGACGCATGTCGGTGATTCGCGTGGGAAGCACGAGCAATTACGCCGATGGTTGGTCGCTGGCTTTCGGCAAGGCCGCGAAGCCTGCCGCCAAAAAGGCCAAGCCTGCCAAGAAGGCCAAGGCCAAGGCGAAGAAAAAGCGCAGGTAGACCGCTTCCTCCGCAAGCGGATTCAGATCCGCTTCGGGACGAAGCGGTCTACGAGCCGGCGCCGAGTTCCCGAGCCCGCGTGGCGGCTGCCACCACGGCGTCGATCACCGCGCCCCGCACGCCCCGTTGCTCGAGCACGGCGAGGCCGGCGATCGTCGTGCCGCCGGGGCTCGAAACCTGGTCCTTGATCTGCGCGGGATGCTCGCCCGTCTGCTCGAGGAGCGCCGCCGTGCCGGCAAACGTCTCCACCGCGAGCGCCAGGGCCAGCGGCCGCGGCAGCCCCGCCTTCACGCCGCCGTCGGAGAGCGCCTCCACCAGAAGCGCGACGAAGCCCGGTCCCGATCCCGACAGGCCGGTCACCGCGTCGAGCAGTCCCTCGTCGACCTCGTGCACGTGCCCCACGGCGCCGAGCAGGTCGGCCACGTGGCGGCCCGTCTCCGCCGACACGTCGGCCGCGCGGCAGACGACCGACACCCCCTTGCCCACGAGGCAGGGCGTATTCGGCATCACCCGCACGATCCGGTTCGTGCCGAGGAGCGCGGCGAGCTTCGCCATCGGCAGGCCCGCCACGATCGAGACGACGACCGAGCCGCCCGAGAGCGCTGCGGCGATCTCCCGGCAGGCAACCGCCGCCTGCTGCGGCTTCACGGCCAGAAACACGATTGGCGCGGCGGCCGCGGCCTCCGGGCCGGTCGCGGCAAACCTCACCCCCGGCACCCGCGTGGACAGCCGCTCGCGGGCCGCGTCGCTCGGGTCGTAGACGGTGATCCGCTGGGCGTCGACGAGCCCCGCGCGGCAAAAACCCTCCGCGAGCGCCAGCGCCATCTGGCCGCCCCCGATGAAGGCGACACCCGTGTCGGCAGCGGAACGGTTCATCGATTTTTTTCTCCGAGCTCTTTTTCCAGGCGGTCGAGGTCGAGCGTCGAGACCCAGAGCTGGCTCGAACTGCGGCCGCCGCCGCCGTCACGGCTGGCGGTCCACATGAGCAGCCGTCCGTCCGGGGAGAACGAAGGCAAGACGTCGGCCCCCTCGTGGTCGGTGATCCGCAGCGGTTCGCCGATCTGGAAGGTTCCGTCGCCCGACGGCGGCTCGTAGCGGGCGATCCAGAGGTCGTAGTTGGGCCGCTTCGTCGGATCGGAGTGGTCGGCGCCGGTCCAGATGAGCCAGGGCTTCGTCGGGTGCCAGTAGGGCGCCCAGCGCACCCCCTGCCCGCTCGTGAGGGCCACGTCGCCGGTGCCGTCGGCCCGCATCACGTGGATCTGCAGCATGTCTTTCTCGAGCCGGTCGGTGCGGTAGGCGATCCAGCGGCCGTCGGGGGAAAAGAACGGGCCGCCGTCGTAGCCGGGCGCGCTCGTGAGCTGCCGCACGTTGGCTCCGTCGGCGTCCATCAGGTAGATGTCGGGATCGCCGTCGCGGTCGCTCACGAAGAGAACCTGCCTGCCGTCGGGGGAATAGGAGCACTCGGCGTCGTAGCCCTTGGCCGAGGTGAGTCGCACGAGGTCGCTGCCATCGGGCCGCGCCGAGAAGATGTCCATCTCGGGATCGAAGTCCCACTGGTAGCGCCGGCGCCGCCCCGTCTTTGCATCCTCCTCGGCCTGGGCGCGGGCCGCCGCTTCGGTCTTGTCGAGCGCGGGATCGAGGTGGCTCGACGCGAACAGGATCCGCGTGCCATCGGGCGAGAACCAGCAGCAGGTGGTGCGGCCGCGGCCCGTGCTCACCCGCAACGGGGGCGCCAGCCGCGGCTCCCGCGGATCGAAGGGCTGCACGTAGATCTGATAGAAGGGGTAGCCCTGCGGCACGCCCTGATAGCAGATCCGCCGCGCGTCGGGCGCGAAGTAGCCCTCCCCCGCCTTCACCAGTCCGTCGGTGATGCGAACGGGGGGGGAGAGGTAGGTGCGTTCGAGCGGCGATGGCTCGTCGCTCCACGCCCTTCCGCCAGGGCTGACGACGAGCCACGCCGCCCAAACGAGGGCGGTCACCGAATGTGGGTTGAAGGTTTTCATGACGGTCACCAGTATAGGGCGCGAGGCCACAAGTTCGAGGAGCGATAGCGGCATGAAGATCTATACCAAGACGGGCGACGCCGGTGAGACGGGGCTCTTTGGCGGCCCGCGTGTCCGCAAGGATCATGCGCGGATCGAAGCCTTCGGCACGGTCGACGAGCTCAATAGCCACCTCGGCGTCATTCGCACGCTGCCGGCGGCCCGCGATCTCGACACGCTCCTGCGGCGGATCCAATGCGAGCTTTTCGACCTGGGAGCGGAGCTCGCGACCCCGGGCGACGCGGCGGAGCGGATCGGCATGCAGCACGTGGAGGAGATCGAGCAGGCGATCGACCGCTACGAGGCCGAGCTCGAGCCGCTCAAGTGTTTCATCCTGCCGACGGGCACGCCCCTTTCCGCCGCGATCCACGTGGCCCGCACGGTCTGCCGGCGGGCCGAGCGGCGGGTCGTGGGCCTCGCCGCGCAGCTCGACACGGTCATTCCGTCGAACGCCATCGAATACCTGAACCGCCTGGGGGACCTCCTGTTCGTGCTGGCACGCCACGCCAACAAACGGGAGAATGTGTCGGATGACCCCTGGCATCCAGCCTGACACGACCGCGCCGATCTCCCGCGCGGCAGCCGCGGTCTCCGCGCTCGAGCAACGGATCGCCGCCCAGCATGCCTCGGGGGCGCCGGGAGCGCAGACCTGCGGCCTGGCCACCGATCTCTGCGACGACATCGTGCGCGACGTCTGGCAGGGCATCCTCGCGGCCCTGCCGGCCGAGGATGCCGCCGCGATCGCGCGGCATGCGTCGCTCGTGGCCCACGGCGGCTACGGCCGCCGCGAGATGGCGCCCGATTCCGACGTCGATCTCATGATCCTGCACGACGGCCGCGCGGCGCGGCTCGTGGCGGAGGTCGCCCGCCGGCTCCTGCAGGAGCTCTTCGACGCCGGCCTGCAGGTGGGGCAGAGCGTGCGGACCGTGGCCGAAGCGGTCAGGCTCGCGGCCGGCGATGCGACGATCTATAGCACGCTCACCGAATGCCGCCCGATCGCCGGCAATGCCGAGCTGCCGGAACGGCTCGCCACGCGGCTCGCCTCCCTGGCCAGGCGGTCGTCGCGGCGGCTGGTCGAGCGGCTCGTCGAGGCACGGCGCGAGGAGGCGGAAAAATTCGGGCAGACGGTCGCGCTCCTCGAGCCGAACGTGAAGCGATCGACCGGCGGCCTGCGCGACATCCAGCTCGTGCGGTGGCTCGGCTTCACGGTCTGGGGGTCGCCGTCGTTCGACGAGCTGGCCCACATGGGAGCGCTCTCCCGCCGCGATGCCGACAGCCTCCGCGACGCGTCGGAATTTCTCCTGCGGCTCAGGAACGAGTTGCACCTCGCCGCCAGCAAGGCGAACGACGACCTGACCCGCGACGAGCAGGTGCGGATCGCGGCCGACCGCGGCATCGAGTCGCAGGACGGTCTGCTCGGCGTGGAGCGGTTCATGCGGGAGTATTTTCGCCACACGCGACAGGTGGCGCGGGTGCTCGAGGGGGTGATCCATCGTTGCCGCCGCCGCCCGCGGTCGCGCCGGCTCGTCTCGGGGATCGTGGGGCACCGGGTCGACGGCCTGTTTCGCGTGGGGCCCGGCGATGTCGGCGCGCTCGCCGGACGCGAGGCCGCCGTGGCCGCCAGCCCCGCGCTCGTCGTGCGTCTGCTCGAGCTCTCCATGCTGTACGAGCTGCCGGTCGAGCCGGAGACCTGGGAGGCGGTCCGCGAGGCCGCCGAGTCGCTGCCGCCCGATGCAGCCGATGCCGAGACGATCGCCGCGTTCCTCTCGCTCCTCGGCCGAGCCGGCCGGCTCGGCGGGCCGCTGCGCCGGCTCCACGAGGTCGGGCTGCTCGAGCGGATCATTCCGCAATACGCCCACGCCCGGCACCTCTTGCAGTTCAACAACTACCACAAGTTCACGGTCGACGAGCACTGCATCGTGGCCGTGGAGCGGGCGCTCGATTTCGCCGCCGACGATGGCTGGCTCGGCGGCGTCTGGCGGCAGATCACCCGCAAGCGCACTGTCATCCTCGCGCTGTTGATCCACGATCTCGGCAAGGGCTTCGTCGAAGACCACAGCGAGCTCGGCGCCCGTATGGCCCGCGACGTGGCGGCGCGGCTCGGGCTGCCGGCCGACGAGGGGGCGATCATCGAATACCTGGTGCTCAAGCATCTTGCCATGGCCCACATCGCGTTTCGGCGCGACATCGGCGATGGCAGCATCGTGGTGCGGTTCGCCTGCGACGTGGGCTCGCCCGAGGTGCTGCGGATGCTCACGGTGCTCACGGCCGCCGACGTGGGCGCGGTGGGGCCGGGCACCTGGACCCGCTGGAAGGCCGACCTGCTCGGAGACCTCTATTTCCGCACGCTGGCCTATCTCGACGGCGAAAGCCCGTCGGTGGCGGCGGAGCGGCACGGCCGGTCGCTGGCGGCGCTCCTCGAGCCGCTCGCGGCCGACGATCCGGTCGCGCGGCTCGCGCGTGAGTTGCCCCCTGCCTATCTCCGCGACACGTGGCCCGAAGAGATCGTCGAGGAATTGCG
>JBIIOM010000019.1:0-22106 GCA_044336925.1 Pirellulales bacterium
GATGAAGGCGGCCATCATGTTGTGGCCGGGAATCGCCTGCACGCGACCGTCGGACGCATACTTGCCGATGCGGGGGCCGAGGATGAGGGCACCGGTGAGGGCCGCCCAGCCGCCGACCGAATGCACGGCGGTGCAGCCGGCAAAGTCCCAGAAATTCCAGTCCTTCGCGAGCCAGCCGAAGCCCCAGATCCAGTGGCCGGTCACCGGATAGATCACCAACGCCATCAGGAAGCTGAAGAGGACGAACGCGTGATACTTGATCCGCTCGGCGACCGCGCCGGAGACGATCGTGGCGGCAGTGCCGGCGAAGACGAGCTGGAAGAAAAACTTGGCCCACAGAGGCACGCTCGCCCAACTGATCGCGCCGTAGACGCCCTGATACTTGTCGCCGACGGCCGGACTGTTGTCGAGACCGCCGACCATCCACGAGCCGGAGTTGCCGATCCAGGCACCGTCACCGGCCCCGAACATGAGATCCCAGCCGATGAGCCAGTAGGCGAGCGACGTGGCGGCAAAGACCACGAAGTTTTTGGAGAGAATGTTGACGGCGTTTTTCGACCGCGCGAAGCCGCTCTCGACGCAGCCGAAGCCGAGATTCATGAAGAAGACGAGCATGCCGCAGACGAGCACCCAGACGGTGTCGGCGGCCACCCAGAGCTTCGGCACGATCTCATCGGTGGTCGGCGGCGCGGGGGGCGTCGAAGCCGCAGTCGCGACCGCCGCGTCTTCTGCAAAGGCAAAAGACCCCGAGAAAGTATCTGTGAAAAAACACGCTCCGACGACGAGCGCCGGGAGGAGACAGAGAGAAATCCGCCTGATTGACCGCATCGTGCGACTCCAGAAGGAAGAGAGGAAGAGTTCGGCGGCGATCGCCTCCGCAGCAAATCGCCGCCGAGCATCAGGGACGTCCTGAATGCCCGATACCGCACCCTAGGGCAAAGCGCGTGCCAGAACTGCGCCGACGGCCGCTCACCGTCCGCGGGCCTTCCTCCCGCAACTACTGATTTCGCCTGTTTTTTCATCGATTTTCCGCGTTTGTGATCGAGCAAAAAATATTCTTAGTGACTTGAGGTTCGCCGCGACAGAACACCGCCGGCACAATTTCCGCGCATGGCCTTGCCCAGGAAAGCGGCAAGTAGGGCGGGCTTCAGCCTGCCGCCCGTAGACCGCTTGTTCCACAAGCGGATCCGGATCCGCTTCGGGACGAAGCGGTCTACTCTGAAGCGGTCTACGAGGCAGCGGTTTACGACGCAGCCGACGGGGTCGGCGGAAGCTCGCCGATCGTATGCAATTTCGACCTTCTGAGGTCGGCAGCTCCGCTGGTCGTGGCGGAGAAATTGCAGCGTGCAGGCGACTTCTGCCGCCCCGGCGGCGGGTTGGGCGAGAACGGCTCGGCAGGCTGAAGCCTACCCTACCGATGCCTATGATGTGTTCATGATCGATCTTGGGCATCTACCCGGTTGCGACCGCGAACAGCTCGTGGCCGAACTCGCACGCGTGATCCCGGCGGCGGATCGGGGGCAGTCGCATGCGAGCGTGGTCGGCCTGCCGATTCGCGGCGGACGGCGGGCGGCCCTTGCGCGGATGGCAGCGATCGACCCGGTCGCCTACGCTCGCACCCGCAACCACGTGGCCGGCGCGGTGACCGGCCTCTCGCCGTGGATTCGGCATGGCGTGGTCTCGCTCGCGGAAGTGCGGGATCGCGCGCTTGCCCTCGTGCGGTGCCCGGACGACGCCACGAAGCTCGTGTCGGAACTCGGCTGGCGCGACTACTGGCGACAGGTCCATGCGGCGCTCGGCGACCGGATTCGCGATTCCATCGAGCCCCCTGCCGCCCTGCCCCGCTCCGGCGGCAGCGAGCGCGTGCCGGAAGACGTCCTCGCCGCCGCCACAGGCATGGAGTGCATCGACGCCTTCGTGCGCCGGCTCCACGAGACCGGGTGGCTCCACAACCACGAACGGATGTGGCTGGCCAGCTGGCTCGTGCATGTGAGGGGCGTCCGCTGGCAGGCGGGGGCCGACTGGTTTCTCGAGCACCTGCTCGATGGCGACCCGGCGAGCAACCATCTCTCGTGGCAATGGGTGGCCGGCACGTTTTCGGCGAAGCCCTACATCTTCAACCGGGAGAACCTCGAGGCCTTCACGAGCGGCGTGCATTGCAGCCGCTGCCCACTGATCGGCGGCTGCGACGTGGAGGGGGATTACGACGAGCTCGCCGCGCGGCTTTTCGAGCCGGAGCCTGCCACGCCCGCGCGCGAGCCCCTGCGAATCCGCCCCGCGCCACCTTGGCTTCCGGGTGGCCCCTCGGCCGCGGGCCGGCGACCGCTCGTCTGGCTCACGCTCGACTCGCTCTCCGCGGAAAGCCCGGCCGCAGCCGCGCATGCCGCCGCGCCGCGTCTCTTCGTCATCGACCCGGCGTGGCTCGCGGAGGAGCGGCCCACGCTCAAACGGCTCGCGTTCGTCTTCGAATGCCTCGCCGACATGCCGGAGGTCGAGGTGCATCTCGGGGATCCGGTCGAGGTGCTCGCCGCGCGGGCGCGGGCGCATGATTGCGACCATGTCGCCCTCGCCGAGACGCCCTGCCCGCGGGTCCGCCGCGCCGCGGAGACGCTCTGCCCGAGCCTGCCCGTCGCCGTCGCCGCATGGCCGCGGTTCTGCGACCGCTCGCGGGTGAAAGACCTCGGTCGATTCTCCCGCTACTGGTCGCAGGTGAGCGGATCGGCGCTCGAGCCGACGGCGTAGCAGGCCGTGTCGTAGAGCGTCCACGGCGCCGTCACCGGGACGGTCGCGGCCAGCGCGATCCGCCGGCCATCGTGCGGATGGGGAACATCGATCGCGATGGCGCAGAGCGCGATCGGCCCACCGGCCGCAGCGACGCCATGACCGCCGGGCGCATAGAGCCGATCGCCCACGATCGGCGCCCCGAGCCAGGCGAGATGGGCGCGGAGCTGGTGCGAGCGGCCCGTGACAGGCTCGAGCGCGAGCAGGCTCGTCGTGCCTGCATGGTCGGCCGCGACCGCCAGCCGCCGCCAACGCGATGTCGCCCGCCGGCCGACGAGCGGATCGATGCGCTTTCGCGGCGGCGCGGTTGGGTCGTCGGCGAGCGGCAGGTGCACGACGCCCTCGGCGGTCGGCGGCCCGCCATGCACGACGGCCAGATACCGCTTTTGCACCAGACGCGATTCGAATGCCCGGCCGAGCGCGGCGCGGGCCGCGTGCGTGCGGGCGAAGACGACCAGTCCGCAGGTGTCGCGGTCGAGCCGATGCGCCGCCTCGAGCGGCCCCCAGTCGGCCGCGAGCCGCTCCACCACGCTCGGGGGATCGAGCCGCGACCGCGCCGGCACGCTCGGCACGCCCGCCGGCTTGTCGACCACGACGACGTGGTCGTCGGCAAACACGACCGGCAAAAAGGTGTCAGGACTCTTTTCCGTCCCACCTTTGTCGACCGGCAAAAAGGTGTCAGGACTCTTTTCCGCGCCACCGGTTTCAGGAACGGACACTTGCTGCTCGGAAAAGAGTCCTGACACCTTTTTGCCTACAAGACGCCCAGACACTCGACCCAAGCGCAGAGCGCTTCGGCCGGCACCGCGTCGCCAAGCATCTCGGCGAGCATGCCGACGGGGAAGCCGTTGTCGGCCAGTTTCTGCCGATCGGCGGCGATCCGCGGCAAAGGCTCGGCGGCCGACTGGCCGAAGAGCACCCAGCGGCTGCGGCCCGGCTCGGCCCGCTCGATCGTGGCCTGCCGCGGCAGCGCCGAGTCGAGGAGCGCCACGCCGCGGGCTGCCGGCCCGAGCGACTCGGCGGCGATGAACGCGAACGCCCCCCCTGCCCCGCGGCCGGCGAACGCCACCCGCGATCGATCGATCGGCCGGCGCGAGGCGAGCGAGTCGATGGCCCGCTTCACGGCGGCGATGTCGCCGCGAGTCCAGCGCTGGGGATCATCCGCAGCCGGCAGGATGACGGCGACACCGTGCCGTGCGGCCGCTGCCTTCCAGGGTTCGGCGAACGCGTCGGCGCCATCGGCTCCCCCTTTTCGACCACCGGTTTTCGGATCAACCGCCCCGGGTGGAGGACCGAAGTAGACGAGCACACCGAGCGGCTGCTTGGTGTCGCCATCGGGGAGGACTGCGATGGGCGGCTTGGCCACTTCGGGTGCCTCGAGCCGCTTCACCCGCGCGCCGGCGGCTCCCTGGAGCGGCGGCACGGCGGCCGCCGGCGCGCCGGCGACCGCGACGGTGGCGATGTCGATCGGCACGACTTCGGCGTCGCGACGAACGACGAGCCGCACGGTCGCGCCGATCTCGACGCCACCGAGAAAGCCGGCGAGCACCTCCGGTGAACCGACAGGCAGCGGTTCGGTCTCGGTGGCATTGTCACCGCGGCTCATCGCGACCGACTCGATCACGTCGCCGGGCCTGACGCCGGCCTTCGCCGCGGGGCCATCGGGCCAGAGCCAACGCACCCGCACCGGATCCGCCTTCGAGTCATCCTTCCCGCCGGCGGCCGTGCGCTCGGCGACGATGCCCAGGATCGCCCGGCGCCATGGAGGCAGGGCATCGACGAGCGTCGCCAGGGCCTCCACCCGCTCGGAGCCGCCCCCCTTCGTCGGCCGTTCCACCACGAAATCGATCGTGTCGCCGGCATAGCGCGGCGCGAGTTGGTGGCGGAGTTCGGCGATGCGGGTCACGGGCTTCCCGGCTGCGGCCACGACCGTGTCGCCGGCGCGGAGACCGGCCTTGGCGGCGGGTGAGCCCGGGCTGCAGGAGGCGATCTTCGCAGCCGCGGTGAACGGGTCGCGCGACTCATAGCTGATGCCGAGAATGCCGGGCCGCAGCGTCTCCCCCGCCTTGAGCCTCGGCAGCACCGCGGCGATGTCGTCGCCGGGAACGGCGAGACCGATGCCGGAATCGTAGAGCTCGGTGCCGGCCATCATGCCCGCGGTGTCGGCCGGCAGCGGCGCGAGGATGCCGATCACGCGGCCTTCGATATCGACGAGCGGGCCGCCGTAGTTTGCCGGCGACACCGAGGCGTCGGTCTGCACCGCCTTGCCCCAGGCACGGTTCACCGCCGAGAGGATGCCGACCGCCACGTTTGGGGCCGACGCGCTCAGGGTGCGGCCGATCGCCAGCGTCCATTGCCCGACGGCGAGATCCGACCGCGGTGCCGTCGGGGCGACCGAAAGCGACGCGCCCGCCGGCAGGTCCACCTTCAAGAGCACGAGCCCGCGCGCTCGATCGCGGCCGACCGCGCGGGCCGCCCGGCGCGTGCCGTCAGGCAGCACGACGACGGCCTCGGCCACATCGCTTGGCACCGCGAATTCCGTCGCCACCACCCAGCCCTCCGGATCGATCACCGTGCCGCTCGACGGCCCCGCCGCGGGCGAGGCCTCGGCCGGCCCGGCCAACGCCGCCTCCGAGATGCCGGCCGATTCGACCCGAACGACCGACGGGGCCACCCGCTCCACGGCCGCGCGGAACGCAGCCTCCTCGTCGAGGCCCAGCGTGTCGGCATCTCCCGCCCAGGCGGCGCCGGAGAGCACTCGGCAGGCGAACGCCAGCGCAAAGGCCCAGCAGCCGCCCCGGCACAGTCTCCCGAGGGTTCCCGACGTCGCTGCGGTCATGGCGTTCCTGCTGCCGGTGGCTTCGGTCCGAGGTCGCACTCGACGATCGCGCCTCCGCGGATCACGGTGAACCGCACGGGATCGCCGTCGCCCAAGCGGCTGACCGCCTCGCGAACGGCCGACCGCGAAGAGACCGCGCGGCCGTTGACGGCGACGACGAGATCGTCGGGCATGAGCCCCGCCTTCGCCGCCGCGGAGACGGCCCGCGTCGATTCGATGAACGGCGGCGTCTTGTCGAGCACGTCGGGCACGAACACGACCCCGAGCGCCGCCGGATCGAACGACACCGCCGCCTTCGCGACGGGCTCGGGAACGGCGCCGGAGACGACCTCGCCGGCACCGCGAGACACCTCGGCGACCGGCAACGCGTAATTGAGCCAGATGCCCGTGGACGTGGCGCGGAGTTCCTTGCCGAGCATGCCGACGAGCCGGCCGCGCCAATCGACGAGCGCTCCCCCGGGCGAACCGGGATTGTTGGTCGTGCAGTCGAGGATGTAGACGTCACCGCGATAGGGGGCCTCGTAGGCTCCGCGACGGGCCTCGAGCGGCACGAGGCCGGCGATCACGCCGTGCTGGGCGCTGACTCGCTCGTCGCCCACGGCCACCCCGAAGAGGTTCGACAGCGCGAGGATGCGCGTGCCCGGCGGCACGGGCTCCGCCTCGTCGAGCACGAAGGCCGGAAGATCCTCCGCTTCGATCGCGAGCACGGCCAGTTCGCGACGGGGATCGACGCCGACGAGCTTGGCCACATAGCGGCGGCCGTCGTCGAGCACGCAGGTGATCTCGTCCGCGTCGAGCACGGTGCTCATCACCGTCACGATCCGGCCATCCGGGGAGACGAGGATGCCGGACTGAAAGGCCTCGAGCCCGCGCACGCCCCCCGCCCCATAGAGCTTCACGACCTTGCGGGCCGCATCGGCGATCGTTTCGCCCGGGACCGCCGCCGCGGCGACCGGCGCACGCGAGAGCGACAACGGGAGCAGAAGCCCGACGAGCATCGCGACCGACGGGATCAAGCCTCTCATCATGCGCCCTCCCCCGAACCGGCGGCCGGCGCGGCCTCGCGCTGCGGCGGCACGGGATCGAAGACGGCTTCTTCGATCACGAAGGTGCCGAATGGCTTGTCTCCGTGCCGCACCTCGATCGTGCCCGGCATCCCGTCCGCGCGGCCGGCAGCCGGCGCGGGGGCCAACGCGGGCAGCTTGAACACGACCTCGCAGGGATCGGCATCGGGCGCCGTCCAGAGATCGATGCCCGTCACCGCGCCATCCCCCGCCACCGCGAAGTGCGCCTCGACGCCGGCCACCGCCGTCTCGAGCACGTCGACCAGCACGGGAGAGGAAAACTCGCCGAGCGCCGTCGGATCGAGCGGCTGCGTGCCCCAGTAGTCGGTGCGGCCGAGCTGCTGCGGGCCGTCGAGCAGCAACCGCCGCCAGAGCAAGAGCGCGGCCAGCATGCCACCGCTGCCCGGAGGGCTCGGGTTCACGTCCAACTCGCCCGTGGCATCGACGGTGCTCGTGCCGGTCGGCAGGTCGATCATGCCCTTCGTGTCGGAAAGTTCGATGCGAAAGGGCTCGCCGGAAGCCAGCCTGCCGGCAAGCCGCCAGGAGCCTCGGCGGCCATCGACGCCCGCCCGTTGGGCGATCGACTGGGCGACGCGGTCGCGCTCGACCACGTTGAAGTGATGGTTGGTGAAACCGCTGCGCGAGGCATAGAGCCCACGGACCGCCTCGGGCAGCGGCGGCACCGGAGCCTTGCGATCGGCATTCTGGCGTTCGACGTCCTTGCGTTCTCCATCCTGGCCGGGCTCGGGGGGTTCGTCGGGCGAACGCTCTTCGCCGGCCGGATTCTCGCCGGCGACGATTTTTGCAAGCTCCGCCTGACGGTGGACGCCGGAGAGCCGCACGAGGATTTCCATGCGACGGCCGGCGCGGCGGAAGACGAGCGGCACCCGCCAGCCCGCCGGCAGCGTGCCCAGCACGTTCTTGAATGCGTTGACGGTCCGCACGTTCCGGCCGGCAAGCGACACGATCTCGTCGTCGTATCGCAGGCCGCGCCGATAGGCGTCGGACGATTCGAGGATGTCGGAGACCATCACCCGGCCGTCTTCGGCCGTCGCGACGGTCGCTCCGAGCGTGGCATGATCGACGAGCCGCCCCCCCTTGAGAAAACCGAGAAAGTTTCGCAACTGGTTGGCGGAGATCGCGTAGCCGACGCCCACGTTCACCCGTCCGCGCTTCTCGAACGACGCCCGGCCGTTGACGCCGATCACGCGGCCGCGCGCGTCGAACAGCGCACCGCCGGAGTTGCCGGGATTGATCGCCGCATCGACCTGCAGGCAGTCGGCATATTCGAGGATCGTGCCGGCGGGGAACTGATAGCGGTGGATACCCGACACGATCCCCGCGCTGATCGAAGGCTGGAAGTCGGTGGCCAACAGGAAGGGGTTCCCTGCCGCGAAGCAGAAGTCGCCCACTTCCACCAGATCGCTGTCGGCGAGTTCGGCGTAGGGAAAGTCGTCGCGCCCCACGAGCTTGACGAGCGCCACGTCGCCGGTGGGATCGAGCCCCACGAGGACGGCGTCGTAGAGGCGGCCATCCGCCAGGCCGCACTTCATCGCGACGCCGGCGGGCTGCACGACGTGGAAGTTGGTGAGCGCATAGCCGTCGGGGCTGACGAGCACGCCGGAGCCTCCCCCCGCGTCGCCGGCAAAAATCGCCACGGCCGCCTGCGAGGCCTTCGCGATCGTGGCGATCCGCGCGCGTTCAGCCCGCCGCACGGAGGCCGGCACCTCTTGGGCCTGCACGGTCGCGCTGCCGGCGAGCGCCGCCGCCACGGCCAGCGCGACGAAGCGCGTCGGCCGACGACGGACGGAGCGAAGGGTGGGGCGGTGCATGCTCATTTTTCGATGACGGGCGCGACGAGCCGCACCGGCCCCGATCCGGCCGGCGAGCCGAAGTCGACCGTGAGGGTGAGCCGACGGCCGCCGACGAGATCGAGGTCGATCGTGGCGGGCGACTCCGCGGTCACCGGACCGCGAAACACCTCGCGGTCGTCGAGGGAGATCGCGACGATCGCCGGCGCGTGCGGCGTCTTCGTGGCCGGCGCGATCGACGTGCGCAGTCGGCGGCTGCCCGTCGGCAGTCGCCAGACCGCCACGGTCCGCGGCCGCACGAGCAGGCCCGGCGTCGGAAATGCGCGATCGGCGGGCACGGCCCGCGGCGCGAAGAATCCCGACAGCCCCGCGATCCGCGCCAGACCGCCGAAATACGGCTCCACCTCGAGCCGCTCCGGCTCGAGGCTCGCCAGTTGGATCGTCCGCCCGGAGGCGAAATCGATCCGCTCGAGCATTCCGGCCGGGATTCGGATCACGCCATCGAGCACGAGCGAGTCGGGCGTCCACTCCACGCGATCGGCCCGCAGGCTCCCGCCGGCCACGTCAACCGTGACGGCCGCCGGCTGTGCGTCCGCCGCCGGCCTGAGCCAGTGGAGGCCGATCACCTTCGAACGCTTCACGGGGATCTTCTCCTCGTCGAGCACGACGGAGACCGCATCGGCCGCCACCGCCGCGATCGCGCAATCGACGAATTCGAAGGCGTCTCCCTTCTTCACGACCACGAGATCGTTCTCGATCGACTCGGGCAGCGCCTTGAGCCAGTCGGAGTCGCCGCCATCCGCCTGCCGCCAGGCGACCGACCGCACCCGTTCGATCGGCAGTTCGACACGGCCCTGTGGCCCGACGAACGCCGCCCGGCCGTCTTCCCAGGAGAAATCATTCCCCGCGAGGGTCGAGCCATCGACGAGCGTGAGCCTCGCGGCCGGACCGGTCGGCGCCGGCGTGGGGGAGCCCCGCTCGAGCCGCCGCACCGACGCGATCGGCAGGCTGCGCTGCGCCCCATCGGCCTCGATCAGCACCGTTGCTGCGTCGACTTTGACGAGCACACCGACCACGTGGCTGCCGTCCTCGAGTTCGACCCGAGAGACGGGCGCGGGCGGATCACCGGCCTGCGCGGGGCCGATGCAAAGGCCGAGCGCCGCGGCGACGACCGCCATTGCCACGAAACAGTTGCCGCTGGATGGGTGCATGGGCCGCTACGGGCTCTCCGGGCCGGCGGCGAGCCGCTTGAAATACTGTTCGATCGCCTCGCGGTAGTGTGCCGGAAACTCCCGGCCGATCTGCTGCAACGCCTCGTCGCGCTGGTGGGGTGGCAGGTTGCCCCATCCGTCGGTGTCGCCGAGATCACGCTTGGCCACTTCGCCGGCCCCCTTCCCGTCGGCCAGCCGGCTGTCTTCCATCGGCTTGCCCTCGCCGCCGCGCCCCGCACCACCGGCGCCCGACGAACCCTGCTGCTGGGATTGCTGCTGCTTCTCGATCGCCGCGATGAGCTTGTCGAGCGAATCGATCACGCCGTCCTGCACCTCTCGGGTGCGCGGGCCGGCCCGCCCCTGGTCGAGCCTGCGGGTGACGTCGCGCATCCGCCTGGCGATGTGGTCGAGCGATTCATCCTCGAGCGCCGTGATGTCGGCCCGCATCAGCCGCGCCAGCCGTTCGTAGCGCACCGGGATGCCGCCGGCGCGTTCGAGCAGCTTGTCGAGCGAATCGACGGCGGCATCGGCATCGAGCAGCCAATGCTGGCAGGCCGCGCGGTGAAAGAGCAGGGCCGCGGGATCGACCGCCCGGGCGGGATCGAGGCCGACGAGGAGCGGGAGAGCGTCGTCGAACCGATCGACTCGCACCAGCTCACGACCGAGCCAGAGCTTCACGGCATCCCGCTGGAAGTCGGGAACCCCCGCGTCGAGCCAGCTGCGGTCGGCATCGAGATCGCCGCGAAGCGCGGCGCACCGTGGATCGACCGCCGTGAACGTGGCCATCACGCGGTCGAGCAGGTCGTCGGCGGCCGCGGTCGTCGCCGCCGGCTCCGGCCAGGCATCCCGCTGCAGGTTCGCCACGTCCGCCGCGGCGTTCGAGGAGGCGAGCCATTCGAGCAAGCGGCGGCGGACGACGGCTTCCGTCGGCGGCGACCAGGAAGGCTCCCGCGCGAATTCGACATCGGCGGCCGGGGCGGCCGCCGAGACGGTGGCCGGTGCCGCCTCGGCCCTCGGGCAGGCGGCAAGGGCGGCCGAGACGAAGCACACCGCGACGGTCAGCTTGGACGGGGCCATGCGGTCGAAGATCCTCCGAAGAGAGGTGGCGACACCGCTCGCGTCGCCGCAGCCCAATCATACCCGCGCTCCGGCATTCCGGCACGCTCCGGGCAAACGCCCGATTTTTCCAGGGCGGCGTCTCCACCACGACTCGACACAGCCTCACTCCGTGCGGCCGGTGACGATGTCGCGGGCCGCACGCTCGATCTTCTGCTGCCGTTCGGCGAGCCGCGCCAGCGCGTCGACGAGTTCGGGCTCCTCCGCCCGCTCGACCCCCTCCACGAGCAGTTGCGAGAATCGCTTCGTCCGCGTGTTCACCCGCATCTGGAGGGCGCGGATCATCTTGAGTTCGGACAGTTTGTCGACCAGCGGCTGCTCCCCGGGGTCGGCGGGGCGACCGCCCGATTGCCCCTGCTGCTGCCGGGCCTGCTGATCGCGCTGCGCCTTCTCGAGCGCGCCGAGCATCTCCTCGAGATTGGCGATCATGTCTTGCAGGATGCCGCGGGTGGTGCCACCGACATCGCCCCGCGCGAGGCGGGCCGTCGCCTGCGCCGAATCATCCCGCATCTGCTCGAGCGCTTCCGGAATCGCCACGGCGGAGCCGTCGTCACGGATCAGCACGAGCGCCTTCGAAGCCTCGTTGCCGATGCCACCCTGCTCGCGGCTCAGCCTCGCGGCCTCCAACTGCCCCTCGCGGGCGAGCGGCACGGACTGTGCGGCGAGCTTTTCGACGGCGGCGAACACCGCCTTCTCGGATCGCAGCATCGCGCGAAGCCGGGCCTCGAGCTGCACGAGCAGCCGCTCCACCTCCTCCTCGCGCATCTGCCGGAGGATCTCTTCGAGCTCGGCGCGGGCCGTCTCGAGTTCCTCGATCGCCTTCTCCTGCTCGGCGCGGGCGTCGCGACGCTTGGCGTCGTCGAGTTGCTCGCGGGCCTTCCGCATCCTGTCCTTCGCGGCATCCAGCCGCCGCTTCGTGCGGCGGGCCCGGGATGCCTCGTCGTCGCCGTCGTCCGACTCCTGCTTCCCGGCGCTGCCGCCCGACTCCCCTTCCGACGGCGGCGATTCGCTCCCCTGCTCCTGCGACGGGCTGCCGCCGGCGGGCTTGCCGCCCCCCTGCCCCCCTTCGGAGTCCTTCTTCGATCCCTGCTTGTCTGCTTTTTTGGCTTCCTCTCCGGCAGCCCCTTCGCGTTTCTCCCGATCCTCGTCGGCTTTCGTGTCGCCGGAGGGCTTTCCTCCGTTGTCGCGGGCATCCATCCGCTTCGCGAAGCCGTCGATCTCGCGGGCGAGCGTCTCGGTCTCCTCCGCGAGCGACTCCTGCCGCTGGGCGAGCTTGTCGGCGTCGGCCCCGGCCTCCGTCGAGCCTTCGATGTCGCGCTGCCGCGCGATCGCCTTCGAGAGCCTGGCCAGAAACTGCTTCACTTCCTGCTTCGTGTTGGCGAGCTGACGGTCGCTGTCGCCGGACTCGAGCAGATCGAGCAATGCCCGCAGCTTCTCGAGCGCCGTGGCCTGGCCGGCTCCCGCCTTGAGCAATTGCCCCTTCTCCAGGAGCTGCACGATCAGGTCGAGACGATCGCCGACTTCCTGCTCGCGGGCCTGTTCGAAGACGCTCCTGAGCAGCGCCGACCGCCGCGGGTCGCTCGCGGAGAGCAGATCGGCCAGCCGCAAAAACGTCTTTTCCAGCTCGTTGAACTGCGCCACGACCGCCTGCTCGCGCGCGGCGAGCGCCGCCGCATCGGGGGCCTTCCGTTCGTCGTCGGCGGCGGTGCAGAGGCCACTGCCAAACCCGCCCCCGACGAGCGCCAGGATCGCCACTGCTCGTGCCACCCTGCGGCCGTGGTCTCGTGTCTGCCAGATCGCTTTCATGGTTGCGCCCTGCTTGGGGGCTCTCCGACTCACGGCTCTCCGAGCGCCTCGCGGGCCCGCTGCTTCTGCCGCTTGAGCGTCTCGGCCCGGATCTCCTCCTGCGTGCGGATCATGCCGCGGAGCAGCTCCACCACCTCGTTGAACGATTCGAGCTCGATCATCTTATCGAGAACCGACCGCATGCGGGCCAACACGTCGTCGGCGCGCTGCAGCAGCCCGGCCCGGCCGGCGCCCGAGCGGCAGGCGGCCGTGAGCCCGGGCAGATCCTTCGCGGCGATGGCGGCGAGCGGATCGGCGATCTGCGTCACGAGCCGGGCCTCGAGCTCCGGCGTGAGCAGCAGATTGTTGCCGAGTTCCACCTGGATCATGCGGAAGGCTTCGGCGATCTCCCCGGTCTCGCCGGCAGCGCGGGCCGCCGCCTCGCCAAGCCGCGCGGCGGCGGACGAATCGGCATCGCCGTTGGCGGCGCCGGTGCCCGCATTCGCGGGGGAGATTTCGCCGCTTGCCATGCGATCGCGCACCTGCGCGAGATCGGCGATGCAGCTTTCGTAGCGGCGGCGGAGGATGATCTCGCGGGCTTCGAGCATGGCGACGAGCGCCTCCGGGGTGACCACATCGAGCGTCCAGGCATCGCCTGCCCCCTTGTTCGGGCCGCCGTCGAGCGTGCAGCCGTCCTCCGCGGCCACCACGAGCGAGAGTTTCCCGCCCGGCACGAGCGAGAGCGGTTCGAGCGCCACGCGAAATGGCCGCTCGGAGGTCAGCTCCAGGATCGCTCCCTCGCCGGCCGGCAAGGGGATCGGCAGCGTGGCCGTGGGCCCGCCGGCGATCGAGAGCGTCGCCGCCACCGCCGCGAGCGCATGATCGTCTGAGACCGTGCCCTCGAGCGGGATCGTGGCCCGCGGCGTGACGGCGGTGGAGACGCCCCGCATCCGCACCGCGACGCTCGGGGGTCCGTCGGGCACCGCCGCGAGCACGAACGAGATCGGCTCGCGATTCACGAGCCCGTCGGTATCGGTGAGCCGCACGACGAACGTGCGCTCCCCTTCGAGCCGCTCCAGCCGGACGGCGATCTGCCTGCCTCCTTGAAGCCGGCCGCTCTCGAGATCGCCCGCCGGCATCGCGGCGAGCGTCTCCTCGCCCGCCTCGGCGATCGCCGTGATCGTCGCCGCGGAGAGCGGCTTGGTGGACGTGCAGGCGATATCGACCGTCGAGCCGCGCGGAATCTGCACGATCCGCGACGCGGCCACCTGCCGCGCGCCGCCGCCGAGATAGGCCGGCAGCGTGTAGCGGATCACGAGCGCCTCGAGCGCCGGCGCATCGACCACTTCGAGCCGGAGGTTTCGCAGCCGCGCGTCGCCGCCGCGAATCTCGAGATCGACGTCGTCCGTGACGGCCCTGAGCACGTGCCCGAAGGCCTGCGCGCCATCGACCACGCCGCCCCGCATGCCCATGCGGTCGGTCTTCCAGCCACCGTCGCCGCGACTGCGCAGGTCCACGACCTCCGGGATGACCTTGCCGGCGTCGGCCCTGACCACGATCTCGACGTCGCTGCCGCGGGCCACCTTGCGACGGCCCGCCGGCGAGAAGCCCTCCACCGCGAGACCCGTGGACCGCGGCCAGGGGGCGTCGCCGAGCAAGACCATGCGGCGCACCCAAAGGTCGGCGATGGCGGGGCGGGCGAGGGCAAGCCCGCCGATGCTCGCCGCGGCGGCGAACCCCGCGAGCGCGAGACCCACGAGCCGCCGGCGGCGAAAGAACGTGGCGGGCCGCACGTCCCCGGCCACCGCCACGGCTTCGTCGACCGTGCGGCCGAAGAGCGCCGGGTCGACGTCGTCGTGCGGTTCCCGCGAGAGTTCGATCGCCGTGGAGAGGCTGTCGCGAAATCCCGCATGCCCGCGTTCCACGAGCGTGGCGAGCGACGCGTCGTCGAGCGGCGCCGCGAGCCGGGAAAAGAGCTTGCCCCGCAGGAGCAGCAGCAGTCCGACAAAGACCGCCGCGGCCGCCGCCCCGCGAGCCCAAGCCGGGGGCTCGAGCAGCCAGTCGAGCGCGAGCGTTCCCCAGAAGACGGCGGCGCCGGCGAGGCAGACGAGGGCCAGCGACTCGATCCAGATCCACTTCCGCGTCTGCCGCCGCAGGTCGTCGAGCAGGCGCCGCAGCGTCTCGAGCCCCTCGCGCGCCGCCGCGGTCGCGGCGACCGTGATCGCACGGGGCGTTTCAGGGGGGGAGGGAGCGAGCGACGACACGTGGCGAGGATCCTCGAGGCTTGTTCGGCTTGGCATCAGGCGAGTTTGACGAGGCGGCGCACGACCCATTCGCAGCACAAAAGCCCCGCGCCGAGGGCGAGCAAGATCGCATTGAGACCTCGCTTGAAGCCGCCATCGGCCGCGCCGGCCTCGTATTCGCGGCGCGAGCGGTCGGGAATCCGTGCGGCCAGTGCGCGGGAATCATCGGGCGACCAGGGTGCCTGCGCGAGATAGTGCGCCGATCCGCCGGAGAGGGTCGCGAGCTGATCGAGCGCTCCGCGATCAAGCTTCGGCCGCTCGAGTTCGCGGTCGGGGAGGCGGGCCTGGATGCGTCGCGAAATCTTGTCGTCGGCATTGCCGCCGAGCTCCACGTCGATCCGCCAGGCGCCCTCGCGCGACGCCACGAAGCCTCCCTGCAAGACGCCGGGCCGGGCCGGCTCGGGCACGAGCGCCACTCGCACGGTCGCGCCATCGGGGCCGGTCGCCGTGCAGGAGGCCACCGTCGCGGCCGCGCCCTCGGAGCCGACGACGCGGACGACCACGTTGGAGCCGACGGCATACCGGTCGCGTTCCACGAGCACCCGCGCCCGCCGCGATCCGCGGAGGAGCCGCCCCTGCGAGACGTGTCGAATGAGCTGGGTCGTGAGCCGCTCGAGGACGGGGTCGTCGATTTCGCGCAGCCGCCAGGTCTCGCCGCTGCCGAGAAAGAAGACGTTGCCCGATCCATAGAACTGGCCCGCCATGTAGATCAGGCCGTCGTCGGACAGGGCCGAGCCGAACCTGACCGCGCCGGGGGGCTCCACGCGGGCGTAGACGGTGGCGCCCGGCTTGGCGACGGAGGTGTCGAAGCAGGAATAGACGCCCGGAAATTCGCTCCAGACCGTCTGGCTCGAAATGCGGCTCGCCCCGAGCCAGAGAAACTCCGCCTCCTGGCCGTCGCGGGAGAAGGCGAGCGGCATCGGCTCCTCGTAGCCCGGCCGTTCGCCGAGCCGCACGGCATCGGAGCGACGCAGCTCCACCGGATGGAGGTTGCGCATGACGGCGGTCTCCGAATCGGCCAGCCACGCATCCATGAAGACATTGCCCGCCACGAGCACGAGGCCGCCCGATTCCTCGGCCACCCACCGTTCGAGCCGCGCCTGCGCCGCCTGATCGAGCAGCCGCCAGTCGTAATCGACGGCGACGACCACGTCGTACTCGCCGAGCTCCTGCGCCGTCGTCGGAAAGCGATCGAGGATCCGCCGGGCATCCTGGGAGATGCCGGCGGCGGCCGTGCCGAGCAGCACGTCGACCGCGAAACTCTTGTCGCGTTCGAGCACGTTGCGCGTGAACTGATACTCGCGCGACGGACCGCCGGCGATGAGCAGCACCTGCGTGATCCGATCGACCACCTCCACCTCGGCGGCCTGCTGGTTGTCGGCGGGGGTGCGGTCGGCGGCGGGGGGCTGCACCCGGAGCGTCAATTCATGCCGGCCCGCGGCCTCGATGGCGGGCACGTCGAACCGCACGGGCGTGAGCGCGCCATCGGCACCGAGCGCCGCCTCGGCCGTGTCGATCGTCCGCCCGGTCCGGCCGTCGGACGTATCGACGAGTTCCACCCGCACCGTCTGCCCGGCGAGCCCCTGCGGCTGCAGGTAGCCGGTCACCGAGAAGCGGTCGCCCGGAAAGACCCGCGCGGGGACGAGCAGGTCGGCCACGCGCACGTTGGCGGGAAGCCGCTCCGAACCGATGCCGAGCGCGTGCACCGCCACGCCGGCCTTGGCGAGAGACGCCGTCGCCGCGGCGGGATCGATGCCCGCGTTGTTGGCGCCATCGGAGAGCAGGATCACCCCGGCGAGCGTGCCTGGGGGTTCTTGGTCGAGCACCCGCAGGAGCGTCTCGCCGATCCGCGTTTCGAAACCGCGCGGCGCGAGCCGTTCCTGCCAGGCCGTGGGGGCCGTCGTCGCGGCCTCCTCCCCTGCCCCGGCGGCGGGCAGCACCGCGAGCGGCTCGGCATCGGCATCGAACCGCCAGACCGAGACTTCGTGCGTGGGGGCGAGCGCCGCGAGCAGCCCGCCGCGCTCGAGCACCTCGAGCGCGCGGCCACCACGGCTGATGGCGGCGCCGTCGGCCGGTGCGGTCGCCGGCGCGCCGGCCGGAGGATCGTCCTCGAGCGTCATGCTGGCGCTCGAATCGACGACCACGGCCACCCGCGAGGGAAAGAGGATCTCGTGCTCGGCCTTGCGTTCGAAATCGAGGTAGGCGGCCGCCAGCGCCGCCAGAGCGCCGAGCCTGAGCACCGCGAGCACGAGGCCGATGCCGCGGGGCAATTCGGCGGCGTCGCGGCGATACATCCAGAGCACGAACAGCGCGATCGCGGCCAGGCCGAGCACCAACAGGGGCATCTGCCACCACTGCGAAAAGCCATCGACCAGCGCGCTGGTCACGCGATGGTTCACCCGCTCCGTCGCGGCGAAGAGGCTCGTGGCTGGAAAGATTTCGGGCATGGATGGCGATCGCGTCCGTCAGCGGGAGGAGCCCGGTCGGGAAGCTGGGTGGTAACTGGCCGAATAGGAGAGCAGTTGCTCGGCGACGAGCACCGCCAGGAGCAGGTAGAGGAGCGGATTGACCAGCGACACGCCGGCGAGCGCCCCCGAATCGGGCTGGAGCGAGGCGGCGGCGTCGTAGCGAAATGGCACGCCGGCCAGCGCGGTCTCGAGGCGTTCGCGGCCCACCCGCTCGAGCCGCCCTTCCTCCGGCGCCACGTTCACCGCCACCACCCGCTCCCGCTCGGTGCCGTCGAGCCGCTTCCAGCGAGCGGCATAGGCGCCGGCGGCCGTCGAAGCGAGCGCCGCCGAAAGCCGGCCATCCACGTCCTTCGCCGTCTGATGCACGACCGCGCCGTCGGGGGGCACGACGAAGTCGACGTCGATCACATCGAGCCCCGGTTCGAGTTCCACCCGCACCATCTCTCCCACCTCGAGCGACTCGGCCTTGCGGCGCATCGTGGCCAGATGACTCTGCAACTCGAGCATGACGACCACCCAGCTGGGATTGCCGCGGGCCCAGTTGTTCCACGTCGGAGCGGCCGTGGTGAGCACGGCCACCGCCAGCCCCGCGCCATAGGGCCGCTCGACGACGAGCGGCGCGCCCGATCGCAGCGAGAGCAGCCGTCGCAGGCCGCTGCCGGCCGGCGGCTCGAAGCCCCGCTCCACGGCGAAGGAGCGATCGACCCGCACCGCATCGAGCAGTGGGTTTCGCTGTCCGGAGAGCACGGCCACGACGGGATGCTCCTCGACGACGAGATCCGGCGCCTGTGCCGCCTCCTGCTGCAGCAGATCGACCGCACCGGCGAGCGGCACCGGAAAGATTCCCGCGCCCTCGCGGTGGAGCGCGGCATTGACGTGGTTCGCCTGCGTCCGCGGCCCGACGAAAAAGACCACGCCTCCGCCGGCCTGCGCGAAGCCTTCGAGGGGGGCGATCTCAGGGGCGTCGAGATGCTCGACGTCGAGCACCCAGATGCAGTCGAAGCCGCCCAGGTCGAGCGTGGCGAGCGCCCGGGGCGGCTCCACCCGCGGCCGCAGGCCGGTCGGGGCTCCCGAACCGGGGGCGAGCGCCGCGGCGAGATAGAAGGCATCGCCGTTGCGGGTGCCGCCGCGCGGATCGCCGTCGATGACGAGCACGTCGACGCGGTCGGCCACGTCGATCACCGCGGTCCGCTGGTTGTCGGCGGCGAGGGCATCGGGGGCGATGCGGGCCTCGACGACATGCCCTCCCGCCCGAGGAAACCGCACGTCGAATCGCTGCGTGGCGACGCCGCCGGCGGGAATCTCCTCGATCCTCGCGCCCGGGCGGGCCGCGCCATCCTCGCGCAATTCGATCTGCACCGCCCGCACCGGCTGTGGTCCATGGTTGCGGATGGCCACTTCCATCGGCACGAGCACTCCCGTGGCGGTCACGCCACCGGTCACTTCGAGCCGCTCGACGGTGAGGTTGGCCGCCGCGTGGGTCTCGCCGTCCTCCTCCGCCGCGCAATCGACGAGCCGCAGGTCGGCTCCCCCCGCCGACAGCCGGCGGAGCGACTCGACCACGTCGTCGGCCTTCGCCCAGTCCTTCGCGCGGAAATCGCTCACGATCCAGACCACCTTCGCCGCGGCGGCGCCGGTGTCGGCGGCGAAAAGCTCCGCGGCGGTCGCAAGCAGTTCGCGCGGTCCCGCGGCGGTCTGCGAGGGGGAGAGTCGGGCAAGCTCGTCGCGCACCCGCTGCACGAGCTCCGGCGTCACGATCTGCCGCTCGATGTCGAAGGGAAGCCGATCAATATAGGAGAGCCGCTGGAGATTCGAGCCGGGCTCCGCGGCCGCGCTATCGCGGCGGATCGCGAACGGCGAAAACCGACCGATGGCGAGCTCCTGGGCGCCGGAGGCCGCGGCGAGCTCGCCGCAGATCCGCTCCACCACGAGCCGGCCGCGATCGAAGGCGTTCGTGTCGCCGAGCCGCCCCGCGGCCGCGGCATCCCCCATCGAATAACTGTCGTCGAGGAGCACGAGATGCGTCGTGCGGCCGCCGCCGAGCAGCTGCCCAAGCGCGTTTGCCCAACGCGGCTGCGCCAGCGCCAGCACGACACCGAGGACCGCGGCCACGCGGAGCGCGAGCAACAGGATCTGCTTGAGCATCACCCGCGTGCGATACTTGCGCTGGCTCGCGAGCAAGAGCTCCATCGCCGCCCAGGGCACCTTCCGGTGGCGCAGGAGGTTGATGAGGTGGATGATGACAGGCGCCGCGACCAGTGGGAGGCCCCACCAGAGGAGCGGCGGAAAGTCGAACGTCGGCATGGGGTTTCCTACACGGCCATGCTCGAGCGCCGCGACAGAAACTTCACGAGCGCCGCATCGACCGGCTCGCCGGTGCGAATGAGCGAGTAATCGCACCGCGCCGCCGCAGACCGCCTGCGGGCCTCGCCGAGAAATTCATCGAGCGCCGCCAGGTAGCCGGCGCGGAGCGCCCGCGGGTTGCAGGCGATGTGCTCCGGCAGCTCGAGGCCCTCGAATCGCGTCGGCCCCTCGAACGGGAAGTCGAGTTCGTCGTCGTCCATCACGTGGAGCAACACGAGGTCGTGGCCGCGCTTGCGCAAGAGCTGCATCCCCTGAAACATCCCCTCCCGATCGCCGAGCAGATCGCTGATGAGGACGACGAGTCCGCGGCGCGGGAGCGTCTCGGCCAGCGAACGCAGCACGGGCTGGAAGGCGGTGGGCCGATGGGCCCGCGGCGTCTCGAGCACCTCGACGACGCTCGTCAACTGCGACCGCTTCGTGCGGGCCGGCACGCTCGCCCGCAGCCTGTCGTCGAAGACGGCGCAGCCCGCCGCGTCGCCGTGCGAGAGCGCGAGCCAGGCGAGGCTCGCCGCGAGCGTGGCGGCGTAGTCGTATTTGGAAAGCGCGCCCGACTGGTAGTCCATGCTGGCCGAGGCGTCGACGACGAGCGCGAGTCGCAGGTTCGTCTCCTCCTCGAATTCCTTGACGTAGAGCCGGTCCTGCCGCCCCCACACCTTCCAATCGACGCGGCGCAGGTCGTCGCCGCGGACATACTCGCGATGCTGCAGAAACTCCACGCTCTGCCCCTTGTAGGGACTTTTGTGGAGGCCGGCCAGCACGCCCTCGACCACCGCGCGGGCGCGCAGCTCGAGCCGCGCGATCCGGGCGATCGCCTCAGGATGCAAAAATCGTTTGGAAGCGGGAGTCACGCGTGAGTTCGTCTTCGCGGGTGGGGGTGGTTTCGATGAGTCGCTGGATGATCGTGTCGGGCGTCACGCCCTCGCTCTCGGCGGCGAAGCCGACCACGATCCGGTGCCGCAGCACCGGCGGGGCGAGGGCCTGGATGTCGTCGATGGTCACGTGGCTGCGGCCCTGCAGCAGCGCCCGGGCCTTTCCACCGAGGATGAGGAACTGCACGGCCCGCGGCCCGGCGCCCCAGGAGAGCTGATCCGACACGAAGTCGGGCACGCCCTTCTCGCCGGCCCGCGTCTGCCGCACCAGCGACAGCGCGTAGCGGACGAGATGATCGCTGACCGGCACCTCCCGCACGCTCTGCTGCAGCGCGATGATGTCGGCCGCCGAGAGCACGGGCCGGGCCTCTTCCACGACCGCGCCCGTGGTGCGGCGGGCGATCTCGAATTCTTCCTGGAACGACGGATAGTGCACCCGCACCTTGAACATGAAGCGATCCTGCTGCGCCTCGGGGAGCGGGTAGGTGCCCTCCTGCTCGATCGGGTTTTGCGTGGCGAGCACGAAGAAGGGATCGACGAGCCGATGCCGCACGCGGCCGACGCTCACCTGCCGCTCCTGCATCGCCTCGAGGAGCGCGGCCTGCGTCTTGGGGGGCGTGCGGTTGATCTCGTCGGCGAGCACCACGTTGGCGAAGAGGGGGCCTTCGAGGAACCGCAGCTGCCGCGTGCCGCTGGCGCGGTCCTCCTCGAGCACGTCGGTGCCGATGATGTCGGCCGGCATCAAGTCGGGGGTGAACTGGATGCGGCTGAACGAGAGGTCGAGGCTCTTGGCGAGCGTGCTGATCATGAGCGTCTTCGCCAGCCCCGGCACGCCCTCCAGCAGGCAGTGCCCCCGGCTGAAGAGGCTGATGAGCAGCTCCTCGACCACCTGATGCTGCCCCACGATCACGCGGGAGAGTTGCTCGAGGATCCGATCGTGGGCCTCGTGAAGCCGCTGCACCGCGGCGGAGTCGATCGTGTTCGGATGCGTCATGAATGCTCCGGGAGGGAACTGGGGAAACGTGGCGGTCGATCGGGCGGCATGCTCACCGCTGGTAGATCGGAAGCATGCCCTTGTCCAACTGCAGAATAGTGAGGTTCGTGGCCGTCGTGTAAACCGGCCCGATGTAGCCCTGCGGCCAAAAGGCCGCGTCGCCTTCCACCTGGGCCTCGCCGACGAGCCGCTTCTCGATCTGCTCGCGGTAGCCGGCCCACCGCTTGCCCCCTTCACGATACATCACCTGGGCATAGTAGAAGTGTGCGTAATGCCAGTGGCCGAAGCCGTTGTTCGTGATGTTGCCCAGATGTTTCTCCGCGTAGTCGAGCATCCGCGGCACGTGCGTGTCGTCATACTCGCCGGCGTTGAACAGGCAGGCGATCGCGGCGGCCGAAATCGCGGGCCTCCCGCCGCCCCCCTTGGAACTGTATTGCACGCCGCCGTCGGGCTGCGTGCACTTGTGGATGTAGGCGATCGCCTTGTCGATGATTTCGCGCG
>JBIIOM010000136.1:0-6889 GCA_044336925.1 Pirellulales bacterium
GAAGCCGGTCGTCACGAACACCTGGTCGCGGGCCGGCCTCACGAACGAGGTGCCGGCGATGTTCACCGTGGTCGGCTGGTAGCCGGTCTGCACGGCGCGGGCGCCGATCTGCCAGCCGATGCCGAAGGCGTTCCAGAACGGCATCGTCCAGTTGATGTATTCGTTGGCGCCGTAGTTGCCGTTGATGCCGAGGTCGGTGCCGTTGGTGAAGCTGGTCACGCCGGCGCCCACGGTGAGGTCGCGATACCACCGCCAGCCGTAGTAGGGCCGGCCGAACCGCCGCAGCCAGGCGCAGATGCGGCCATCGTGGTGCTCCCACATCGGCAGGCAGCCGCACTCCTCGCCGTCTTCGCAGGCGTAGGGATCGTCGTAGAACGACTCGACATGGATCTGGTTCGGATACTGGCCCATCCACATGGGCTGCCCGCCCTGGTCGGCCGCCATCATGGGATCGCCTTCCATGATCATCTGCCCGTCGTAGCCGCCCGACGGCATGCCGCTCGACTCGAACGGAAGCATCTCGGAGGGCAGCGTCTCGATCGTCATCGACGGGGCCGCCGCGGGGGGCGCCGGGATCGCACCGGGCTTGCCGGCCTCGCCGATCGCCGCGGCCTGCGGGGCGCTGGTCATCACCGACGGCAGGCCATCGACGTTCATCGCCAGACGGTCGGCCCTGGTCGGCGGCATGCTGGTCCGCGGCATGCTGGTCTGCGGGCGGGCCGCCTGCGCGGTCCGCGGATCGAAGCGGGGCGCCTCGCCGCCGCCGACGGGGAAGGCCGGGCGGCCGGTCGTGGGCCGGGCCTGGGGCTGGCGGGCTCCTTCCATGGCGAGGATCGGGCGGCCGCGGTCGCCGGTCGGCGTCCGCATCACGTCGATGCCGAGAACCTTGTCTTCGGCCGCCGGATCGCGCGGCGCCTGGAACGTGCCCGCGAGCCGGTTGGGGCTCGTCCATTCGCCGAGCGTGGCGTCGATCGCGCCGCGAAGCGGGGCGTATTCGCCGGTGGTGTTCCGCCGTGGCTGCGGCTGGTTGGGCGCGTTGAACGCGCGGACGAATCGCTCGCCGACGCTGAGCCGCGCATCGTTCGTGGGATTCCGCGGATCGTAACCGGGCACGGTCGGGCCGTTCACCGGCGGCACGCCTTCGGGCAGCGTGACGGATGCCGGCGGCAGGGCGGCCTGCTGTGACGACGAGCCGGCGGGCTTCCACGTGGGCTGTTCTCCCGGCTTGGCGGGCGCGGCGGCGGCGGGCGGAGTGGCGTCATCCGTGGGCGCCGTCGTCGCCACGCGGTGGGGAGTCCAACGCAATTGGTTCGGCTGGGCTGACGCGTCGGCCTGTTCGGCGACGGCGCAACGATTCGCCGCCACCAGGCCAATCACCGTGAAACCCACCAGCATCCGGAAGCCGTCAGAAACTCGCATGAACTCATCCTCCCGGAAAACCGCGGCCCGAGGCGTCCATCGCCCGGCAACGGTTCTCCAATCGGAAGGGTTATCGGCAACGGCACGACCAAAACTTCCGCCAAAATCGACGCCACCGGCAGGCCTTGCCTATCTTGCCCGGGCGACCACCGTATACCGCTTCGTCCCCGTATACCGCTTCGTCCCGGTATACCGCTTCGTCCCGGTAGACCGCTTCGTCCCGAAGCGGATCCCAAACCGCTTCCGCAGGAAGCGGCCTACGAAACGCGCCGGCTCAGGGACGGCAGAAGTCGACTCGCGGAGAAACTTTCTCCGCTGACGACCTACGGAGCTTCATTCCCCAGAAGGTCGAAAGTTCCTAACGCTCGTCGAGCTTCAGCCGATCCCTGAGCCTAAGTCCACTGGTCAGCGACTAGGCAATCGAGAGCCGGTGCCACACGTAAGTCTGATGCGCCGCTAGCCGAGGGCGGAGGCGAGGTCGTCGCGGAGGTCTGCGAAGGCTTCGAGGCCGACGGAAAGCCGGATGAGTCCGTCGGCGATGCCTACTGCCCGTCGGGCCGCCGGGTCGTAGGAGCCGTGCGACATCACGGCGGGCAGTTCGATGAGCGACTCGACGGCGCCGAGGCTCACCGCCAATTGAAAGAGCTTCGTCGATTCGACGACCCGCCGCGCCGCGGCCACGTCGCCATCCCCGCCTTGGCCCGCGAGCTCGAAGCTCAAAAGACCGCCGAAGCCTTTCTCCATCTGCCGCGCGGCGAGCGCGTGGGCGGGATGCGAGGCGAGGCCCGGGTAGTGCACCTTCGCGACGCGGGGATGCGCCGCGAGCCATGTGGCAAGCTCGAGCGCCGTGGCCGACTGGGCCCGCACCCGCAGTTCGAGCGTCTTCACGCCGCGCGAGCAGAGGAAGGATTCGAGCGGGCCCATCACGGCGCCCGTCGCGTTTTGCATCCAGTGGAGCTTCTTGCCGAGTTCGGCGTCGCGCACGACGAGCGCGCCGCCGAGCAGGTCGCTGTGGCCGCCGAGATACTTCGTCGCCGAGTGCATCACGATGTCGGCGCCGAGGTCGAGTGGCCGCGAGAGCGCGGGGGTGGCGAGCGTGTTGTCGCAGGCGAGCAGCGCCCCGTGGCGGTGGGCGATCTCCGCGCAGGCGGCGATGTCGGTGATCGAAAGGAGCGGATTGCCGGGCGACTCGATCCAAAGGAGCTTCGTGGCGGGCGTCACGGCGCGGGCCACCGCGGCGATGTCGGACGTGTCGACGGCCGTCACCGTGATGCCGTGGCCGGTGAGCACCTTGTTGAAGAGCCGCCAGGTGCCGCCGTAGATGTCGGTGCCGGTGACGATCTGGTCGCCCGGCGCGAGCAGCTGCGTGACACAGTGCGTGGCCGCCATGCCCGAGGCGAAGGCGAGGGCCCGCGTGCCGTTGTCGAGCCCCGCGAGGGTCGTCTCGAAATTCCGCCGCGTGGGGCTCGCCGTCCGCGCGTAGTCGTATTCAGCCGTCATCGAGGCGTCGGGCTGCACGAACGTGCTGGCGACGTGGAGCGGCGGCACGATCGCGCCGGTGGCGGCGTCGCGGTGCTGGCCGACGTGGATCGCGCGGGTGCGAAACTGCATGCAGGGCCTGCGAGTCGAGGGCGCGTTTCCGAGAGCTCGTTTCCGAGAGTTAGGTTTCGACGGCTACGTTTCGAGGGCTTGGGCGAGGTCGGCGATCAGGTCGGCCGAGTCTTCGATGCCGCAGGCCAGGCGGATCATGTTGTCGGGGATGCGAAACGCCTCCCGCTCGGCGGGCGTGTAGTTCCAGTAGCTCATCACCATCGGCTGCTCGATCAGCGATTCGACGCCGCCGAGGCTCGGGCCGATCCGCGGAATCCGCACGGCGTCGACCACCTTCGCGGTCTCGCGCCAGTCGGCCCCCTTCAGCAGAAACGTCACCAGTCCGCCGTAGCCGCGCATCGTGCGGGCCGCGACGGCATGGTAGGGATGGCTCTCGAGACCGGGATAGAAGACCTGCTCCACCCGCGGATGCCGCTCGAGGAACCGCGCCACGGCGAGGCCGTTGGCGTTGTGCCGCTCCATCCGCAGGGCAAACGTCTTCAGGCCGCGCTCGAGGAGGTAGGCGTTGTGGGGCGAGTTGACGCCCCCCATGATGCCGCGGAGGTTGCGGACGGGCTCGAGCTTCTCCTTCGAGCCGACCACCACGCCCGCCAGCAGGTCGTTGTGGCCGCCGAGATACTTCGTCGCCGAATGCAGCACGAAATCGACGCCGGCCTCGAGCGGGCGGAGGTTGTAGGGCGTGCCGAGCGTGGCGTCGATGAGCGTGAGAACCCCGCGGCGACGGCCGATCTCTGCGAAGCGGGCGATGTCGACCACGCTCAGGTGCGGATTGGTGGGCGACTCGCTGACGAGAAACTTCGTTCGCGGCGTGATCGCCGCCTCCATCGCGTCGTAATCGCACGAGGCCACCTCGCGGAAGCCCACGCCGAATCGCGTGAGGTGCTTGCGGCAAAACTCGCGGCTGCGGTGGTAGCACTCGTCGAAGAAGATGATCTCTTCGCCGGCGTTGAGGTGGGCCATCAAGAGGCCCACGAGCGCGCCCATGCCGCTGGCGAAGAGGACGGCCATCTCGCCCCCTTCGAGCGCGGCCAGTTTTCGCTCCACGACCCGCTCGCCGGGATTGCCGTAGCGGCCATACTCCTCGCGCGGATGCTCCTCCTCGATGAAGTCGACGATCGATTGTGTGTCGGAGAAGGTGTAGGTGCTCGACGCGAAGATCGGGTCGGCGATCGCGTGGCCGGGCTTCTGCCGCGCCTCCCCCGCATGCACGGCCGCGGTGGAGGGGCCGAGGCCGGCCGTGGCGAGCGGTTCGTCGTGCCCACCGGCCTGGTCGTGCGGTTTCGTCGTGAGCATGCGGTGGGCCCGAAAAGGTATGGGAAACGACGTTTTTGGCGAGTGTAGTCGAGCCCCCGAGGGTGGACAAGGAACAGCGTGCCTGGAACGCGCCGGGGTTGGACGCCCGCGCCGCACGACCGCTACACTCGCGTTTTTCGTTCTCTCGAGCTCTTCGGAAAGTGTGTCATGCGCCGCGCCGCCATTGCCGCGTCGAAGCCCCGTTCGCTCTGGCCCCCCCGCCGGGTGCTGATCTCGATCGCATCGCTGGCGACGGCGACGGTGCTCGTGCGGGCCGGCCTGCTCGAGCCGGTCGTCGGGCCGATCGTCGATCAGGCGGTGCGCAACATCATCACGCTGATCCTCTGCTTCTCGGCGCTCGTGTCGGTGCTGCTCTGGTTCCTCCGCGAGAGCGGCCATCCCGCCTGGCTCAAGCAATTGCTCGCCGGCGCGATCCTCGGCCTCGTCGTGGTGGCGGCCGGAACGCTGCGGATCGAGCGGGTGTCGGGGGATCTCGTGCCCGAGTTCGCCTGGCGCTGGTCGCCTTCGCGCGACCGGCAACTCGTGCCGGCGGCCGTGCCCGCGCAGGGGGCTCTCGCGGCTGCGGCCTGGCAGGCGACGCCCGACGATTTCCCGCGGTTTCTCGGGCCCGCAGGCACGCTCGGCGTCGATCGGATCACGCTCGACGCCGACTGGGAGACGCGGCCGCCCCGGCAGCTCTGGAAGCAAAAAATAGGCGCCGGCTGGAGCGGCTTCACCACCTGCGGCGACCACGCCGTCACGCTCGAGCAGCGCGGCGACGAGGAGATCGTCTCCTGCTATTCGCTTTCGACGGGCGAGCCGGAGTGGAGCGTGAGCGTGCCGGCGCGTCACGAGACGGTGCTCGGCGGCGTCGGGCCGCGGTCGACGCCGACGATCCGCGACGGCGTCGTCTACGCCACGGGCGCGACCGGCTGGCTGCATGCGATCGACGGCGTTACCGGCCGTGTGATCTGGAAGCAAGACGTGCTCCGCGAACTCGGCATCGATCCGGCCGCGCATTCGGCCGCGGTGGCCTGGGGCCGCGCCGGTTCGCCGCTCGTGCTCGACGACGTGGTGGTGGTGCCCGGGGGCGGCCCGCGGTCGGCGAACGAGAAGCCGGTCGCGCTCGCGGCCTACGATCGCGCCTCGGGCGAGCGGCGCTGGACGGCCGGCGACGAGCAGATCAGCTACGTCACTCCCGCGCTCGCCCGGCTCGGCGGCCGCGACGTGATCGTGAGCGTGAATGAATCGCGGGTCGTCGGCTACGATCCCGCCAGCCGCGAGATCGTCTGGTACTTCGACTGGGCGGGTCATTCGAATTCCGACGCCAGTTGCTCGCAAGCATTCGTGATCGACGACCGGCGGGTCTTCGTCTCGAAGGGCTACGGGATCGGCGCGGCCGTCTTCGAGATCGCGAATGACGCGGCCATGCCCTGGGCGATGCGCGAGGTCTGGCACGAGACCGGCAGCCTGAAGACGAAGTTCACGAACGTCGCGATCCACGATGGCCATGCCTACGGCCTCTCCGACGGCATCCTCGAATGCGTGCGACTCGCCGACGGGAAGCGGATGTGGAAGGCGGGCCGCTACGGGCAGGGGCAGGTGCTGCGGGTCGGCGGGCTCTTGCTCGTGCAGGAGGAGTCGGGCGACGTGACGCTCGTCGATGCGTCGCCGGAGAAGCATCGCGTGCGGGCCCGCTGCGACGCGATCGAGGGGCAGACGTGGAACAATCTCTGCCTCGCGGGAAACCGCCTGCTCGTCCGCAATGCCGAAGAGGCGGCCTGCTATGAACTGCCCGTGACGGAGGCGGCCGTGGCGCTGCACTCGAGCCGATGAGCGATCTTGCGGGGCGCACGGCGCTCGTCACCGGCTCGACGCACGGCATCGGCCGCGCGGTGGCGCTCGAGCTGGCCAATGCGGGGGCCCGCGTGGCCATCCATGGCCGCTCGGCGAAGGCGGCCGACGAGCTGGCGGCGGTGCTCGCCCGCCACGACCGCCACGCCGGCACGTTCCTCGCCGATCTCGCCCAGGCCGACGCCGTGGCGAAGCTCATCCGCGAAGTGGAAGTGCGGCTGCCCGCGGTCGACATCTTCGTTGCGGTGGCCGGCGCCGACGTCCTCACGGGCGAGCCGGCACAGTGGCCGTTCGAGCGGAAGCTCGAGGAGCTCTTGAAGGTGGACGTCGTCGCCACGATGACGCTCTGCCGCGGCATCGGTCGCTGGATGCGCGACCGCGAAGGGGGCGCGATCGTGACGATCGGCTGGGATCAGGCCGAGACCGGCATGGAAGGGGATAGCGGCGAACTCTTCGCCGCGACGAAGGGGGCCGTGATGGCGTTCAGCCGCAGCCTCGGAAAGTCGCTCGCGCCGAAGGTGCGCGTGAATTGCGTCGCCCCCGGCTGGATCAAGACGGCCTGGGGCGAGGGCGCCAGCGACGCCTGGCAATCCCGCGCCGTCCGCGAAAGCATGCTCGGCCGCTGGGGCACGCCGGAAGACATCGCCGCGGCCGTCCACTGGCTCGTCTCGCCGCAGGCGGCCTTCGTGACGGGGCAGACCGTCAACGTCAA
>JBIIOM010000024.1:0-19918 GCA_044336925.1 Pirellulales bacterium
ACGAAGCGGTCTACTTTCTGATCCGCTTGCGGAGCAAGCGGTCTACTTTCGCGGTCTACCTTACTCCGCCGGCAGCGGGGCGTCGCTCATGTACAGCGTGTATTCATCTGGCTTCAGCCCGGCCTTCTGCGGATTCGCTGCGATGTAATCCCGGAAGCAGCCGAGGCTTTGCGGCGTCCGTACCAGGTGGTCGTAGCTTTCACTCTGCCAGACACGGCCGGCGCGGCCCAGCTCCCGGTTGATTCGTCTCGCCGAAAATTGTTTCCAACTGCGGCAGTTGTCGAGCAGCGTTCCGCGACCGTTGACCCCGGCAAGCACGTGGACGTGATTCGGCATCACCACGAACGCGACGAGGCGGTAGCGCTCCCCGTCGAAAAACAAGACACTCTCCGCGACCATCCGGCGGAGCCCGGGATCACGCAGCCGGCACTCACCATGACAGGCGTCGAGCTGACGCTGCCAGAATCGCGCAAACCGCCCGGTGAACTCCTGCCTCTGCGGACGCGGCAGCTGCTCGACGAGCGTGGTCCAACTGTCTGACATCGGGTCGATCCCGTGGCCACGCAGCCAGCGGTGGCGGTCGGCCAGCCACTCGGCGTGAACGCCAGCCGGGAGCGAATCGGCCGTGCGAAACGTCAGGAAGTAGTAGGCATTCTCCTGCTCCCAGTGCGGCAGATGTCCGCTTGCGACCGTCGTGTCGGCCGCGGGATCGAAAAAGCGGTAGTTCATGGCGTGACCTCCTCACCCTGAAGACGAGAGCATGGGCGGCGAGGGGCAAAAGTTTTGGAGACCGCTTGCTCCGCAAGCGGATTCCCGCCAAGTAGACCGCTTCGTCCCGAAGCGGATCTGGATCCGCTTGCGGAGCAAGCGGTCTACTTTCGCGGCCACTTCCGGCATTGCCCCGGCGGGGTAGCCTGCCTATCCTCCCGCCCCGTCACGAGGAGGTTTTCGCCATGACGAGGCTCGGTTGGTTTGCGTGCGGCGCGTTGATCGCGGTCTGCATGGGCTGCGCGCATCATCGCAACGATTACGCCTACGCGCCCCCTTACGCGCCGCCGGTCTATCCGCAGCCGCAGCCCGCCGCCATGCCGGCAGCGCCCACCGTGCCGCCCGCAGTCATGATGCCTGCCGGTGCCGCACCGGCAGCCGCGATGCCCGGCCCCGTGGTCGCGTCGCATTCGAGCCCGTGCCCAGACGATTGCGGCCAAGGTGTCGTCTCGAGCGGGCATGTCGTGGTGGAGGAGGGCGGCCAGACGCCGCCGTGCCCGCCCGGCCCTTGACAATCCGCGTCGGCGCAAAGCGGATATAGTGAGACCTGTCCGTGCCGCACTCCGCGGCCGAGGAGGTCTGCCGTGAGTCTCTGGACGGTCGCACCGTCGCGTCAGGCCGAGTTGATGGACGACCCATCGCTCGCCACGGCCGATCACCTCCACGCGCTCTCCGCGCTCGCCCGGATCAACGCCTTCTCCGGAACCGCCGCGCAACTGGCCGCCGCGATCCGCCGGCTCACCGCCGACACGCAGCCGCGGCAATTACCGCTGGAGGTCGTTGACGTCGCCTGCGGCGGAGGGGACGTGACGCTGGCCCTCGCCCGCCGGCTCGCGCGGCTGACTGCAAAGCCCGGCCGCGCTGCGCAAGCGCCCGCCGTGCGGATCACCGGCATCGACCTGAGCCCGCGGGCGATCGACCGCGCGACGACGCAGGCGGCCGAGTCTCCGAACACCACCACAGCCGAGGTGGCATTCACCGTGCGCGACGTCGTCGCCGACGGCTGCCCCGCCAGCGACATTGCCACGACGTCGCTCTTCCTGCACCACCTCGACGACGCCGACGCGATCCGCGTCCTCCAGTCGCTCGCGGCCGCCGCGCGGATCGGCGTCGTCGTGTCCGATCTGCTGCGGAGCAGGGCTGGGCTCGTGCTCGCGATGGTCGGCACGACCGTGCTCTCGCGGTCGCGCGTGGCCCGCGTCGATGGACCGCTTTCCGTCCGCGCCGCGCGAACGCTCCCCGAATACCGCGACCTCTTCGACCGCGCCGGCCTGCACGGCGCCGTGATCCGGCGGGCCTGGCCCGAACGGGCGGTCATCACCTGGCGGCGCAAGCCACCGGGAGCAACCGCATGATTGAGGCCACGCTCACGCCATCCGCAGCCGCCGACCGCCACTGGCATGCGGTCGTGATCGGCGCCGGGCCGGCTGGCTCCGCGGCCGCGATCCGGCTCGCCCGCGCCGGCCGCCGCGTCTTGCTCGTCGATCGGGCCACGATGCCGCGCGAAAAGGTCTGCGGCTGCTGCCTGTCGCCGACGGCGCTCGCCGAACTGCAGAGCCTCGATGCCTTCGCCGTGGACGACGCCCGGCCGGTGCCGCTCCAAGCGGTGCAACTCGTGTCGGGCGGCTGCGCGGCGCGGCTGCCACTCGCCGGCGCCACGCTCTCGCGCGAGTCGCTCGACACGATGCTCGTCAGGCGGGCGATTCGAGCCGGCGCTGACTGGCTGCCGCAGACGACGATCGGCTCGATCACGGAGGCGGCCGATCGCGTGCGGTTCACGCTGCGACCGGCGGCCACACCGGATGCGGCGATCGCGCTCGAGGCGGATCATGCCGTGATCGCGACGGGGCTTGCGGATCACGTGCGGATTGAGTGCGAGGGAATGGCATCGAGCCCCTCGCACCGGCGGGAGGCGCGGCGGGTTGTGACGGCCGAAAGCCGCATCGGCGTCGGCCTCTCGCTCTCAGCTGCGGCCAGCGACCTCCCCGCCGGCACACTCGTGATGGCCGTTGGCCGCGACGGCTATGCGGGGATCGTGCGGCTCGAAGACGGCCGGATCGACATCGCCGCCGCGATCGAACCGCAGGCGGTCGCCCGCGCGGGCCGCCCGCATGCCGCCATCGCGGCGCTGCTTCAAGAGTCGCTCGCGGGCGCCGGGATGCGCCTCGACGTCGAGAGCCTAAACGCAGCCCACGTGCGGGCCACGCCCGCGCTCACCCACCGCGCGCCGCTCGGGGCCGGCAGCCAGGGGCGGCTCTGCCGGATCGGCGATGCCGCAGGCTACGTGGAACCATTCACAGGCGAGGGCATGGGCTGGGCGCTCGTGAGCGGCCGGCTGCTCGCCGAGGCGATCGTCGCCGGCGGCTCGCCCGCGGAGATCGCCGCAGCCTTCGCGCGCGGGCACGACCACTTCTTCGCGTCGCACCACGCCCGCTGCCGGCGGGTGGCGCTCGCCGTGCGGCATCCCTGGCTCGTGGCCGCGGCGATCCGCGTCGCCCGGTTTGCCCCCGCGATCGCGGCGAGCGTGATGCCGCTCGTGGTTGGCTCGCCGCGGATCGCGCCCGCAACAACACTCCAGGAGGCCGCGGCATGAGCCTCACGATTCTCGGCATCGGCACGGCGGCACCGGAGCGAACCATCGCGCAGGCCGACGCCGCCACGCTCGCCGTGGGCTTCGCCAACGCCGAGCCGGGCCGCGAACGGACGCTCGCCGCGATCTACCGCCAGACGCGCATCCGCACCCGCGGCTCGGTGCTCCTCGAAGAACCGACCGACCAGCCTTTCGCGCAGACCTTCTATCCACCGGCGGCCGACGCCGACGACAGCGGCCCGACGACCGCCGCGCGGATGGCCCGCTATCAGGAGCGGGCAGGCGGACTCGCGACCACTGCCGCCCGGCTCGCGCTGGAGTCGGGCCGCATCGCCGCCTGCGACATCACCCACCTCGTCACCTGCTCCTGCACCGGGTTTGCCAACCCCGGCGTCGACCTCGAGGTGATCCACGCCCTCGGCCTCAGTGACGGCGTGGCCCGCACGCACGTCGGCTTCATGGGCTGCCACGGCGCCTTCAACGCCCTGCGGGTGGCCGACGCCTTTGCCACGGCCGACCCGGCGGCCGCGTTGCTCGTCGTCTGCGTCGAACTCTGCAGCCTCCACTTCCAATACGGCTCCCGCAGCGACCATGTCGTGGCCAACAGCATCTTCGCCGACGGCGCCGGAGCCGTGGTCGGCGTCGGCGCGGGGCACCATCGCGGCCGCGAAGCCGGGGCCTGGCGGCTCGCGGCGCAATCGTCGCGGGTGCTGCCTGCGTCGAGCGACCAGATGGGCTGGGTGATCGGCGACAACGGTTTCGAGATGAGCCTCTCGGCGCAGGTGCCCGGCACGATCGCCCGCGACATCGGCGGCCTCGTGCGGGAGTCGCTCGCGGCGCACGGCCTCGCAGCGGGCGACGTGCGGTCGTGGGCCGTGCATCCCGGCGGGCCGCGGGTGCTCGCGAGCGTGCAGGAAGCGCTCGCGCTGCCGCCCGGGGCGCTCGACATCTCGCACGCCGTCCTCGCCGAGCATGGCAACATGTCGAGCGCGACGATCCTCTTCATCCTCGAGCGGCTCTTCCGCCGTGGCGAAGGCCCGTGCCTCGCGATGGCCTTCGGCCCCGGCCTCACGGCCGAACTCGCCCTGCTCGAGGCTGGCTGACACGGAAGCCCGACGCGCGAGCGAGGAGAGTCGCGGCGTTTTCCGCGGGTCGGGTGGCAGTGTCGTTGGCGGACGTGGAGGGCGTGAAATTGCGGTCGCGTTTTGGGCGGCGCTCGTCTTACACTTTCCGCCGGCTTTTGCCGCCTGAAACCTGTTGGAGCGAATCGTGCCGGAGAAGACCAGTGAACTGCCCAACCACCTGAGGCGCCGGGTGGCGATCGACCGCGTGGGCCCCGAGGTGGACGGGGGCCGCTTCGCGGTGAAGCGCGTGCGCGGCGACGTCGTCACCGTCGAGGCCGACATCATCTGCGACGGCCACGAGGAACTCGAATGCCGGCTGCACGTGCGGCATGGCGACACGGGGCAGTGGACCGTGATCCCGATGGAGTGCCAGGGCAACGACCGCTGGACCGCCTCGTTCGTCGCCGACCGCATCGGTCTCTGGCACTACGTCGTGACCGCCCGCATCGACGCCTTCGGCACCTGGCTCCGCGACCTCGGCCGCCGCGAGGCCGCCGGCGAAAACCTCGCGGTCGAACTCGTCGTGGGAGCGCAGATCGTGGCCGCCGCCGCCCACCTCGCGCCCCCCGCCGACGCGCGGGCGATCGAGGAGCTCGCGCTCCAGGTGCGGTCTCCGGCGTGGGCGGAGGTCGTGCGCGGCGAACGGCTCAAGGAACTGATGTCGCTCTATGCAGACCGCCGCGACGAGACGCGGCTCGACCCGCCGCGAGCCGTGTGGGTCGACCGCGAAAAGGCGCGGTTCAGCGCGTGGTACGAGGTCTTTCCGCGGTCGTGGGGCCCCACGGGCAAGCACGGCACGTTCGCCGACCTCGCCGACCGGCTCGACTACGTGCGGTCGCTGGGCTTCGACGTGCTCTACCTGACGCCGATCCACCCGATCGGCAGGTCGTTTCGCAAGGGCCGCAACAACGCGCTCGACGCGGCGCCCGACGACGTCGGCAGCCCCTGGGGCATCGGCAGCCCGGAAGGGGGCCACACCGCGATCCATCCGCAGCTCGGTTCGTTCGACGATTTCGCCCGGCTGCGCAGCCGCGCCGAGGCGTTCGGCCTCGAGATCGCGCTCGACATGGCGGTGCAGTGCTCCCCCGATCATCCGTGGGTGAAGGAACATCCCGAGTGGTTTCGCCACCGCGCCGACGGCACGATCCAATACGCCGAGAACCCGCCCAAGAAATACCAAGACATCGTCCCCTTCGACTTCCAGTCGGATCATTGGCGGCAGCTCTGGGACGCGCTCGGCGGCGTGTTTCGCTTCTGGGCGGAGCAGGGCGTCAGGATCTTCCGCGTCGACAATCCCCACACGAAGCCTTTTGCATTCTGGGAATGGCTCATCGCCGACATCCACCGCACGCATCCCGACGTGCTCTTTCTTTCCGAGGCCTTCACGCGGCCGAAGACGATGTATCGCCTCGCCAAGCTCGGCTTCACGCAGTCCTACACCTACTTCACATGGCGAACGGAGAAGCAGGAGACGGCCGATTATTTCCGCGAGGTGACGACGCCCCCGGTCTCCGAATTCTTCCGCCCCAACTTCTGGCCCAACACGCCCGACATCCTCCACGAGACGCTCCAGCGCGGCGGCGCGGCGATGTTCGAGGTGCGGCTCACGCTGGCGGCGCTCTCCGTCGGCAACTGGGGCATCTACGGCCCGGCGATGGAATTGCTCGAGGCGACGCCGCGGGATCCCGGCGGCGAGGAATACCTCGACTCGGAGAAGTACGAGATCAAGGCGTGGAATCTCGACGCGGCCCACAGCCTCGCCCCGTTCATCCGCAGGCTCAACGAGATCCGGCGGAGCGAACCGGCGCTCCACCGCGTCCGCCCGCCGCTCATGCAGGAGATCGACGATCCTTTCCTGCTCGGCTGGTGCAAATACGACCCCGCGAGCGGCAGCCGCGTGCTCGTGATCGTGAATCTCGAGCCGCATGAGCCGCGGTCCGGCAGCCTCACGCTCGACCGGAAGGCGCTCGGCCTCGAGGACGCCGACACCATCCACGCCCACGACCTGCTGACCGGCGACGACGAGGAGTGGCCGCCCGACGAGATCACCATCTCCTGCACGCCCGAGCACCCCGTGCAGGTCTATCGGCTCACGCTCCCATGACCATCCCATGGCCATCCTATGATTATCTTATGATTATCACAGACCGGATCGCCGCCTGGCTGCCGACCGCCCGCTGGTTTGCGGCGAAGGGGGAGTCGATCGCCGCGGTCGCCGTCACCGATCAGGCCGAACTGCCCGGCGGCATCACGCTCGCGATCGTCGAGGTGGCAATGGCGAGCGGGGAGAAGTCACGGTATGTCGTGCCGGTCGATCGGGAGGGCCGCGACGCCTCGCTTACGCCGGCCTTCGCCGGCTGGCTCGTCGATGCGGCGCTCGGTGGCGGCACCACGACGGCCGCCCGCGGCTCATTCGAGGGCCATGCCACGCACTCCTCCGCGCCGCGCGGCTTCGAAGCGCCGACCGTCGCGCCGCTCGGGGGCGACGCCTCGAATACCTCGATGCTCGTGCGGACTGCGGGCGCCGCCTACGCGGTGAAGCTGCTCCGCCGCTGCCGCGAGGGGATCCAGCCGGAGGTGGAGATCGGCGAGTTTCTCTCCCGCGATGCCCCCTGGGACGGCACGCCCCGGCTCCGTGGCTGGCTCGAACATCGAGCCGACGGCGCGACCACGGCGATCGCCACCGTGCACGACTTCGCCCCGGCTTGCACGAGCGCGTGGGACACGCTCGTGGCGCTCAGCGGTGCAGGGGGGCTTTCCGGCCCGCACCGCGCGGACATCCTCGGTATCGTCGCCGCGCTCGGCCGCGCGACGGCCGGCATGCACCGCGCCTTGGGCTCGCGGATGGACCGCGCGGCCTTCGCCCCGGAGCCGGCGACGGCCGCCGGACGCAGCGCGGCGGCGGCGCGGATGACGGCGCATGCGCGGGAGGTTTTTAAGCTGGCGGCCGCGCGGCTGCCGACGGCGCTCGCCCGCCCCGACCGGCTGATCGCGGGCCTCGAGGCGCTCGCGCACTTGCCGGTCACCGCGAGCGACATCCGCGTGCACGGCGATTTTCATCTGGGGCAGGTGCTCGTCGCCCCTGACGACGTGCGCGTCTTCGTGATCGACTTCGAGGGGGAGCCGGGCCGTTCGCTCGAGGAGCGCCGGGCGAAGACGAGCGTCTGCAAGGACGTGGCCGGCATGTGCCGCTCGTTCGATTATCTGTTGCGGCACGTCGCCCGGACGACCGGCGGCACCTACCGCGTTGATGACCTCGCGCTGCTCGAACAAACCTATCTCGACGCCTACCGCGAGATCGCGCGGGGCCACGCCTGGTGGCCGACCGATGCATCAGAAGCCGACGGCCTGCTCGCCGCCTACACGCTCGACAAGGCGATCTACGAACTCGCCTACGAACTGCACAACCGCCCCGACTGGGTCGAAGTGCCCCTGGCGGCGCTTGCTGGCAAGTAGACCGCTTGCTCCGCAAGCGGATCTTCAGCCGCTTGCGGAGCAAGCGGTCTACTTTCAAGGAGGCGAGCGGGTCGGCTGAAGCTCGACGAGCATTTGGACCGAGTCCGCGAGGGACAACGCGAGGCGACTTCTGCCGCCCGTGAGCCGGCGGGGATCCGCTTGCGGAGCAAGCGGTCTACTCCCCGGTGCCGCGGACCACTGGGCTGCCGTCGACGTTCACGGCCACGTCGTAGATCCGCAGGTTGTCGAGCCAGCGGTGCATTTCGTCGGTCTTGAACAGCCTCGGCACGACGACGCCCGTCTCGAGATGGGCGAAGTAAAGCTCGGCTTCGCCGTGGAGCCGCTCGCCCACGCGACTGGTCACGTTCACGAGCGAGCCGCCCGCCATCGTCTCGACGATCTCCGCCAGGTATTCGAGCGTGTCGCCCGGCACCGCGTCGAACTGGAAGTCGGCCTTCGCCACCTTGGCGAGCACCACCTGCTTCTTGTAGTCGAGCGAGTCGGCCACGAGGATGCCCGCCGTCTGGGCCATCCCCTCGATGACGAGCGTGGTGGGCATCATCGCCGCACCGGGGAAGTGGTCGTGGAGATGCTCCTCCGCGAGCGTGACGGCCTTCACCGCCCGCGCCTTGCGGCCGCGCACGAACTCCTTGAATTGATCGATCCAAAACCAACGCATCATCCGACTCCGTCAGACAAACCGCTGAATCCTCATCCGGCCGACTGCACGTGCACGCTCGTCGTGAGCACGAGCGGCACGGGCTCCCGCGCATAGTGGCATTCGACGAGCATTGCCGCATGCCCCGCGGCCGGCCGGGCCACCGTCGCCCGCCAGGATGCCGCACCGCCGGCCGCAGCCGCAACGGGCGCGGACGTCCAGCGGGCCTGCCGAAAGTCGCGGCTGGGCGCGGCGGCCTGCCAAAGAATCACGTCCGTGGGCTGCTCGTTGGACCGCACCGTGCATGCCACGCTCTCGGGCGTCGGCGCGAATTCCCAGCGCAGGTCGGGAAGCCGCTCTTCGCCGATCGCGTGACGGCCGAGCGCCGCCACGAGGCCGGCGATGCGGGCCGGCGGCAGGCCGTGGCCGGCGTTCGGCGCATAGGAGACCCAGCGCGGGCCGGGCAGCCCGCCAAAATAGAGGTCGAGCGATTCGAGCGGCCAGTAGGGATCGTTGGTGCCAAGCGCGATCAGCTTCGGCTGCGTGATCCTGTCGCGATAGCGGTAGGGATCGACGATGCCGATGAGCTCGTCCCCACGCGGCGTCTGCAGGAGCTTCTCGATGCCGCGCGACGTGTAATCCTCGAGCTGCTCCGACAGCCCGCCGAAGCTGGCGAACTGGAGCTCCACGTGCCGCTCGAGCGAGAGCATGTCGATCACCATCGGCAGGGCGGCGCAGACGCGGTCGTCCACCGCCGCGGCCAGCCAGGTCGTCCAGCCGCGCTTGCTCGCCCCGGTGACGACGAAGCCGTCCACGTCGAGCCCGAACCGATCCCGCGCGATCTCACCGGCCGCGGTCATCGCCTCGACCGCCGCCTTCACCATCGGCAGGAGGAGCGGCCACGACGCATCCCCCGTGCGGGCAAACTCGACGAACGTGTGGGCGATCAGGTCGTCTTCGGAGAGCCCGTCGAACAGCGGCTGGTAGGGCACCTGGCGAATCACCGCGGCGGGCAGGCCTGCCGCGTTGGCGAAGAGCGCGAGCGTCTTCACCGCGTCGGAGGGCCCAGCCCCCTTGCCGGCCTCCGGCACCTTCCCCGCACTGCCGCCGTCGATCCAGAGCAGCATCGTCCGCTTCGACACGGGATCGGGCGGGCAGTAGACGGAGAGCTCGTGGGCCCACTCCGCGCCGCGCCACCTCTGGCTCACGAGGCGGCACGAGCTGTAGCAGCCACCTGCGACCTCCCCCTCAGCGACAGGCTCGCACCGGGTGGCGGGATCATCCGCGAGGGCATAGTCGGCGAGCACGCCGACGGCCTTCTCGACCACGGCCTCGGCGGCCCGGCCGCCCGCGGCCGCGAGGCAGCCCGACGCGACCGCCGAGAGCGACTCCACGGCGAATCGGCGGCGCGATCGCAGCCGCTCGTCGCGATGATCAGGCACGTCCGGCATAGATCTCCTCGAACGAGCGCAGGTGCTGGCAGACGTATTTGGCGGCGATCCGCTGGGCGATCTCGAGGATCCGCTCGCGGACGTCCGCCGGCTCGAGCACCTCGACGCAATCCGCGAGGCCGAGCAATTGCGGGATCATCTCGTCGTCCCAGGCGCGGTCGATCTCGAGCAGTAGGCTGCCGTCGGCCTGCTCGCGGACCTTCTGCCGCGGATGAAACGGCTTCTCCCGCGCCCAGCGGGCCCGGGAGGCGTCGATGCGGATCTTGTAGCGCCGCGGCGGATCGGCCGAACGGAAGATCGTGATGCTGTCGGCGAGCAGCGCCTCGACCGATTCGCTGCGCCGCTTGAACGTGCGCGACGAGGGCTTGGCATCGGCGATCCGGTCGAGCTTGAAAAACCGGATCGTGTCGTCGCCATCAGCCCCCCCGGCCCGGGTTCCCGCGGCCCGCGGCCGATAGGCGGCCACGTAGATGCTGCCGTCGTAGAGCACGAGCGACTCGGGATGGATCACCGAGGCCTTCGGCTTGCCGTCGGCGAGGCTCGAATAGCGGATCTTCAGTTCGAGCGAGTGGCGGATCGCCCGGTTGATTGCGTTGAGCGTGCGGGCGCCGTATTTGGCGACGGGCGGCTTGGGGTGCACGACGAGGCCGTCCTTGTGCTTGTCGACATAGTCGAGCAGCTGCGGCGTGGCCACGCTCTCCACGCGGGCCATGAGCTGGCTGATGCCCCGCCAGTAAAACGTGCCGGCCAGCGGCGCGAGAAAGTCGCGTGCCACGGCGAGCGAGAGGAGCTCCGGCAGCGAGATCGCAGGCGCCGTCAACTCCACCTTCCCCTTGCCCGGCTCGATCGACCAGGCCTGGCACGACGCGCCGCGGTCCGACCGCTTCCGCGACCGCTTCACCGCGTAGCCGAATTTTTCCAGAAACTCGAGGTCGCGGCGGATGTTCTTGTCGGACATCTCCTCGATCACGCCCCGGCTGCGCAGCTTGTCCTTGAGCTCGGCCGTGGTGAGCGGCTGCCGGGCGCCGAAAAGGATGTCGATGAGATGGAAGACGCGGAGGAGCTGTTCGTGCCGGCTGAGCGAGTCCATGAATGGTTCCGCGGGGCGCCGCCGCGGCATGGCCCCAACGAATGAGGGGACCGAGCCGCCGCCGGCCGAAACAGAATACCCTCCGCAGGCCTGTTTTTTCAGCCTCGAACGACGCCGACCGAATTTTTTCAGGGGCCGGTCGCGTCCGCCGCGGCCGCTCTTTCCGCCCTTCGTAGGTGGAACGTCATCCTCGGCCGTCCATCCATGAGGCCTTTATGAGCCGCTTTCACGACCATCCGCGGGCATTCGTCAGCACTCACGTCAGGCTCGTCGCGGAGACACCCCCCGGCGGGCCAATGTCGCCTGACGGGAGCCGCCGCGGCGGCCGGCTGCTGCGGCCACTCTTGGCGGGGCTCGCAATCCTGCACCGCGATTCGCGGTCGGGGGCCGCATGGACGATCGACGTGTCGGAAGACAGCCGGCTTCTGCCGCACGCGCCGCGGTCGTCGGACCAGCTCCGGCGGATCGTGGCCCTGCACCGGGCGCTCGGGCGGACGTGCCGCGTCGGCGCGGCGCTCGCCGCACCGGCCGATCTGGCCATCGGCCCACCCCGCGGCCCGCGCCAGGCCCCGCTCGACGACACCCCGGGCCGCCGGCCCGAGATCTACGGCTGGTCGCTCATGTATCAACTCCCCGGCGTGCAGGGCACGGCGACGATCGATCCGCACGACCAGTTCGATGACCTGCCGTCGTTTTTCGAGTCGCCGCTCGAACTGATCGACCGCTCGACGTTTCTCGCCGCGCGGGGCATCGCCAACCGGCCGATCGCGCTCCTCACGCGGCCCGAGGATTTCGTGCGGTGCGAGACGGGCTCTGGCTGGGGCAACCGCTTCTATCCAGAGGCGCGGTTTCGCCGGCCCTGCCGGCTCGACGCCGTCCTCTGACGCCGCACCGCCGCACCGCCGAGGCAGAGCAGGGCGGTGCCCGCGATCACGAGCGACGTCGGCTCGGGCACGGCGATCACGCCACCGGTCGCCGCCCCCAACTGCGCCACCTCCGCCTGCGTCATCGCGGAGTCGCGGAACTGCAGGTTGGCCACGTAGAGTTCGCCAAGCTCGCCATTGTTGTCATTGAAGAGAAAGAACGCCGACGACGATGGATAGTAGCTGCCGAGAAGTGGATGCGTATCGGTGGCTGACCCGATCGACCATGCTCCGTCGACGACGAGGTCTCGAGTCTTCAGGGCGTCGTCGCGGTCGTTTTCCACGACGATATTGTCCCAGATGATTTCTCCAACCTTCTGTCCATTTAAAAACGACTCATAACGCGGCACGTTCGATGCCGCGTCGAGATTCATGACCAGCGCCAGTCGATACCATGTGTCTGGCAAGAACGTGTTTGGCTGAGAATAGTTCGCTCCTCCGATACTCCGTGAAGGCTCGCGCAGGAAAAGCGAGCCGTCGGCATTCGCCCGCGGCTGGAAGAGATTGATGTAGTCTTTCGGTCCGCCGAAACTCGTGCTTGGCACCAGCACGTCCATGACCACCGAATAGCGATTGAGTTTCACAGCCGGACCGGCGCTGCTGACGCCATTTGCCCGCAACGGAAATGTCGCCATCAGGCCCGTCGCGGGGCCGCGGCCGCTCATGTCGGGGACCCTCATCACGCGGCCTGTGTTCCCGGCAAGCGACGTGATCCCAAATTCCGAGGTCGATTTATATTCGAGCGGTGGTGGATTGGGCGGTCCACCGAAGGCGGCATAAATACCCGTCGTCGGCAAAGAAACCAGCGACATACCAGAGATACTCGACTGGGCGGTCAGTGGAGCCCCGCTTGAAAAATCCCAGTTGCCGATCACCTCGGCAGGGGCCGGCGGGGCGAGCAGCCCGACGGCTCCCGTGACCAGAACTGTTGCCAATGCAACGACGATTCTTTTCCAGGCGTTCATGCCACCAGCCCCCATGCGCGAGACGCAAAGGTGCAGCCGACGGAGACGGTGAGCCGTGGAACGAGCCACGCGATCAGCAGGGAGCGACGCTGAACAACGAAAACACCGCGAGACAAACACCGCCGACGAGGGCGGAAAGACTCACGTGTTGTTCAGGGGGCCACACCGGGTGAAATCTCCGGCGACGACCTTCACGCTCACGAGCGTTTCTCGGAAGGACAACTTCAAAATCCGAAATTTTATAATCCGCATTGCCAAGGGGTGCAACTCCCTGGCCAGGACAGCCTGGCCCGGCCCGCACGACGTCTCCCGTCCCCGTGCCGGCACGCCGCAAAACTCACCACTTTTTCGCCCGGCGGCCGGTCGCCAAAGGGGCATGGAGCGGGTAGTCTCAGCGCTGGCGGCGGTCCGCTCAGACCGCCACCGCCCGCCTGCCCGGATGCAGCATGGCCACGCAGATCCCCCCCGACGCGCACGACCAGCAGATCGGGCACCTGCTCGAGGAGGCCCGCCACGGGTCTGGGACGGCGATCGGCAGCCTCTTCGAATCGGCGCGGGCCTATCTCCTGTTTCTGGCCAACAAGGAGATGCCCCGCGGGCTCCAGGCGAAGTTTGGCGCCTCGGACCTCGTGCAGGAAACGGCGATCGAGGCGCATCGTGACTTCCGGCGGTTCGCCGGCAGCACGCCGGAGGAATTCTACGCCTGGCTGCGTTCCATCCTGCAAAACAACCTGCGCGACGCCGTCCGTCGCTACGAACTCTCGCAGAAGCGTGACGTCGCGAAAGAGACCAGCCTGGCCTCGCTCGCCCATCGCCACGGCGACGGGCAGACGCTCCCTTCCTGGCCACCCGACCGGTCGCGGCCGCCCGACGGCTCGATCATCCGCCGCGAGGACGCCGCGACGGTGGAGGCGGTGATTGCCCGGCTACCCGACGACTACCGCATCGTCCTCAGGATGCGCTACTGGGACGATCTTTCGTTTCAGCAGATCGGCGACCGATTCGGCCGTTCGCCGGAGGCCGTGAGAAAACTCTGGTACCGGGCCGTGCAGAAACTGCAGGACGAACTCCGTTCCACCGACGATGCGACACGAATCCACGATCGCAAACCCTGAGACAGACGATGCCGGCGCGGCCGAACGGCTCGCGGCGATCGACGACTGCCTCGGGGGCATGCCGGCCGATCAAGCCGTCGCGATGCCCGACGACCGCTCGCTCGCCGATCCCGCGCTCGCCGGCGCCCTCGACGCGATCCTCCTCCTGCGGCAGGCGGCCGCCGCCGATGCCCGGCCGACGGAGGCGCAGGCCGCGCTGCCGCGAGCCGTGGGCCGCTTTCAGATCGTGCGCGAGGCGGGCCGCGGCGGCTTCGCCTACGTGGCCGAGGCCATCGACCCCGCGCTCCGCCGCAGCGTGGCCTTGAAGATCGCCCGCCCCGAGGCGCTGCTCTCGCATGACGTGCGCCGCCGGTTCATCCGCGAGGCCGAGATCGCCGCCCGGCTCATCCATCCGCACATCGTCGGCATCCACGAGGTGGGGGAGGCGGACGGGCTCGTCTTCATCGCGCAGGAATATTGCCCGGGCGGCAGCCTCGCCGACTGGCTCGAACGGCATCCCGGACCGCTCCAACCGCGCCTGGCAGCCAAGCTCGTGCGGGCGCTCGCCCAGGCCGTGGCGCATGCCCATGCCCACAAAATCGTCCATCGCGACATCAAGCCCGCGAACGTGCTCCTCGTGCCCGTCGATGCCGCGTCGCGGGATCTCGCGATCCTCCCCGACGACGGCTTCACGGTGAAGCTCTGCGACTTTGGCCTCGGCAAAGTCTTCGACACCAACGAGGCGGCCGACGACGCCCTCACGCAGCTCACACAGTCGGGCATGCGGCTCGGCACGCCCGCCTGGATGGCGCCCGAACAGATCGACGCCGCGTTCGGCCCGGTCGGTCCGGCGACCGACATCCACGCGCTCGGCATCCTGCTCGATCGTCTCCTGACCGGCCGCAACCTGCGGGCCGGCCGCACCGATGCGGAGACATTTCGCCGGGTGTTGCTCGACGATCCCCCGCCGGCCGACCGCGTCTCGGCCGGCGTGCCACGGGATCTCGGCGCCGTCTGCCTCAGGTGCCTGGCCAAGCGGCCCGGCGACCGTTATCACTCCGCGGCCGAACTCGCGGCCGACCTGACCCGCTATCTCGACGGCCGGCCGACGCTCGCGCGACCGCTTTCGCCGATTGGATGGCTCGCCCGCGAGGTGGCCCGCCGGCCGCTCGTGACCGGGCTTGGCGCAGCAGTCGTGGCCGCGGCGCTGCTGGCGGGGTGGTCGATGCGAGAGCGGTCGATCGAGACCGCCAAGCAGGCCGCCTATCGCGCCGACATCCGTCGCCACGAGGCCACCGCCGAATTGCGCCGCGGATTCGATGCCTGGCGCACCGGCAACGCCGCCGGCGCCGACAGCCATCTCCGCGCCTGTGTGAAGATCGACCCAGAGCTGGCGGATTCGATCGCCGGCCGCTGGCTGGCCTGCCGCGTGCACGGCGAGGATGCGGTCGTGCTCGAGACGGACCGCCCGCCCGATGGCCGCCGGCCCGGTATCCATGCGATCGCGATTTCACCCGACGGCCGGTCGATCGCCGCGGGCACCGCCGATGGCGCGCTCCTGCTGGCTCCGCTCGATGCGCCGGCCCGCACGTTGCCGGTCAAGATCCATGCGCACGACGAGATCAACGGCATCGCCTTCGCGCCGGATGGCGGCCGCATCGCCACGGTGGGGCAGGATGGGCGGGTGCGGCTCTGGTCCGCCGCCGGCAAAGCCCTCGGCGGCACCGGTCCGGTGGGCTCGCCGCTCTTCGGCGTGGCGTTTACGGCCGGGGGAGAGGCGATCGTGTTTGGCGGCGAGGATCGGGTCGTGCGGACGATGCCGGCGACGGGCGACGGCCCGGACGACATCGCTGCCCGGGTGTTTCACGACTTCGGCGACTCCGTGCGGCCCGATGCCGACATCGAATCGATCTGCCCCGTGGACAACGCGATGATCGCCGTCGCCTGCGGCGACTCCGCGTTTTTGCTCGATGCCGCCGATGGCCGCCTCATCCGCAGGATCGACGCGTCGAAGAGAACCCTGCCGCGCATCGCCGTCTCGCCCGATGCCCGGCTGCTTCTGTGTGCGGCGCACGACGGCAGTCCCAGCCTGTGGAACATCGCCGATGGAACGCTGCTCCGCCAACTGCCCCACCACCCCGACTGGGTGCAAGCCTGCTGCTTCTCCCCTGACGGCCGGTCGGCGGCGACGGCGGCGAAGGATGGCGTGGTGAGGGTCTTCGGCGTAGCGGACGGTCGCCTGGAGAAAAGGCTGGTGGGCCACCTCGGCCGCGTCTGGGATGCCGCGTTCCACCCGCAGGGCGACCTGCTGACGGCGGGCGCCGACGGCACCGTGCGGCGCTGGGATCCGAGCAAACCCACGGAAACGACCGGGCTCACGACGCTCGCCCTGGACGGGGGAATCGTGCGGTCGGTCCTCTCGCTGCCCGATGAACGCGGGGCCGCGGAGTTCATCGCCGTTCAATTCGGCACGCCACCGCGCTCCGTCTCGCGAGCGGGCACGTGCCACCCGGTCACCCTGCCGGTGGAAAGGCCAGTGGGCATGGCCTACGACGGGCCGCGCCGTCGACTCGCGGTCGAGCAGCATTCGGGGCCGCTCGCCGTGCTGCACGTCGATCCATCCGGTTGCTGGCGTGCACTTCCTCTGCCGCTCGGTGACACGGCGATCGACGCGAGTGTGTGCTGGACTCCGGACGGAATGCTCGTGGCCGGCTGCAAAGATGGCCGACTCCTGGCCTGGAATCCCGAACTCACGGCGGTGGCGGAGCTACACCGATTCGGGGAGCATGTCTGGTCGGTGAGCAGCTGCACCACCGCGGAAGGCCGGATCGCAGCCGGCGCGGGCAAGCAGGCCGTGCTCTTCCATCTTGATCCGACCCGTGGAGCGGCGCGAGCCCCCCGCGTGCGGCAGGTGCTCACCCTCGAATCGCTGCCGGGCGACATCAAGGCCACCGCGTGGTCGCCTGACGGCACGCGGCTGGCGTGCGCCACCAACGGCGGCTTCGTGGTGCTCTTCGACACCGCGACGGGCGACCGCACCGGCAGCCTCGCCGCCCACGAGCGGGATCTGCTCTGGCTCGCCTATTCCACCGACGGCCGCACACTCGTTTCGGCGGACGCGATGAGCGTGCGGTTTTCAGACGCCCTCACGCTCGCGCTCTTCGACGAATTGCGGCCGGGCTGGCGAATCAATGCCGCGATCATGGCCGCCGACTCGAGCGCGATCGTGCTGGGCGGAGAGACGCTCGCAGCCCCGGACGACGCCTCACCGCCGGAAGGACGCATGGGCATCATCGACATCGGGCCGCCGCGGCAGAAGGGCCCCCCATGAAGCGAAACCCGCTGAACGCGATGCCGCGACGCGGCCTGACGCTCGTCGAATTGCTCGTGGTCGTGGCGATCGTCGGCCTGCTCGTGGCGATGGTTCTTCCGGCCGTGAACGCGGCCCGCGAGGCCGGCCGGCGGACGACCTGCCTCTCGAACCTGCGCCAGCTCGCGCTCGGCTGCCTGCACCACGAGCAGATCCGGGGCTTCTTTCCGACCGGCGGCTGGGGCCGCGACTGGGTGGGCGACCCCGACAGGGGCTGCGACAAGAAACAGCCCGGCGGCTGGGCCTACAACCTGCTGCCCCACATCGAACAGGCCGATTTGCATGCGCTCGGCGCCGGCGTCACCGACCCGACGCGGAAGCGCGATCTCGCGATCGTGCGGCTCACGACGCCCCTGCCGACATTCACCTGCCCCACCCGGCGCGGGCCAGCGCTCTGGGCCAATGGCAAGAACCACGAGTATCTGCTCACGGCGATTCCCGACACGCCCCCGTGGAGGCCGACCGCCGTGGTCCGCGGCGACTACGCGGCGAACATGGGGAGCGGAACGCTCTCCGCCAACAATTATCGCAGCGGCGCCTCTTTTTCTCCGGCCAGTTTCGTCGATGCATGGTACACCGACGCCCAATGGCAGAGTTCTTTCGGCCCTCCGACCGACGGCATGATCTTCCGGCGCAGCCTCATCCGGCTGCGCGAGGTCACCGACGGCACGTCGTGGACCTATCTCCTCGGCGAGAAATACGTCGACCCGGCTTTGCTCGCCGCCGGCACCTCCGACGACGACGACCATTGCCTCTATTCGGGGCACGAGCGCGACGTGCTTCGGGTGGGCCTCGAGCCCCCGCGTCAGGACCGCGCCGGCGGCGACCCGAGCACCCAGACGGGATTGACTGGCGGAACCAACAAGTATCCGCTGCCGATCGCGTTCGGCAGCGCCCATCCCGACGCCTGCGGCATGGCGATGGTCGACGGCTCCGTCCGCACGGTCGAATACGGCATCGCCGCCGCCGTCCACCGCAGCCTCTCGTCGCGCAACGACGGCAAGTAGACCGCTTCGTCCCGAAGCGGATCTGGATCCGCTTGCGGAGCAAGCGGTCTACTTTGCGGTCTACATCTCTTCCTGCAGCGCGAGCCACCGCTCCTCGGCGGCGGAAAGTTTCTCCGCGACGGCCGTCATCTCCGTATGAAGCCGCAGCGCCTCGGCCGGTTCGGTGGCGGCGAGCAGCGCCGTGTTGTGCTGCTTCTTCTCCGCATCGAGCCTGGCGATCGTGCGCTCGAGATTGGCGATCTCCTTGCGGATGTCGCGTTCGTTCCGGCCCGCGGCAGACCTCGCCGGCTGCTTGCCGCCGGGCTGCGGGGCAGGGGGCTTGCGGGCCGCGGGGCCGCGGCCGTCGCCCGCCTCGGCATCGTCGATCTCGCGGGTGACGGCGGCGAGATAGGCGGCGTAGTCGCCGAGATAATTCGTCACGCGGCCGTCCTTCACCTCGACCACGTTCGTGGCCACCGTCTTCATGAACGAGCGATCGTGGCTCGTGAAGATCAGGGTGCCCTCGTAGTCGAGCAGTGCCTGGGCGAGCGCGTCGACCGTCTCTACGTCGAGATGGTTGCCCGGCTCGTCGAGCACCAAGACATTGAACGGCCCGAGAAGCAGCCCGGCCATGCAGAGCCGCGCCCGTTCGCCGCCGGAGAGCACGCTCACCCGCTTCTCCACGGCCTTGCCGCGAAAGAGCATGGCGCCGGCCAGGTCGAGAATCTGCTGCTGCTTCGTGCCGATCGTCGCCGCCCGCTCGAGGTATTCGAGCACCGTCTGCCGCTCGTCGAGGCTCGTGTAGACGTGCTGCGCGTAGATGCCGATCTCGCAGCCGTAGCCCCACTTCACGTCGCCGGCAAGCGGCGCGAGCGAATCGACGAGCGTGCGCAGGAACGTCGTCTTGCCCTGCCCGTTGTCGCCGACGATCGCGGCCCGCGAGCCGTGGACGATTTCGACGTCGATACCCGACGCAACCGGGTGCTCGGGATAGCCGATCGCGACGTCGCGGCACCGCACGGCCGGGCCCTTCCGCGGCGACACGACCGGGCAGCGGATCGCCGCGGTGGGCGCGTCGACGGCGATCTCCTCGACCTCGAGCTTTTCGAGCTGCTTGCTCTTCGACTTCGCCCGCGAGGCGGTGGAGGCCCGGGCCTTGTTGCGCGCGATGAAATCCTCGAGCTGCTTGCGCTTGGCGAGCACGGCGGCATTCGTCCGCTCGACATGCTCGTTTTTCTCCCGTTGGTGAATCATGAAGGCGTCGATCTTCCCGGGAAAGACCGTCAGCTTGCCGTGGGAGAGGTCGAGCGTCTGGTCGCACGTGGCGGCGAGAAACGCCCGGTCGTGCGACACGATCAGACAGGCTTCTCGATAGCCACGCAGGAAATGCTCGAGCAGGATCTGCGTCCGCAGGTCGAGGAAGTTCGTCGGCTCGTCGAGGAG
>JBIIOM010000137.1:0-6801 GCA_044336925.1 Pirellulales bacterium
TGGTCACGAAGTAAATCGTTCCCGGCGGCTTCGTGCCGTCGGCCGCGGCCGACGCCGTCAGGTACCGGATGATCTCGGGCACCGAGTTGCCGCGGCCCGCCGTCACGCCAAGCATGGTCGCGAGCAGATACCGCGAACCACCCGCTTCCACGAGTTCGCCGAGCGGCCCCCAGCCATACCAACTGCGGAAGCCCACCGTCGCGGTGGGCACGCCCGCGGAGTCGAGCGGCCGCCAATAGAGGTTGCTCGTGGTGTCGAGATAGGCGGGGCTGCCCTGTTGCACCGTGGCGAAGAGCGTCGTCATGCCGGTGAGCGAGCCGGAAGGGAATTTGTCTTTGCCCACCAGCGGCTCGGGCAGCTCGGCGGCGAAGTCGATCCGCCAGGGAAAGTCCGTGGAATAGACCACGTGGTCGATCTGCGGCGCGAGCCGGCGGGAATCGATCGCCTGCAGGATCGGCCGCAGCAGTTCGTCGCGGAAGGTCGCGATCGGCACCGCCTCGACGCTCCCCTGCCAGGGCAGCATCAGCACGTTGATCGCCGGGATGCCGCGGAGCGCCGCGAACGCGTTGGCGACGGTGAGACTGTCGGCGCTCGACGCGTTGACGACGAGAAACACGTTCTCCGGTCCGCCGCCCCCGCTGGCCGCCCCGCCGGCGAGCGCCGCGAGCAAGCCTGCCCAGAGCTTCACCCAGAGCTTCAACCAGAGCGAAAGGCAGCGGCGGGATGGACGCGGATGTGGCAAGGCTCCCTCCTGCGAGTGCATGGCCCTGGAGATCGACATCCCCGTTTTACCACAGAAGCCGGTAGACTTTGCTCATGGTTTCCCAGGCCCGCGTTCCTCTTCTCGTCGCGTCGATGGCCGCTTTTGCGGTCGCGGCGGTTTCGCGGGGCAGCGCCGAGGAACTGCCGGCCTTCTCCGGCGACCGCGCGATGGCGCACCTCGAGGCGATCGCCGCCATCGGCCCGCGGCCGAGCGGTTCGCCCGGGATGGTGAAGCAGCGGGAATTGATCGTGAAGCACTTCCGGGCCGCCGGCGGCCGGGTGCGATCGCAGGCCTTTCAGATTCGCGATCGGCGGACGGGGGAACCGGTGCGGATGGAAAACATCATCGTGGAATGGCATCCCGACCGCCCCGAACGCATCCTGCTCGGAGCCCACTACGACACGCGGCCGTTTCCCGATCGCGACCCGGTCGAGCCCCGCGGCGAATTCGTCGGCGCCAACGACGGCGCCAGTGGCGTGGCCGTGCTCATGGAACTCGCCGGGGCGATGCCGTCGCTCGGCGGGCCCTTGGGCGTGGACTTCGTCCTCTTCGACGCCGAGGAATACGTCGTCGCGCAGCGCGATCCCTACTGCCTCGGGTCGAATTTTTTCGCGCGAGAGTATGCCGCGGCACAGCAGAAGGGGGATGCGCCGTTTCGCTATCGGGCCGGCGTGATCCTCGACATGGTGGCCGACAAGAATCTCGAGATCTGGCAGGAGCAGCACAGCGCCTCCTGGCCCGACACGCGGCCGGTGGTCGATGCGATCTGGGATGTCGCCGCGCGGATGGGCGTGCGGCAGTTCGTGCCGCGGCCGAAGTATGCGGTCGAAGACGACCACGTGCCGCTGCGGATGGTCGGCCGCATCCCCACGTGCGACGTCATCGACTTCGACTATCCGCAGTGGCACACCACGCAAGACACGGCCGAGAACTGTTCGGCCGAATCGCTCGACGCCGTCGGCCGCGTGATGCTCGCCTGGCTGCGCGAGCAGAAGTGAACGGCGGCGCCATGGAACGCCCCGCCCACCCGCTCGTGGTGCCCGAACTCGGCGCGGCGGGCGGCACGATTCTCATGTCGCTCTGGCTCGTGCCCGAAGGGGCGGCCGTGTTGGAAGGCGACCGCGTGGCGGAACTTGCCTGGGGGGGCGCGACGGTGGATCTCGAGGCGCCGGTCACCGGCAGGCTCCTGCGGCAGTTGGTGGACGAGGACGCGCGGGTGGCCGTGGGGATGACGATCGCGGAATTCATGCCGTCGGCAGCCGAGCGCGAGGGCCCCCGATGAACCGTCACACGAGCGTGCTCGCCGTCGTCGGCGCGATCGCGATGTTTCTGGTGCAGCCGCCGGCCGATCTCTGGATGCTCGCGTGGCTCGCGCCTCTGCCCTGGCTTGCGATCGTGCAGCAGGAATCGCTCGACGGTCGGAGACCGTGGGTCGCGGTCTGGGCGGCCGGATTCCTCCACTGGCTGCTGGCGATCCACTGGCTGCGGCTGCCGCATCCGGCCACGTCGATCGGCTGGGTCGCGCTTTCCGCCTATCTCGCCGCGTACGTGCCGCTCTTCATCTGGGTGGCGCGGCGGCTCGTGCACCGCCGCGGCTGGCCGCTCGAAGTGGCGGCCCCGATCGCGTGGATGGGCTGCGAGCAACTGCGCGGCTGGGTGCTCGGCGGCTTCACGTTCGCGGCGCTCGGCCACACCCAGTGGCGCTGGACCTTGCTGTTGCAGACGGCCGACCTCTGTGGCGCCGTCGGCGTCGGCGGCATCGTGATGGCGGTGGCTGCCGGTGTCGCCACGATCCTCGCGCGGCCGCGGTCGCGGCGGGCGGACAATGAATGGCGGGCGGCCGCCGTGGTCGTGGGCGTGCCGGCGCTCGCGCTTGCCTACGGCGCCTGGCGGCTCGCCGAGGAGCCGCGATCGGCCCGCCGGCCGCTCGACATTCTGCTGGTGCAGGGGTCGATCGATACCGAACTCAAGCACGACCCGGCCGCGGCCGAGCAGGTGGCCAGGCATTACGACGAACTCACCGTGCAGGCGCTCGCGGCGGCCGGTCCGCGGCCCGACCTCATCGTCTGGCCCGAGACGATGTGGCGTTGGGGCCTGCTCGAAATCGATCCCGCCGAGACGCTGCCGGAAAGCGTGGTGGCCGAAGCGGCGGGAAGTGGGCAGGGAGAGCCAGACGGCGACCGGCAGGCCCGCGCCCGCCGCGTGCTCGAAGCGGAGCGGCTCGCGACGGTCGGCGCCTTTGCCAGGCGCTATGCCGCGCGCTGGCTCGTGGGCCTCGACCGTCAGGTGATCACGCCGCGGGCGGCCGGTGGCGCGGAGCACTACAACTCGGCCCTCTTCCTCGCTGCCGACGGGGATGTGATCGGCCGCTATGACAAGATGTATCCCGTCATGTTCGGCGAGTATGTTCCTTTCGCCGATCGCTTCCCCTGGCTCTACCGGCTCACGCCATTGCCCGCGGGCCTCACGGCAGGCCGCGAGTGCCTGGCGGTGACGATCGAAGGCCTGCGCGTGGCGCCCACCATCTGTTACGAGACCGCGCTGCCGGAGGCGGTGCGGTCGATCGTGCGCGATCTCGAGGCGGCCGGCGGTCGGCCGGACGTGCTCGTGAACCTCACCAACGACGGCTGGTTTTGGGGGTCGAGCGAACTCGACATGCATCTTGCGGCGGGCATCTTTCGCGCCGTCGAGGTCCGCACGCCGCTGGTGATCGCGGCCAACACCGGGTTTTCCGCCTGGATCGACGGCTCGGGGCGGCTGCTGGCCCGCGGCCCCCGCCGCGACACCGGCACGATCCGGGCCAAGGTCGAGCCCGACGGCCGCCAGAGCCCCTGGCTGAGATGGGGGTCTGTGCCGACGGGGTTATGTGTGGCGGTTGTGGCGGCCGCCGCGCTCGAGGCGGCGCAAGAGCGGAAGGCCCTGGGGAGCCGGTCTGGAGATGCGTTGACCGGCCTGCCGATGCAGGGATAGTCTGCGGGAAAGAGGAACGGCATGAACATCATCGGCAAAATCTTCGTGTTCGCGGTGTTCGTCATGAGCCTCGTGTTCATGAGCTTCGCGATCGCCGTCTATTCGACCCACACGAACTGGCGGGAGGAGATCGAGCGCACGGCCGATCAGGTGCAGGCCGGCAAGCCGCTCGGCTTCAAAGCGCAGCTCGCCGAATCGAAGAAGGAACGCGACTCGCTGACGAACCAGATCAGCACCCTCACGCAGCGGGTGGCCGAGAAAGAAGCATCCCGCGACCAGATCGTGGCGAAGCTGCAGACGGCGCTCGAGCAGAAAGACAAGGAGCTCAAGGCTCTGCGCGAGAAGAAGGAATCGCGCGAGAACGAACGCGAGCAGGCGCAGACCGAGCTGACCGCCACCCGCACCGAATTGGAAAAGGTCACGAAGACCGTCGACGACCTGCGATCGCAGATCCGCGGCATGCAGGCGAAGGTCGACGAGCAGGTCGATCGCACGGCGAAGCTGGCCGGCGACCTCCATGAGAAGGAATCGTTCCTCGAGATCGCCACCGAGCGCAAGAAGCAGCTCGAGAAGCAGGTCGCCGGCGCCCGCGAGCTCCTGAAGCAGCACGGACTGGCGATCGACAGCCTGCCCCGCGACCACGTGCCGGCGATCGACGGCGTGGTCACCGCGGTGGCCGACGACGCGGTCGAGGTCACGCTCGGCGGCGATGACGGCGTGCAGGCGGGCCACTTCCTCGAAGTCTGGCGCGACGACGAATATCTCGGCCGGGTGCAGGTGATCAGCGTGAAGCCGGACCGGTGCATGGGCCGCGTGGTTCCCGAGTTTCGGCGGGGCATCATCCAGCCGGGTGACCGCGTGGCCACGCGGCTGAAGGCCTGACCGGCGTTCTTTTCTCCGTAGCGACGCACGAGCGACACGAGCATGGCAGACGACCATCAGACACCGCCGCCGGTCAACGTCTACACGGCGATGCTCGTGCTCTCATTCATCGCCATCGCCGTCGGCTGCGTGATGCTCGCGCTCGCCCTCGGGGAATACGGCTTCGAGATCCAGCCTCCACCGGGTTCGAAGCCGTCCTGACCGGCTGAGGCGCGACGATGTTCGGCTGGCTGCGGGAGCGACGGCGCCGGGCGATCCGCGACCGCCCGTTTCCGGCGGTCTGGAACGAGATCCTCGCCCGCAACGTGCGGCAGACGGCGTGGCTCGACGACGACCAGCGCGAGCGGCTGCGGGCCTGGATCGCCGTCTTCCTCGCCGAGAAGCGGTTCGAGGGCTGCAACGGTCTCGAGATCACCGACGACATCCGCCTCTCGATCGCGGGCCAGGCGGGAATCCTCGCGCTCGGCCTGCCGGGTGAGTTTTTCGACCGCCTCCAATCGGTGCTCGTCTACCCCGGCGACTACCTCGCCAAGAAGTCGGCGCCGCTCGACGGGGGCGGCGAACTCGAATGGCAGGAGCCACGGCTCGGCGAGACCTGGACCGGCGGCAGCATGGTGCTCTCCTGGCCCCGCGTGCGCGAAGGCGGCCGGCTCCTCGACGGACCGCGGTCGGTCGTGATCCACGAGTGCGCCCATGCGATCGACATGCTCGACGGTGAGGCCGACGGCATCCCGCCGCTCGTCTCGAGTCGCGAACGTCGGCGATGGCTCGCCGCCTTCGAGGACTGCCGCGCGCGGTTCGAAGACGCGCTCGACGAGGGGCGGAGCGTGGCCTTCGACGATTACGCCGCCGAGAGCCCGGCCGAGTTTTTCGCCGTGGCCACGGAGTGTTTCCTCCAGGATCCGCACCGGCTCTTCCGGTTCGACAAGACGCTCTACGGCCTGTTGCAGGAAGTCTGGAGGCAGGACCCGAAGGCCCGCGTGCCGATGCAACGCGGCAAGTAGGGTAGGCTTCAGCCAGCCATCTGCAGGCCGGAGGCATGCGCCACAATCGGCAGGCTGGAAGCCTACCCCACCGATGGCAGGCTGAAGCCTACCCTACGGTTTCGGCGGAGGGCCGAGCGGCTTGAGCGACACGACCGCGCCGCTCCGCGACGCGAGGATCAGGCTGTCGGTCGCCTGGTTCACGACCGGCAGTTTGAAGTCGCCGAGGCAGAATCGCTCGCGGCGTTCGCCAGTGGCGGCGTCGATGCCGGTGAGGCGGCCAACGCGGTCGATGATCCAGACGCGCGTGCTGCTGACGGCGACCACGCGTCCGGGAAACCAGGTGCTCCAGATGTGCTCGCCCGTGGCGGCCGAGTAGCAGGCAAGGCCGTCCTCGCCGAGTGATACCACCACGCGGTCACTCGATACGAAAAGGTCGGCCTCGGGCGCCGCCTCGAGCAAGACCCGCCAGGTGAGCCGCAGGCCTCCGCCGGCCGCGTCGAGCGTGTCGATCCGCACGAGGTCGCCCTCCGCCGTGGCGGCGAATATCGCGCCATCCTTCACGACCGGCCGGCCCGCCGGCGCTCGATCGAGATAAAACTCGTTCCGCTGCCAGCCTTCGGCGCTCGGCTCGATCGCCACGAGCGTGCCATCGGTGGTGCACCAGAGCACGCCGCCGTTGAAGGCCTGCGGCTGAGTGTGGATCGTGCCCGCCGAGTCGAGCGAGATCGGTTCGAGGCTTTCCTGCGAGGCATTGTCGGCGCCCTTCTGCTTCGACTTCTTCTTCGCGGCGCGGGCCTTCTTCTTGTCTTTCGCATCGGCCTTGGTGGGCAGCTCGGCCTTCGGGCCGGGGCGAAATGGATTGGTGGGCAGCCGCATCAGGCCGCTCGGTCCGACGGGCTGGTAAACCCAATTGCCCGACACGGCCGGGCCACTTTCTGCGAGCACCCCGAATCGTTCCTGCCAGCGCAGCTGACCCGTGCCGCGTTCGATGCCGAAGAGCTGTTTGTCGTGTGCCACCGCGACGATGTCGGTGCCGATGCCCACCGGGCTCACCGGCCCGCCACCGCCGCCCGCGGGAAACGACCAGAGCAGCGTGCCGATCGCGGGCTGGCCCGGACCCGCGTCGGCCGCCTGGATCGCATGCACATTGCCATCACCGGTCTGTGCGACGACGAGCCCATTGCCGACCGAGACCCGCTC
>JBIIOM010000020.1:0-21726 GCA_044336925.1 Pirellulales bacterium
TCGGCACACCTGCTTCACCTCCGGGATGGCGCTGGCCGGCACGCTGAGCTGCCGCAGGCCCAATCCCAGAAGCAGCTGCGTGTACATCACGCTGCCGCTCATCTGACCGCATACATTGGCCGGCACGCCGGCCTCCCCCGCCACGTCCAGCGAGCGGCGCAAAAGCCGCAGCACCGCCGGATCACAGGCGTTGTAGAGGTCGGCCACCTCCTTGTTGCCCCGATCGACCGCCAGCGTGTACTGGATCAGGTCGTTGGTGCCGATGGAGACGAAATCGACCTCCTTGATGAATGCATCGAGCATCATCGCGGCGGCCGGCGTCTCCACCATCATGCCCACCGGCATCTTCGCGTTGAACGCGATGCCGTGTTCGGCGAGATCTTCCATCACGTCGGCAAGCACCATCCGCGCCTGCCGCAATTCGAGGATCGTCGAGATCAGCGGAAACATCACACGCACGTCGCCCAGCGCGCTCGACCGCAGGATGGCCCGCAACTGCGTGCGAAACATCGGCAGCTGACGGAGCGAGAGGCGGATGCTGCGGAGCCCCAGGCAGGGATTCCGCTCCTCCTCGGGCGTGCGCTCGGTGAGCATCTTGTCGGCGCCGAGGTCGAGGGTGCGGATGACGACGGGCTTCCCCTGCATCGCCTTCACCACCTCGCTGTAGGCGGCGAAGTGATCCTCTTCCGTCGGCTCGTTCTTGCTCGTGAGGTAGAGGAATTCGGTGCGGTAGAGGCCGATGCCGTCGCAGCCGCGGGCGAGGCAGTGCTCGGCCTCGCTCGGAAACTCGATGTTGCCGGTGATCTGGATCCGCACGCCATCGGTCGTCTCGGCGGGCAGGTCGCGAAGCCGATCGAGCTTCGCAGCCACCGTCCGCGCGGTCTCCACCTCGAGACGGTAGCGGGCGATCGTCTCCTCGTCGGGCTGGAGGATCACCACGCCCTGATTGCCGTCGAGGATCACCGGCTCGCCGCCGGACACATCGGCGAGGAAGGGGCCGAGCCCCACCACGGCCGGAATCTCGAGCCCCTCGGCCACGATCGCGGTGTGGCTGCCCGGGCCGCCGAGCTCGGTGGCGAAGCCCTTCACGAACTGGCGATCGAGGTTCGCCGTCTCGCTCGGCGTGAGGTTGTGGGCGAGCACGACGACGGGCTGCGAGATCGCGGCGAGCGTCTCGCGCCGCAGCCCGAGCAGGCTGCGGAGGAGCCCCTTCTCGATGTCGTAGATGTCGTGGGCCCGCTGCGAGATGTGGTTGTCGAGGTTTTGAAAAACCTTCGCATACCGCCGCAGCGTGCGGCTCACGGCATATTCGGGCCACCAGTTCTTGTCGCGGACGGCGCTGGTGAGCTCCGCCTGAAGCCGCTCGTCGTGAAGCATCGCCAGATGGGCGTCGAAGATCGCCGCATACTGCTCGCCGAGTTCGGCACGGATCGCATCGCGGTTGCGCTCGATGTCCCGCGCGGTCTGCGCGACGGCATTCTTGAGCCGCTCGAGCTCGGTATCGACGGCGCTTCGCTCCACGAAGCGGCGCGGGATCCGAAAGCCCTCGGCGTCGAGGACGAGCGCCTCGCCGATCGTGACGCCGGGTGAGACGGCGATGCCCTGGAGTTTCAGCATGGGGCGCATTCCGCGCGCCGGCGGCCAGGACTCCGGCGGGTGGATCGCACGCCTCTCGGGCGGCGATCAGACACCCCGCACGGTCCGCGCCAGGCGGGTCGTTGCGGCTCCTTCGTGTTCGGACGGGTTTGTGGTTCGGACTGGTTGTTCGGTCTGGGACTGACCGGCGTCAGGACTGCGGCCTGGCGCCACTGGCTGTTTCGTTCGTCTGATTGTTGTGCTGGCTGTTGTTGTGGTCGGTGAAGTTGCGGTCGAAGAGGCCGCCGATCGCCTCGACGGCCTCGCGGGCGTCGGGGCCGGTCGCCTCGACCACCAGCCGCGTGCCCGCCTCGGCGGCGAGCGTGAGCACGTCGAGGATGCTCTTGCCGTCGACCCGCTGCGCCTTGCCCACGAGCTCGATCCGCGACTGCCACTTGCGGGCCTCGCGCGCGAGCAGATCGGCCGGCCGGGCATGAAGGCCCTGCTCGATGCCGACGACCACTTCGCGGGATATGGTTTCCTGGCTCATGGGTGCCACGCTGCAGCTCACGACACGAAGCCGTGGTGATCGGCTTCCTCGAGCAGGTGTTCGATCTCGGCGGGCGTCTGCGCCGCCTTCAGCCGCCGGCAGAATTCGTCGTCGCGCAGCTGCCGCGAGATGTTTTCCAGCGCCCGCAGGTGGTCGCCCGGACGATCCGGCGGCGAAACGAGCAGGAAGAAGAGCTGCACCGGCTCGCCGTCGAGGCTCTCGAATTCGATCCCCTTGCGGCTCACCGCCACGGTGCCCACGAGGCGATCGACGCTCGGATGCTTCGTGTGGGGAACGGCCACACCGCGGCCGATGCCGGTGCTGCCGAGATCCTCGCGCTTCATGATCGCCTTGACGATGCCTTCGAGCTCACCGGGCGGAATCTTTCCCGCCTCGACGAGCGCCTCGGCCATCTCGCGGATCACCGCCGGCTTGGTGTCGGCATCGATGTCGGAGCGAATGGCATCCACCGCGACAAAATCGGAAAACTTCATGCTCGACTGGACTCTCGGGGGCTTTGTGCTTGGGTGTCTGTGGCCGGAGCGGGGTTCAGGACTTCCTGGCGTTCGGGACGTGCTTGTGGTCCCGCACCTTTTCCTTGTGCTTCCGCAGTTGCTGCTCGAGCTTCTGCACCGCGCCATCGACGCTCCGCCAGAGCTGGCCCGAGTGCTCGTGGCTGACCATGTCGTGGAAGTGCTCGGCGGAGGCGACGATTTCGACGGCGGGCAGCGCCGCGTTTTCGAGGTCCACCGTCACATTGAGGGACGTGATCCGGTCGAAATAACGCTTCAGCCGGGAAACCTTCGCGCTGATCTTCGACTGCGAGGCGGGGCTCAGGTGGCCGTGACGCGCCGAAACCTTGATTTGCATCCAGACACTTCCTTTCACCGATGATGGATCGCCCGCCTCCCGGGCCGGGCCCTGCGGCAGGTGTGGCGAGCGCATCTCAGGCCGCCAGCGGGAGCATATCACTCACGCAGCCGCTTCGACAAACCGCCCGGCTGCCGCGGCCCGGGGGCGACAAAACCCACCCCCTCACGGCGTGGCGGCGGCGGCATTCGGACGCGCATCGACCCTCCGGATGATCCCCTTCCCGAGCTGTGCTCGCCACCAATTCACCCCCTCGCGCCTCAGATCCGGGAGGCCGTCGGGGCGGTAGCGCAGCCGGTCGGCGGCCGACGGCTGCACGATTTCGGACAGGCACTTGATCGCGTAGCGACGCACCACGAGGTCATCGTCATCGAGCGCGGCGACGAGCGCCTGATCCGCTCCCGCGGCGAGCTCGTCGTTGTTGAACCCGCGGGCCATCTCGTAGAGCAGCTGCGCCTTGCCGTGCGGACCGCGGTCTTCGAAGGCTTCCCGCAGCCGCTCGGCCGACCGCTCGCCGCGGGCCAGCGCCAGAGGCACCGTGTCGGCCTCGAGCATGAGCCACTGCCTGCCCTCGAGCTTGCGGCCGGAGGCGTCGGCCGCGAGCACTTCGACGAGGTCGTCGTATTCGCCGAGCAGGGCGAGCGTGGTCGCGGCGATGATCCGGTTTTCCACCCGCCGGTCGGTGGCGAGCTCGCGCAGCGCCCGGTCGAGCGGCGCGACGGCCGCCACCTTCCCCGCGAGCGCGTCGGCCGCTGCCTTCTCGAGCCGTCCCTGCTGCGGCACGCCGGCCACCCAATCGGGCAGCGCGGTCAGCCGCTCGATCGCCGCAGCTCCGGGCTTGGTGTTATCCCAGATGATCGCCGTGCGGGCCTCGAGCATCCCTTCCGGCGCGATGCCCGCGAGGGGCGCGGTCGCGCCGCCCGCCTGTCGCCAGACGATGCCTCCCGACGCGGCGACGATTCCCGCCCTCACCCGCGTGGGCTCGGTCGACGGATCGGCGCCCGCGAAGCGTTCGAGCTCGACGGAGACGCCGACCGGCTCCGTGAGGCCGGCCACGATCGTGCCGGAGAGACCGTCGGCCGTGACGCCCAGCCGCGCATCGCCGCTGCTGGCCCGCACCACCGCGCGGCCAAACGCGACCGCGAGCCGCGGTGTGCCATCGGGATCGAGCGAGACGGTGGCCCGCGTGCCGGGCATGAGGCGGATCCGCAGGCCGCGGATGTTGACGTCGGGATGGAAGCCGGCCGGCGCGATCAGGTCTTCGCGCGCCGCCAGCGCCGCGTTGGCCGGGAAAAACTCCCACGCTGCCTGCCCCGCGGCGGTCACCCTGTGGAAGAGCACCCCTGCGGTGCCGACAAACCCGGCGGCATCGGCAGGGGCCACGGCGGTCGCCGCCGCGTTGGCCGCGGCGACGGGCGCGTCGAACGGCGAAGCCTGCTGCTCGGTTGCGGCAGGCGCTGACGTGGCCGGCGCCGGCGCGGGGGGCACGGCCGGCGGCGGCGTGGCCGCGATCGCGAGCGCGTCGCCGAAAGGCACGCGCGGCGCCTCCGGTGGCGCGGCCGGCGGCGGCGCGGGACCAAACGGAGCGTTGGCCACCGGCTGCGGCGGCGCTGCGGTCTCTGCCGCGGGCTCCGGCGGCGCCGGCTCTGCTGCTCGATCCTCTGGCGGCGGCTCGGGCGGCGCCTCCTCGGCCGCTGCCGCTGCCGCGGCCGCTGCCTCGGCCACTGGCTTAGGCGCCGGCGCGATGGCGGCCGCTGGCGGTTCCGCGCGCGGTGGCGCTGGCGTCTCCTCGACGACCGCCCGCACAGGCTCCGGCCGCGTGGCCACCGTTCGATCCTTGCCCGGCCTCAACGTGCTCACGAGGAGCGCGACGAGCGTCAGCAACAGCGCGACCGCCGTCGCCGCCGCGGCCCAGGCCCCGCGCGACGATCGCTTCTCTCGCGGTGTTGCGTTTCGATCCGCCGACGACGCCACGCCATCGGCAACGTAGACCGTGTCTTCCTCCTCCTGGTGCTTCTTGATCGCCGCCTGCACGGCGCGGGCATTGGCGATCGCCTCGCGCCGTTCGATCTCGCTGAAGAGGGCGGCGGAGCGATGCTTGACGGCGGCCAAGAGCCGCTCGCGGCCGGGGGCATCGAGCGGCTCGAATACCTTCGGGTCGGCCTCGGCGGTGGCGAGCAGATTGTGGCAGGCGGCCACCTCCGCCAGGTGCATGTCGGATTCCAGGCAGATCCGCTCGAACGATTCGAGCTGCTCGGGATCGAGCGCGTTGGTGAGATACTCGGCTACCGAGTTGACCTCGACGGCGAGTCCCTTGCCCTCGACCTTGGGCGCAGAAATCGAGGGCCGGTCGATCACCTGTCGAATCCGATCCACGAGCCGCTGGGCCGCCGTGCTCCCGGTCACCTTGTCGCCCAGTTCCTTTTGCTCGTCGGCAGGCAACACATGGTCGAGCCAGGCCAGAAGTGTTCGCAGCGTGAGTCGCATGGGGATTCTCCTCCATCTATATGTGGCGCCGAAGCGGAAAATCCGTAGCCGAATTTCTGGCCAACCCACGGAAAAACGGGCCAAACGACCCAAATCCCCGCGACCTGCGTATAAAGTAGCGATACCGTTGCATAGACACGGTGCGGAGGAAGGAGTGACGCAGATGACCGCGATGTCCCGGAATCGCCGACAGGCCATTTTGAGACAGGCAGTGGGCTATATCGAACTGGGCGAACTCCTGGTGGAGGCCGATCGGCCGGTCCCCGCCTCGGCCCAAAAGATCCTGCTGCGCGGTCTGGCCACGCTCGACGAACTGCCCGAGCCCACCCGCTCGAAGCCCGATGCGAAGCTGCTCGAAGGAGAGGCCCTGCGGGCGCTCGGCCGCTGGGAGGAGGCGATTCTCCCGCTCACGCTCGTTTCCGAGCAGGATCCGCTCCGGCTCGAGGCCTGGCTGGGCCTCGGCTGGTGCCTGAAGCGGCTGGGCCGGCTGGCCGACGCGATCGGGATCCTCGAAAAGGGGCTCGTGGCGTCGCCGCAGCAGCCGATCCTCCACTACAATCTCGCCTGCTATCTCTCCCTTGGCGGAAAAGTGCAGGCGGCCATCGAGCACCTCACGCAGGCGATCGCGAGCGATGGCCGGTTCCGCGAACTGATGGAAGTCGAGCCTGACTTCGATCCGATCCGCAAGGATCCTCGGTTCGTGGCCGTGACGAGCGTCACGATCTAGTTTTTTCAGCCCGCAGGGAATCCATCTCCCGCGCGCCTGCCGAGGATTCTGCATGACCAGTCCGGCCCTTCAGGAAATCGTCGCCCTGCTGGGCTCTCCGGCCGCCGGCAATCCGGCGCAGTATCTCTATGAGCGGATGCTCGAAGCGGCCGGGCTCGACTGGCGATTCCTCACGCTCGAGGTCGCTCCGGAACGCGTTGGCGATGCGGTCGCGGGCGTCAACGCACTGGGCTTCCGCGGCGCGGTGCTCTCGGGGCCGCTCCGCTCGGCGGCGCTGCCATTCGTCACCTCCCCCTCACCGGCGGCTTCTTTCGCCGGCGCGGTGAGCCTCGTCGATCGCCAAGCCTCGGGCCTGGTGGGCCACATGACCGACGGCCGCGGGGCCATCGAGGCCCTGCGCAGCCACGCCGATCCGGCCGGCAACCGGGTGCTGATCCTGGGCGCCGGCGCCGCCGCCCGCGCCACGGCGCTCGAGCTTTCGCTCGCCAACGTCGCCGAGATTCTCGTCTGCGACCGCACTCCCGAGCGGGCCGCCGCGTTCGTCGAATCGCTCCGCTCGCTCGAAGCGGCCCCGGCGGACGTGCTTCCCTGGCAGGCCACGATCGAGATTCCGGACCGGGTGGGGATCGTCGTGGCAGCGGTGCCCGCCGACGGCCCGAAGCCGACGTTTGCCTTGACGGGGCTGAGGAACGATCTCGTCGTGGCCGATTTCGCGCTCGTGCCCCAGCCCTCGCCGGTGGTGGCGGCGGCGATCAAGCACGGGGCATGCGCGATCGACGGCCTCGAGATCCACTGCGCGAAGACGGCGATCGACTTCCACACATGGACCGGCATCGAGCCCGACACGGAGATGCTCCGCGAGGCGCTCGAGGAGTGGCTGTCGTAGTAGACCGCTTCGTCTCGTAGACCGCTTCGTCCCGAAGCGGATCCTCCGCCGGCTCGCGGAAGCCCGCAGCGCAAGCAAGGTCCATCCGCCCTCCACTCCAACCAACGCCGCCGCCACGAGCCCGCCTGGAAACACGCCAACCATCCTCGCTCGCGCGTCGGGCTTCCGTGGGCGTTCCGCTTGCGGAGCAAGCGGTTTACTTGGCGTATTCCTTGAGGAAGCCCTTGAACTGCACGAGGTGCTCTTCCTCGTCGGCGAGCAGGCGGATGCAGAGATCCTGCGTGACGTAATCCTCGCCTTCGACGGCCTTGATGATCTTCTTGTAGTGGGCGCAGGCGGTCTCTTCGGCCGCGATCACGCTCTTGATCACCCCCACCACGTCGGTGGTGTCGGTCACGGGCTGGATCTGCTGGCCGATCGTGAGGGCCTTCGAGCCCGGGATGTGGCCGCCGATCTGCTTGATGCGGTGGGCGAGCTGCTGGGCGTGGGCGATCTCGCCCGGCACGTCGGCGCCGAGCGACTTCTTGATCTCCTCGGCCCGCACGCCGTCGAGGTTCACGCTGTTGGCGAGATAGTTCATCACGGTCTCGAGCTCCATGCTGTAGGCCTGGAGAAGAAGCTCGATCGTCTGCTGGTTGGTCGCGGCCATGATGGGCTCCTCGGAGTGGGATTCGGAAATCGGAAAACGGAAGTCTAGGCGGCGGCCGGGGTGGCCGTCAGCCGCTCGATCTTTTTGAGCAGCGCCGCGGCGCTCGACCGCACGTCGGCGACGGGATCGTTCGCGGCGGCCCGCACGCGGGCGAGGACATTTTCCGGAGGCGGCTGCTGCGTGGCATCCACGAGCAGGGCCACGCCCCGCAGCGCGTTGATCACGACGAGCGCCCGCTTGTAGCGCTGCGACTGCGCCGCATCGCCGGGCTCGGCGCCGGCCGGCAGCGGCGGATCCTCGAGCGAGAGCATCTCGAGCAGGCCGTCGAGCGATTCCTCCCGGCCCTGCCGCGCCAGGGCGAGCGCGGCGTTGTAGCGCACGTCGTCGGCACTGTCGGACGCGAGCTCCACGAGCCGATCCGTCGCGCCCGGCCCGCCCACCACGCCGAGCGTGAAGGCGGAGGCGAGTCGCAGGGGAATGTCGTCGCTCTTGGAGGCGGCGATCACGGCGGTCGTGATGGCGGCGGGGTCGTCGGCCGAGCGGCCCGCGGCGGCGAGATTGGTCTGGAGCACGGAGAGCGCCTCCACGGCGGCCCGTGCGGTCTGCGGGTCGGCGAGGTTTTTCACCCGTGCCACGAGCGGCGGAACGGCCGCCGGGATCGAGAATTCGCCGAGCGCCCGGCAGAGATAGACCCGCAGTGTCTGGGTCTGCTCGCCGGTGCGGCCGCTGGCCACTTCGTCGTCGAGGATGCGGCCGAGTTCGGTGGCGAGCGGTTCGTCGGCCTTGAGCGCCGCGCCGCCGGCGCCGCGGAGGTCGTTGGCGAGATTCAGCGCCGCCTGCCAACGGCCTTCGTTGTCGCGGCGGAGCGTGCGGACATACGCCTGCGGATCGTTGCCGAGATGGGCCAGCCAGTGGAATGCCAGCCACACACAGACGATGATGGCGACGATGAGCCCCGGCACGAGGAACAGCTGCACCAGAAACGCGGCGCTCGGCGGCTCGACGGGCGGCAGGTCGTCTGGAGAGTGCGACCGCTGCGAGATGTCTGCCATGGGGCGGGCCCGGAGCCGGAGGGAGCGGTGATGAAATGAGGTTTAAAACCGTACGGAAGCCCGCAGCGCAAGCAAGGTCGATTGGCTATCCAATGCTGATGATCCTCGCTCGCGCGTCGGGCTGCCGTGGCATCCGGAAGAAGCCCGGCGTATCGGCGTCCCTCACAGTCTAGGAAAGCGGTCTCGTGCGTCAACGTCCTGCCGGTCAACGAGCGAGCAACGAGGCTGCGGCGGAGGCTTCCGCCCCCGTCTGGCGGGCGGAGTGGCTCGCCACCCGGCTCCACACGGTCGAAGAGGAGCTCGCGCTCGACGAGGGGCTCCTGGAGGAGGCCCACGAGGGGCTCGCCACGCTGCCGGTCGTGCGCACGTGGATGGCGGACGAGCCGACGGTGGTGGTCGGATCGTCGAGCCGGCTCGACGAGGAGATCGATCGCGAGGCTTGTGCGGCGCTCGGCGTGCGGGTGGTGCGCCGGCCGAGCGGCGGGCTCACGGTGGTGCTCGGGCCGGGCTGCCTCATGTGGTCGGTGATCGTGCCGCATCCATCCGGTGCGCCGCCCATCGAGCGGATTCATGCCGACATGCTCTGCCCTCTGCGCGACGAGCTGCACGCGGCGGTCGCCGGCGCGGGACTGGCGGTCGATCGGCGTGGGTCGAGCGATCTGGTGCTGCGGGCGGCCGGCGAGGCCAACGACACCTCCGCGCGGAAGTTTTCCGGCAATGCCCTCCGGGTGCGGCGGCATGGCGTGCTTTATCACGGCACGCTGCTCGACACCTTCGACATCGGCCTGATCTCCCGCGTCTTGCGGCATCCGCCGCGCGAACCCGACTACCGCGCCCGTCGCCCTCACGGCGAGTTTCTCGCCAACCTCGGGCTCGGCCGGCCCGCGCTCGAGGCGATCGTGCGCCGGGCCTTCGGGGCCACGGCCGACCGCCATCAGATCCCACGCGATCGCATCGAACGGCTCGTCCGCGAGCGGTATGCCCGGCCCGATTGGACGGAGCGGCTTTGAAACCTGGCAGGGTGTAAGGCCTAGCGCGACCGGGCAACGTGGCAAAAGGCGTCGGACAGTGAGGATTGGAAAGACTCCCCTCGAGAAAATCACCCCGGCAAGGCGTTCGGGCCGATCTCTTCCCATGGCCAGGGTTGGGTGAGGGTCGGAACGGGAAAAGTCGCCTACCGTCGCCGCAGGGTCCACGGTAGGTTCCCGCCCCGATCGACAGGAAGTCGTTCGCCAAAACAGCAACAGGAGGTTGCCTTCCATGCGCTTGAACATGCATGCCGCCGATGTGCGTGAGCTCGTCTCGCGTTATTTTCTCGACCTGGGCGCCGAGGCGGTGGATCTGGCCGATGTGCAGGAAAACATCCGCATCGACCAAGGGCGTTGCGTGGCCCGCTGCTACCGCGTGGCCGACATGTTCGCGATGTGGCTGATCGACGTGGGCGTGCTGCAGTTCTACGACGCCGACGGCGAAATGCTGCAGACGGTGAACCTCTTCACCGAATTGCAACCGCACCGCGCGGCGGCCTGATCCGGGGCTGCGGCGGCCACGGATCTTTTTTCGAGACTGGACGAGACTGGATCGGTTTCGCGGGCGGCGGCGTGCCGTCATCGCGGGGGATGTCGAGCCCGGGGGGGCGTTGGAATCATGTCGCGTTTCGCTCCGTCACAAAGGCCCAGGCTGTCGATCGTCATCCCGACGATCAGCGACACTTCCGCGCTCGAGGAGACGCTCGTCAGCGTCCTCGAAAACCGCCCCGACGATTGCGAGATCGTGGTCGCGCTCGGCTGCGAATACGACGATCCATGGAACATCCGCGAAGAGGTGCGATTCGTGCAGGCGCCCGTCGGCTCGGGCTACGTGGCCTGCGCCAACATCGGCATCTCCGCGAGCGAAGGCGACGTGATCCACATCCTCGCCGCGGGCTGGCGGGCCACCAGTGGCTGGGCCGACGGTGCGCTCGAACGGTTCGCCGATGGCGAGACGGCGGCAGTGGTGCCGCTGGCCGTGTCGGCGGCCGATCACGATCGCGTGATGAACGCGGGCATCCGCTACGGCCGCGGCGGCCGACGGATCGCGATCGCGCCCCGCAAGGCGGCGGCGAGCGTGGCGAAGGTGGCGGCGGTGGGCATCGAGCCGCGCGGGCCTTCGATCGAGGCGGGCTTCTGGCGGTCCGATGTCTTGCGGCAGGTGGGCCCCGGCTTCTCGACGGCCTGCGGCGATAGCTGCGCCGATGCCGACATGGCCGAGTCGGTGGCGCGGATGGGACTGCCGGTGGTGATCGAGCCTTCGTCGCGGGTGGTGGCCGGGCAAACGGACGCGCGGCGGAAGCAGGCCTTCACGGCTGGCCTGCACGCCGAGCGGCTCTTCTGGCGGTCGATGCAGGGGCGGCCGATCGTGGCGTCGCTGGTGCTGCATGGTGTGGAGATCGTGCGGCACGCGATCGCCCGCGCGCCGTTCGGCACGCTGCCGATGCTGGCGGGCCGGGCCGTGGCGATGATGCAGTTTGGCTCGTATCTCGCCCGCTACCGGCAGCTGCGGGGGATCGCACGGGCCGCCGCGGAGCGGCAGGAAGCGGACGAATCGCGGACGATTCGGATCGATTCCGCCCATCCTGCCGCCGCCCGGCCAAAGAGCCGTCGCCCGGAAGCGGTGCCGCTGCGTCGCTCCGCCTGAGTTGCGAGGCGTGGCTTTTTTGGGGCCAAGGCGGCTGATAGACTTGGCTTGTCGGCAATCGCCGCGCTCCCGTAGCTCAATTGGATAGAGCGTCAGCCTCCGAAGCTGAAGGTTACAGGTTCGATCCCTGTCGGGGGTACTGGGTAGTCCGCTTCGCAAAGTAGTCCGCTTCGTCCCGAAGCGGCACCCCGATCCGCTTCCGGAGGAAGCGGTCTACGTAGGCGAAAGCGGTCTACTTGTGGCAGGCTGAAGCCTACCCTACTTGTGGCAGGCTGAAGCCTACCCTACCGGCCCGGGCGGTCGCTTTGCAGCGTGCCGTTGCCGAAGGGCTGCGTGCGGCTGCTCGAGCCGTCTGACCGGTTCGTGATCGTGCCGGACCCGAATTTCTGCGTTTGGCCCGTCACGGTTTGGCCATTGCGGCCGCGCTCGGTCGTGATCGTGCCCGCGCCAAATGGCCGCGTTTCGGTGACGGTGCCGTCGGACCAGCGCGTGATCGTGCCGGAGCCAAACTTCTGCGTTTGGCCGGTGACCGTCTTGCCATCACGGGCCCGCTCGGTGGTGATCGATCCCGATCCAAAGGGGCGGGTCTGGCTGCTCGTGCCATCGGAGCGGTTGGTGATCGTGCCGGAGCCAAACGCGTTGGTGGTGCCGGTGCGGGGGCTCGCGAGCCCGGCCCGCGGGGGCGTGGGCTCGGCGGCGACGACGACTCCGGCCAGAAGGGCCATCGCGAGGGAAAGACAAAAGCCGCGCTGCATGAGATCACCTCCTCGAGGGGTATGGCATCATCCTATTCAATCCCCGGCGGCAGGAAGAGCGGCCGGTAAAAACTGCCGCATTTCGCCCGAGCACTGACGCAAATTGCCGCGCCACTTGTCTCACTCGCGCCGGCTGCCCCGAAACATTTCCGGAAAACGCCCCTGAAATCGTCGCATTCGCTTCTTGTGGACATTTGGCATGGTGTGTGCTTTGGGGAAGGCCACGCACGAACGCGCCCCTGGAGATTCGCCCGATGCCATCCCCCAGCCAGACGCCTTCACGCAGCAACTCCCGAGTGAATCCAAAGACGCTGCCGACGCTGCGGCTGGTTTCGGCGCCGTCGCGGGAGAGCCCGGCGACCGACGAGCAGCTCTTCCGGGATTTTCGGGCCCACGACGATCGGTCGGCATTCGACGCGATCATGCACCGCTACGACGCGGAGCTCCACGACTTCCTGCGCCGCTATCTCGGCAACGCCGAGTCGGCCGACGATGTCTTCCAGGCGACGTTCCTGAAGATCTATGTCAACCGTCTGCAATTCGAGGATGGCCGCAGCTTCCGGCCTTGGCTCTACACCGTGGCCAAGAATCAGGCGATCGACTCGCAGCGCCGTGGCCAGACCCGACGCACGGTGAGCCTGGATCAGCCACTTGGCCAGCGGTTCGAGCCCGATGCCGATTCAGGCTCGCTCTGCGGGCTGCTCCCGGCGGATGGCGATTCGGCGGCCGACGTGGCCGAGCAGCATGAGGCGCAGGAACGGGTGCGGGAGGCGATCGACGGGCTTTCGCCGCCGCTGAAGGAGGCGCTCCTGCTCGTCTACTTCCACGGCATGAAATACGACCAGGCGGCCAGCGTCATGAAGATCCCGGTGGGCACGGTGAAGAGCCGGCTGCGATCGGCGATCCTCAAGCTCACAATCGCGCTCGGCCACACGGCGGAATACGTGTGACATCCGCCCACGAAAGCCCGCAGCGCAAGCAAGGTCTCTCCGCCCTCCACGCCACCCAACGCCGACTCCACCCAACGCCTACGCCACCCAACGCCAACGCCACCCAACGCCGACTCCACCCAACGCCGACTCCACCCAACGCCGACTCCACCCAACGCCAACTCCACCCGCCCCGCGAGAAACTCGCCAACGCTCCTCGCTCGCGCGTCGGGGTTCCGCATCCATGCGGGATCCGCTTGCGGAGCAAGCGGTCTACGCTAGGCGATTCCTTCGGCCTTCATCGCCTGCCAGTCGGCGGCCGTCGGCTTGGCGACCGTGCCGAAGATGAAATCCCCCAGCGGAAACGCCACGTTGAAGTTCTTGTCGGGATAGCGGTGGTGCAGGAAGTGATGGCGGGCCACGCTCTTGTAGGCCGCCCAGTTCGCGAAGAACCGGCCTTCCGGCTTGTGCATCTCCATGTGGATCTGGTTCCAGATCACGTGATGCAGGCAGACGACCGCCGGAAACATCAAGGCGCCCGTGATCGAAAACGGGGCGAGCAATATCGTGACCGGCAGCGCCTCCACGATTCCCTCGAGGATGTTGAGCCGGATGCCGCGATCCTCGCCGTGCGGCACCGGATCGTCGTGAAACGTCTGGCGGTATTGGGTGTGATGCTCGACGGCATGGCTCGTGAAGATCCGGTTTCGGGCCTTGAGATTGCGGAGCAGGGAGAGCCGCGGCTTCTTGTGCATCAAGCGGCAGTGGATCTGATGCTCCACCAGCGACATCAGCAACACGCACACCACGAACCAGGCGGCGATACCAAGACACTGCAACAGGATTGTGCTCACGCGAGAGGCTCCAATTTGACCACGGGCCGACACGGGATCTGCCGCCCGAAGGGGTCGCAGTGCCGAGGGTATAGCAGACCGGGCACCCCCGAGTCTGTGCCAATTCAGGGCGTATAATTCAGTGTCTGAACCTGGATGTATAGCGATTGCGACGGAAGCCCGACGCGCGAGCGAGGGGTATTGGCGAGTTTCTCGCGGGACGGGTGGAGCCGGCGTTGGTTGGCGTGGAGGGCGGAGAAACCTTGCTTGCGCTGCGGGCTTTCGTGGGGCTACGTTTCGGAGTGTGGCCATGAGACGACACGACGAAGCTGAGCGGTTTATCCGCGTGGGGCGGATCGAGATCGGCAGGGCGACGTGCGCACCGACGGCCGAGCCGGCGGGCGTGAGCCTCTCGATCCCGATCCGGAATTCACGCGGCGCGGTCGAATGCCTGACCGGCACCGGGCCCACTCTCGCGGCCGCCGTCGCCGCCGCGCTCAAGTCGCTCTCCCGGATCCCGTTCTCCATCGAGTCGGTGGCTTCGCGCGACGGTGAAGCCGAACCGGGGCATGTTCCGGTGCGGGTGCTCGTGACAGCAGTTCACGAGGGGAAGCCACGGCATGCCACCGGCCACGCCGTGGCCACGGACGAAGCGGTGGCCGTCGTCAACGCGACCGTCCGCGCGCTTGCCGCCGGCGGGTTGCTGCAGATGCGCCTCCTGAGCCCCGGCGCGCGGGATGTCGATGCTTCCACCGAAGCGATCGTGCAGGGGATCGGCGGGCTCTTCCCCGCAGCGCCGCTCCCGCCGGAGACGATCGGCGCCATCCACGAGGTCGTCGCCCGCGAGCTCAACCGGTTCGGCGAGGGGCAGGCGATCCTCGCGGCCCACAGCCCCGATCCCGAAGGCATGCTCACGCGGTTCGACGCCCTCGCGGCGCTTGCCCTGCCCGAGGGCGAGGCCAAGACGAGCGACACCCGCACGAGCAATTGGTGGGAATGGTTCCCGGGCCTCGACAACGATCACCGCACGCTGCGCGAAGTGCTCTCGGAATTGCCGGCGGCGCCCGCCACCGCGATCCCCTGGATCGTGCGGCTCTTCGAAAACCCGCAGGGCTGGCTGCGCCTGCACGGCGCCGTGAACCTGAAAAACCACGACATGATCCACGTCCTGCTCGGCCGCGGACTGCTGGATCAGGACGAGGCGTTTGTGATCGGGTTTACGATGGGCAGCACGAAGGCCGTGTCGCCGCTGGAGCGCTGGTTCTTCAAGGTTGCCGTGTCGCGGCTTTACCCCGAGCCCTACCGCATCTCGAAAAAGACGCTCGCCGCCTACGACCTCGGACTCGAGGCGGGGGAAGAATGCGGGGTGAAGAACCTGCACCTGGTGCTCCGCGAAGACATGCTCGACAGGCCGCTCGGCGAGACCCGCCGCGAACTCCAGATCGACACGCAGCGGCTGCGGCGGTTTTACGCACGAGAACGCGCGGCCCTGCCGGGCACCCTCGCAAGCCTGCGGCTGCCTGAGTAGGGTAGCCTTCAGGCTGCCTCAGTAGGGTAGCCTTCAGGCTGCCACTGCCCTGACGAAACACCTCGCAGTCACGCCACGGTGCGATGATCAAACGCCGCCCCGGCTTCGTGCTTCCGCTCCGGCACCGCCTCGCCGTCGCTCGTGATCTGGAGCAGGAGCGAGTCGCGGCGCAGGATCGCCTCCGTCAGCGAGCGCGTCTCGAGCGAACGCCGAATCCGCCGCTTGCGATGGTCGAAGTGGATCGTGTAGTGAACCCACCAGGTGCCGTTGTTGCACCAGAGATGGTGCCGCGGATTGGCACGGTCCACGCGAATCGACGGAAACCCAACGGGCATGATGCATTCCTTTCCGAACGGGAAAGGAAGGTGCTTTCGCTCGACGTACCGATCGAAAGCTTCGCCGGGAAACGCTCCCGACGCACATCCTCCCGAACTGTTGCCAGTTCGAGTCACCACCTTGGCTTTCGCGAGGTTGGCGCGGGCGACCGCATGGGACGCCCAACTCGAAGACAGGATGCTTTTCAACCTTCCGCCGCTCATTTTAGTCGGCCTCTGGCGGGATGCAATTTTTCCACCGTGGAACGTGTGTCATAGCCCCCCCTCGTCGAGGATCGCCCGCAGTTCCCCGAGGCCCTGCGACCGAATCTGCGCGACCGCAGCCTGTTCGAGCCCCAGCCTTCTGGCCACCTCCGCCTGCCCGACCCCCTCCCAGAGCAGCACGAGCACCTCCCGCGAGCGGGGTTCGAGCCGGTCGAGCACCCCGCTGAAATCCTCTGTTTTCCGTCCACTCTCACCGCCGTTTTTCATCTCTGCCTCCCTTTGTTCCCTCGCGTTCTGTCGGAAAAACCGCTCCCGAAAGCCCGCAGCGCGAGCAAGGTCTGTTCGCGATGCTTCTTCATCCGGCCCGAAGCATCCCCGACTCACCTCGCTCGCGCGTCGGGCTTCCGTAGCGGCGGCCATGAATACCCGGCCTGAGGGACAACCTTGGGGCGTCGGTCAGTCCCCGGCCGCCAGGAGCATCGTCGCGGCGTGGATGTCGACGATCGATTCGAGGTCTTGGCAGTAGCCGCCGCCGCAGACGATCGCCACCGGCAGCCCCGCGGCCCGCGACGCCGCGAGCACCATCCGGTCGCGTTCGAGCAGGCCCTGCTTGGTGACCGCGAGCCGGCCGAGCCGGTCGCCGGCGTAAGGATCGGCCCCCGCGATGTAGAGCACGAGGTCGGCCGACGCCCGGCCAAACGACTCCTCGAGCGCCGCGGTGAGGGCCCGCAGATATTCCTCGTCGCCCGTGCCATCCTCGAGCGGCACATCGAGCGAACTGGGGTGCTTGCGGAGCGGGAAGTTTTTCTCGCCGTGGATCGACATCGTGAAGACGGTCGGATCGGCGGCGAAGATCTCGGCCGTGCCGTTGCCCTGGTGGACGTCGCAATCCAGGATCAAGACGCGGCGGGCCGCCCCGCGGGCCTGCATCTCCCGCGCGGCCACGGCGGTGTCGTTGAACACGCAATAGCCTTCGCCCCAATCGCTGCCCGCATGATGCGTGCCGCCGGCCAGGCTCGCCGCCACGCCGTCTTCAATCGCCGCGGCCGCCGCATCCACCGCCGCGCCCGTGCTGCGGAGCGAACGCTCCACGAGCTCGCGGCTCCACGGAAACCCGATCCGCCGTACCTCGTCGCGCGAGAGCGTGCCCGCCATCACGCGGCCGAGATAGCCGCGGTCGTGCACCCGTAGCAGTTCGTCATCGGTGGCGGCATGCGGCTCGATGAATCGAAGCGGCGCCCCGGCCGCGGCATGGGCCTCGAGCCGCCGCCGCAGGAGCGAATATTTGTCGATCGGAAAGCTGTGCCCCTCGGGCAGCGGCAGCCGCCAACGATCGCAGGGATAAACACGCATGCGAGACAGTCTAGGCGTTCCGAAATCCCCCAGCCCACGGAAGCCCGCAGCGCACGGAAGCCCGCAGCGCAAGCAAGGTCCATCCGCCCTCCACTCCGTCAAACGACACCCCCACCCGCCCCTCGCAAAAACACCACCACCTGCCCCTCGCAAAAACACCCCAACTCTCCCCGCACGCGCGTCAGACTTCCGCGCACCCACTGCCCTCCCCCCGCGCACCAGCTGCCCTCTTTTCGCGCACCTCCGCCACAGCCCGCCGCCACAAAACACGCGTTTCCCCCGACTGAAACGCGTCGCTCCCGAATGGCACGCGGTGTGCATCTCTTCCTCACGACCGCAATCAAATGGAGCGTGCTCGCTGTGAATCCTTCTCTCGGGCAGCCTATCTTCGCGTGCCTGCTTTCGCTTGGCCTCGTGGCCGCAGCAGCGGCCGCCGACGCGCCCGGCAACGTCGTCGTGCATGGGGCCAGCACCGCGCGGGCCGATGAGATCGCGGCCTTCGCCGAGCGGATCCGCGACGAGGTTTTCCAGCGGCTGCTCGGGATCGAACGGCCCGGCCGGTGGGCTGCCCGCTGCGCCATCCACGTGCATGCCACACCCGACTCATTCACCGACGCCGTCGGATCGCCCCCCGCGGGCTCGCGCGGCGCCACCTCGATCGACTTCGCGGGGGATGCGGTGGCGAGCCGACGGATCGACGTGATGGGAGACGGCCCCGACGTGATCCCCGATGCGCTCGCTCACGAGATCGTGCATGTGGCGTTGGCCGATCACTTCGTGCATGCGCCGCCCCCCCGCTGGGCCGACGAAGGGCTCGCCGTGCTCTTCGACGATAGCGAGAAGCAGGGCGGCCACGAGGAAGACTTCCGGGCCGCCGCCGGACAAGGAGTCGCCTTCTCCACCGCCGACCTGCTCGCCCTCGAGGACTTGCCGACCGGCACTCGCCGGCAGCAGGTGTTTTACGGCCAGAGCGCCGCGCTCGTCCGCTGGCTGATCAACCGCCGTGACGCCGCCACGCTCATCCGATTCATTGACGACCTCGAGACCATCGGACTCGAAGATGCCATCGAGAGGCACTATGACCTCGACTCGATCGCATCGCTCGAATCAGCCTGGAAGGAGGTGAACGACGTCCATTCGCTGAGTGCCTCAAGCAGAGCCAAGTAGACCGCCAAAGTAGACCGCCAAAGTAGACCGCCAAAGTAGACCGCCAAAGTAGACCGCCAAAGTAGACCGCCAAAGTAGACCGCTTGCTCCGCAAGCGGATCTGGATCCGCTTGCGGAGCAAGCGGTCTACTTTCCAGCAAGCGGTCTACTTTTGACTACCGGCCACCCGTGTAGTGCCCTGCAGCCTTCGCATCGGCATGGCGCCACGTTGCCTCGCCCGAATGGGCCGGCGAACGCCGATCAGCCCGTTGCGGCTGTGATGGACGCACCGAGTAGCTGCGATACGAACGCGTCGGCTGCACCGAACGCACCTGCGGCTGCACGACCACCTGCTGGGCGAGCGCCGTCGATGCCATGAACACAGCAACTGCCGTCATCAGCATGAATGACCATTTCATGATGCTCTCCTTCTCACTTCAAGGTTTCTCGAATCCCACATCGCGGAAGCCCGCGTAGCACGGTAGCCCGCAGCGCAAGCAAGGTCGATCCGCCCTCCACTCCAAATCAACGGCGACTCGACCCGCCTCGCAAGATGCCCCCCAACTCTCCTCGCTCGCGCGTCGGGCTTCCATGACCTGCCAATCCTACGCCGGGCTCCGGGTAGAAGTTCAACGAATCCTGCGCCGCCGCAGCCCCCGCCCGAGAATTCCCGTGGCCGCAGCCGCGACGACCAACCCGACAGTGCCCGGCTCCGGCACGGCCGTGATCGCAACGATCTGGTCGCGATAGACGGAGAGATCGGCGATGTAGGTTTCTGAATACGGAGAAAGTATGCCGTTGGCATCTTCTAAGCCGAGCAGCACGGCATCGGGCTGTCCGCTCAAGGGATTGGACGCTCCCACCATGATTCCGGCGAGTTCCCACAATGAACCGTTCAGGCGAAACACCGGGCCACCCGAGTCGCCGGTGGTGGCCTGCCCCTCGTAGCCGTTAAAAGGTGCCGCAAACTGCGGATACAGAAACCCGGTTTTCATCGCCGAGACTGCCACACCATCGACGCTGACCGTGCCAGGCTCGGCGACGACGTTGAGCCCCCAGCCCATGGCGCGCGTGGAGAGAAGGTTGTAGCCGACCGCGTTGTAAGAACCGCTCGTGACGACCGTCCAGGTCCAGGGGTTCTGAGAAGGGTCAATGGTCCACAAGACTCCATCGCCCCGCTGCCTTCCAGCCCCCACCATGAGCACGATGTCGCCCACACCGAACGTGGTCGCAGGGTTCACCCAGGGCAGCCCCGGATCCGTGTCCAGCTGGTAGAGAAAAAGATCGGTCGGCGTGGTGCTCCCTGACACGAGCCTATTCACGAGTTGGCGGCCGGTGCCTGCCGCCATCTGATATGTGGTGCCATTGGTGAGCGTGATGGAGCCGCCACCAACGTGGTTCGCCGTGAGCACCCACCGGTTGCCGAGATAGACGCCCGTGCCAATGCCGCGCGTCCCGACGTTCGACCACGTCACGTCGTCCACGGCGACCGGGGCAAGATTGTTGTCGGTCACCAAATTGCCCGAGACGACGACGGCTTTCGCCGCGTTTCCCCCCATGAGGGCAATCACAACCGCGCACACGATCGCCGCGCGGCGATGCAAAAGAGCGAAGCGATTCTTGAGCATGATGCGAGTGCCTTTGTCACACGCCCCACACCCACGACCGGCACGAGCACACACGAAACGGCTGCGATGGAAAGACTGAAAGGCTCGATGATCGAGCCGGGAAAGCACGCCCGCCGCGAGAGCCGCGGCGAAGTCCGTCGCAAAAAACCGCCTCGGCTGCGTTAGCAGGCCACGAGAGCGGGTGCGTGCATGAGCGTTTCCAGAGTTCGTGCCGCCGTTACTTCTGCGACGTTCAGAAGCATAAACCGGCCCTGCCGCCGAGGCAAGGTTTTTTCGAAATCGTAAAAAAGGGGCTCAACCCCGCACGAAAGCCCGCAGCGCAAGCAAGGTCCATCCGCCCTCCACTCGATCCAAGGCCGCCCCACCCGCCCCGCAAAAACACGCCAACTCCCCTCGCTCGCGCGTCGGGCTTTCGTAAGCCGCCCCAACCCGCCCCGCAAAAACACGCCAACTCCCCTCGCTCGCGCGTCGGGCTTTCGTAAGCCGCTCCAACCCGCCCTGCGAGAAAACGCCCCGCCTCCCCCCGCTCGCGTCGGGCTTCCGGAAGCCGCTCGCAACGCCTGGGCTTCCAGCCTGCTTTTTCACAGGTCATTCGCTGCCCCGCCGCCTCAGGCTGCGGGAATGGCGGTGAGTCTGCCGGCAAGGAGGGGGGGGCTGCGGGGGTCGGCCGTAACCGCACTCCGGCTCGCACCTGTCGTTTTGCCTGTGAGGGGCCGATTGTTCCATGAGTGCGGGTCGTGGCGGAAACACTGCCGCGCCACCGTGAGTTTGGCTCAAAGCCTCAGGGAACGTTTTCCATGACCGCCTCCGGCATCACTTTTCGGATTGCCTTGGTCTGTTGTGCGTTTGCGCCAGCCGCCTTGGCCGTCGCCGACGAGGCCTTGTATCAACCCGTGGATTACCGTCCGGCAGGCGAAGCCGACCGCCGGTTTTACCTGTCGGGAATCCTCGGCTCGTCGTGGGGCACGCTGACGGTCGACGAGCCGCCGTCCGTCAACGAGCCGCTCTTCACCGCGGGCGGCGCGGCGGGCATGGCGTTCGAGCGGGAGTCGGGACGGCTCAGGCTCGAGTTCGAGGCCCGCTACCGCGACCCGATTGGCGCGACGTTCGCCGATGCCGACTCCTCGGCGAGCCTGCAGGCGGCCAACGGCTGGTCGACGCTCGTGAACCTCTGGCGCGACGTCGACCTCACCGATCGGTTCGGCGTGTATCTCGGCGGCGGCATCGGCGGCGGCGGCTACGGCTCGTCCACGGTCAGCGCCGCCGTGCCCGCGGCCAACTTCACCATCGACGGCGGTGGGAGCCTCGGCGGCTTCGCGTGGCAGGCCGGCGGCGGCGCGATCTACGAGCTCACCGACCGGGTGACGCTCGACCTCGGGTATCGGTTCTTCGCGGTGGACACCGGCTCGATCACGGCCACGAGCCGGCAGGCGGGCGTGCCGATCGAGACGCTTTCGTTCGGCTCGGGGTTCAGCGCGAGCGAACTGCTCTTCACGATCCGGATCTACGAGCCGTTCCGCGGCTGGCGGTGAGCCGGCGGGCC
>JBIIOM010000138.1:0-6786 GCA_044336925.1 Pirellulales bacterium
CGTTCGCAGCGGGTTCCGCTCGACGCCCGCTGGGGCGAGTCGGCCGACATGATCAAGCTCCTGGCGGCCTACCAAAGCCAGCTCGAGTCGCTCGGCCTCACCGGGCTCGGCGTCGTGCCGATCCGCCATCCGACCGGCCGCCGGTTCGCCGGCAGCGCCGCCTGCGCCGAGTGCCACAAGGCCTCCTACGACATCTGGATCGACACGCCTCATGCCACGGCGCTGACCACGCTCGAGGAGCAGTCGCCCCGCCGCGACGGCGATCCCGAATGCCTTTCCTGCCACGTCGTCGGCTGGGCGCCGCAGCGATTCGAGCCCTTCGAAGGGGGCTTTGCGAGCATGTCGACGACGCCGCACCTCGCCCATCAGGGCTGCGAAAACTGCCACGGTCCGGCCGCCGCCCATGCGGCCGTCGAGCGGGGCGACGTGCGGGCGAGCACCACGGAGCGCGACCGCCTAAGGAACGAGCTCGTGCTGTCGCTCGATACGCCGGAGGGCAAGCAGAAGGCGATCAACAACTGCCTCGAGTGCCACGATCTCGACAACAGCCCCGAGTTCGACTTCGACACCTACTGGCCGCAGGTGGAGCACTCCGAAGACGAGCCCGCCGCCAAGTAGCGCTTTTCGTAGACCGCTTGCGCGAAAGTAGACCGCTTGCTCCGCAAGCGGAACGTTTTGACAGGCTGAAGCCTGTCCTACCGGTGAGGCGAGGGGGTCGGCGGAAGCGTGACGAGCATTTGGCCCGAGTCCGCGAGGGACACCGCGAGGCACCTTCTGCCGCCCCCGAGCCGGCGCGACACACGACAGGCACGGAGGCCTGTCCTACGCGCCAAGCTGGGCCATGGCCTCGTCGGGGATGCTGAAGTTGGCGGAGACGCTCTGGACGTCGTCGTGATCGTCGAGACGCTCCATGAGGCTGAGCACCTTGCGGGCCGTCTCGACGTCTTCCACGTCGACCGAATTGGTGGGGATCCGCACGATCTCGTTCGATTCCACCGCGAGCCCGGCGGCCTGGATCGCATCGACCACCGCCGCCATGGCCTGCGGCTCACAGGTCACTTCCCAGCGGTCGCCACCGAGCTTCACGTCGTCGGCGCCGGCTTCGATCGCGATTTCCATCAGGCGATCCTCGCTGCAGGAGGCCTGCGGCACCCGCACGAGCCCCTTGCGCTGAAAGAGGTAGGCGACGCAGCCGGTGCCGCCGAGCTTGCCGTCGCACATCTCGAAGATCTTGCGGATCTCGGGGGCGGTGCGGTTCTTGTTGTCGGTGAGGATCTCGCACATCACGGCCACACCACCGGCGGCATACCCCTCGTAGATCGATTCCTCGAGGTTTCCCCCCTTGAGGTCGCCGGTGCCGGTGCGAATGGCCCGCTGGATGTTGTCCTTCGGCATGCTGACGGCCTTCGCCGCATCGATCGCATACCGCAGCCGGAGGTTGGCGTCGGGATCGGGGCCACCGTGCTTGGCGGCCACGATGATCGCCTTGGCGAGCTTGCTCCAGAGCTTGCCCCGCTTGGCGTCGATCAGCGATTTCTTCCGGGAGATGTTCGCCCAGTGGGAATGCCCTGCCACGTCCGTTGCCTCGTGTTGCCTGGTCTTGCCTCGTGAGTGTCGTGCCCGCTGGGGATCAGCGCGGCTTGCGCCGGGCGAGCTGCGCGGAGTGTCGGCCCGCTGACGCGGAGCTCTTTCCCGTCGCCGGCTTGGCGGCCGCCTTCTTCGGCGGCTTGGCTGCGGTCGGCTTCGCCTTGGCAGCAGGCTTGGCGGCCTTCGCCTCCGGCTTCTTCGCGGCGGCCGGCTTCTTCGGCTCGGGCTTGGCCACGGCCTCGGGCTGCGGCTTGATCGTGATCGGCTTGCCGACATTCGGCTTCACGACGAATGGCTTCGGGCCGGGCTTCGTGCCCGGGATCGGCTTGCCGTCGGCGGTGCGCTTGGGGCCCGAGCCGGGGGGGGGCAACGGCGTCTTGCCGGCAGGCCGCGCGGCAGCCTGCGGACCAGCCGGGCGGTGCTCCTCGGCGGCGGATCGGGCCGCCTCGGCAGCCTTTTGCCCCTGCTTGCCCGGCGGCGGCGGCGGGGGCTTGGGAGCCGGCAGCGACTCGCCGCGCTTCGGGAATCGATCCTTGGCGGCCGGATTCGTAGCCTGCAGCAGCTTCTTGACGGTCGTCCCGTGGAGATTGCCGAGCACCTCGACACCGAACTGGTGCAGGAGTGACGTGAATTCCGCGGCCACCTTCTTCGGCACGTAGCGGTCGATCCCCGCCACCTTGCCGGAATCATATTCCTCCTGCGAGATGATCCCCGCGAGGTAGAGCGCCGAAAGCGCTCCCTGGTCGAGCGGCACGAAGTGACCGCCCAGGCCCGTCAAGGCGACATAATGCACCACGAAAGCCGGGATGCCGTGCAGGTGCTCGAGCGTCTTGAGGCCGTGGCTGATCGAGTGCTTCTTCGCGTTTTCGAGCGAGAAGTTGTAGGTCGACTCGAAAACCCCCTGCAGCGCCCGCCGCAGCGCCAACGCCGCACGCGGCGGGTCAGGCAGGTCGCTGAGCACCTCGGCGAGTTCGGCCACGGTGGTGACGCGGATCTCGTTGAGATCAAAGTAGGCCCGCAGCAGCCGCTGCAGCGATTTTTCCGCCGCGTCGTAGGATGCGTTTTCGAGGCAGCAGGCATAGAGCACCTGCTCCAAGACGGGGCGGCTCGTGTTGGGCGTGACGGGCTTGTAGTGCGACCGCAGCACCTTCTGGAGCTTGGCGAACAATTGCTGGCGGTTGGGCTGCTGGCTCTTCGATGTGCTCATGCCTTTTCCTGTGGATCGTCCTGGGGATCCGGCCCGCCGACGCTTCCCGCGTCGGATGATTCGTGTGCGTTGTCGGCCGCGACGGCCGCCGGCTCGGCGGGCAAAACCTCGTCGAGCATGCGTGCGATCTCGATCGAATGCTTGACGCCGCCGTCGAGCTTGAACGTCAGCCGCGGCGTGTATCGGGTGTCGATTTTGGCGGCGATCTGCGACTGCAGAAAGCCTGCCGAACTCGCAAGCCCGCGGAGCGCGAGATCTTGCTTCGCCGAGCTGCCCATCACCGACACGTGCACCGTGGCGGTCCGCATGTCGGGGGCCACCTCGACCCGGGTCACGGTCACATCCTGCACGCGCGGGTCGCGCACCTGGGTCAGGATGGCCATGCTCACCACCTCTCGAACCGCCTCCGCCGCCTTCAACTGACGCCGCGTGCTCACGAGAGGGTCCGCGCGACTTCCTCGATACGGTAGCACTCGAGGATGTCGCCCTCCTTGATGTCGTTGAACCCGGCCAGCTTGATGCCGCACTCGAGGCCGTCGCGGACCTCGCGGGCATCGTCCTTCTCACGCTTGAGCGATTCGATCCCGTAGTCGCCGATCACGCGGCTGTCGCGAATGATCCGGAGGCGGCCGTTGCGGGCGATCACGCCACCGATCACGCGGCATCCGGCGATCACGCCGAGGCGGCTGATGGAGAAGGTGCGTTGCACCACGGCGCGGCCCAGATCGGCCTCCCGCTTCTCGGGCGCGAGCATCCCCTCGAGGGCCTTCTTCAGGTCGTCGGTCACCTGGTAGATGATCTCGTAGCGCCGCACCTGCACACCGCGATCGTCGGCGAGCGAACGGGCCCGCTCGTCGGGCACGACGTTGAAACCGATGATCACGGCGTCCGACGCATCCGCCAGCTGGACGTCGGCTTCCGTGATGCCGCCGACCGTGGCCTGCAGCACGCGGACCTTCACTTCCGGGTGGTCGAGCTTCGTGAGCTCCTTGAGAATCGCCTCGATCGAGCCGCGGACGTCGGCCCGCAGGATGAGGTTGAGCGTCGGCGCCTTCTGGGCGCCGAGGCGGTCGTGGAGGTTTTCGAGCGTCACGTGCACCGGGGCGCTCACGAGGCTCGAGTGGCGGCGGATGCCGCTTCGCTTCAGCGCCACCTCGCGGGCCATGGCGATCGAATCCACCACCTGAAAGCGATCGCCGGCGTTGGGGGCGATATCCAAGCCGCTGACGAACACCGGCTGCGAGGGGCCGGCCTCGGTCAGCTTCTTCTTCTTGCCGAGCGTGTCGTGCATCGACTTCACATGGCCGCTGGCCTCGCCGCAGACGATCGCGTCGCCGACCCGGAGCGTGCCCTTCTGCACGAGCAGGCAGGCCGAAACACCGCGCCCCTCGTGGATCGATGCATCGAGACAGACGCCCGCCGCCAGGCGATCGGGATTGGCCCTGAGATCGTGCAGCTCGGCGATCGTGAGCAGCGTGTCGAGCAGGTGGTCGACGCCTTCGCCCGTGAGGGCGCTGGTCTTCACGACCTCCGTCTCACCACCCCACTCGGTGGGAAGCAGTTCGTTGGCGGCGAGTTGCTGGTAGACCCGCTGCACGTCGATTCCCGGCAGGTCGATCTTGTTGATGCAGACGACGATCGGCACGCCGGCCGCCTTGGCATGACTGATCGCCTCCTCGGTCTGCGGCATCAGGCCGTCGTCGGCGGCCACCACGAGCACGGCGCAATCGGTGACGTTGGCACCGCGGGCCCGCATCTGCGTGAAGGCCTCGTGCCCCGGCGTATCGACGAACGTGATCGGATTGCCATTGCGCTTCACGGTGTAGGCGCGGATGTGCTGCGTGATGCCACCGCTCTCGCGGGAGGCCACGTCGATGCCGAGGATGCGGTCGAGGAGCGACGTCTTGCCGTGGTCGACGTGGCCCAGGAACGTCACGACCGGCGCCCGCTCCACCCGCAGCGACGGATCCTCGTCCGTGGCGTCGAAGCCGACGAGCAGCTCCTTCTCGAGATCCTCGGCGGTCTTGATGTCGAGTTGCACGCCGAGCTCCGCGGCCAGGAGCTCGACCGTGTCGCGATCGAGCATCGCCCCCATGCTCGGCATCGTTTCCATGCCGAAGCTGAGCAGCTTCTTGAGCACCTCGCTGGCGGCCAGACCGATCGCCTCGGAGAAGGCCCGGACGGTGCAGGGCACCTGGATCGAGGCATTGGCTTTCCGCGGAGCGGCGGTCGAAACAGCGGAGCCGCGACGTTGCCGCGGACCGCGCCGGCGACGCAGGCCGTCGTCGTCATCGCCAATGCCACGGCCATCGCCGCCGCGCTTGCGGTTGAGCTGCCTGGCGTCACGGCCGCCGAGCAGATCGTCTTTCTGCCCCGGACCACCCTTCGTGGGCGTGCGGCGCGGCCGCACCCCCGGCTCCATCATCGGCGGGGGGACGGGCGCCATGCCCGGGCCACCGCGGGCGCCGCCTCGCAGGAGGCCGCCGGTCGTCCGCTGCCGCGCAGCCTCGGCCTGCCGCTGCTCGTGCTTCCGCATGTGATCAGCGAGCGGCTTGGCGCCGCCGGCCTTGGCGCTGCGGATGGCGTCGAGCGGAAGTTTCACGTCGGGCTTCTGCGCCGCCGGCTCCTGCGCAGCCCGCGCGAGCGGCGGCTGCTTCGACGCAGCCGGCAGCGGGGCCAGCTTGAACGCCGGACGGGGCACCGGCTTCGGGCCGTCGGCACGGGAGGTGCCGGCGCCCGGGCGGGCGGAGAGGGGGCGAGGACGAGCCTCTGCCGGGGCCGGGGGAGAAACCGGAGGCGGGGTCGGCGCCGCGGCGGCGGGCCTTACCGGGGCGGGCTTTGCTTCAGCCGCGGGCGGCGGCTCGGGCGGCTTGCCACGGGCCACGCCGGCGGGAGCGATGTAATCCTCTCGCTTGAGAGTCGTCGCCGCGGCAGGCCGAACGGGGGCCGCGGCAGGCCGGGCTGGCGCCGGAGCTGCCGGCCGCGACTTTGCCGAGATGAATTCCTTGAGCTTCGCGACCTCCTCGTCGCTCATGCTCGCCAGGGCCGAGCCCTTGTCTTGGATGCCTGCGCGCGTGCAGAGCTCGACCAGCTCCTTGCTGTCGATCTTCAGGTCTTTGGCCAGTGTGTAGATGCGAACCGCCACGCAAACCTCATTCCGATTCCGCCGTCACAATCGATCTTCCTATCCTCGCCACCTGCCCCGACAGAATCAAACCGCGAGAAAACCACGGTGCACGCCAGGTCCATCATGCACCCTTCAGCCGGCGCCACCGCCGGCCGCTGAAGCGGCCGCCGCCTGCTCCGCCGCCTTGGCGGCTTCGACTGCAGCCTCCACCGCGTCGGCCTCGGCCGTGGCCTTGTCGATCCGCTCCTGCTCTCGCTGGCGGCGCCGCTCATCCGCGGCAGCCACCTCGGCCATCGCGGCCCGCTTCTCGGCCTCCGCGACGATCGCATCGACCGCCTCGGCCGACAGGCCGCCCATTTCCATCAGGTCGTCGGGCTCGATCACGGAGAGATCGTCGTAGGAGAGGAAGCCCTCGCCCACCAGCCGCTCCGCCACCGATTCATCGAGCCCTTCGATCGAAGAAAAGCCGGTGACGGCCCGTTCGATCTGCTGGTCGAGCTCCTCGCGGGTCATGATCTCGATGTCCCAGCCGCAGAGCTTGCTCGCGAGCCGGACATTCTGGCCGCGTCGGCCGATCGCCAACGAAAGCTGATCCTCGCGCACGAGCACGATGCCGCGACCGAGCATCTGGCAGAGGATCACCTCGTCGACCTCCGCCGGCTGCAGTGCGTTGGGCACGAGCACCTGGAGATCGTCGCTCCACCGCACGATGTCGATCCGCTCGCCGCCCAGCTCCTCGACGATGTTCTTGATCCGGTTGCCGCGCACGCCCACGCAGGCGCCGACGCAGTCGACCCGCGAATCGGAGCTGATCACGGCCACCTTGCTGCGATAGCCGGGCTCGCGGGAAATCGCGCGGATTTCG
>JBIIOM010000139.1:0-6754 GCA_044336925.1 Pirellulales bacterium
TGCGGGGCGAGGAAGCGAGGGTGACGGGACTCGAACCCGCGGCCTCCAACGTGACAGGCTGGCGCTCTAACCAACTGAGCTACACCCCCGTCGGGACACCGGACGCACTGCCGGCACCACGCGGGTATCGCCTCGCGAGCGTCAAGTATACCGGCTCGACCGCCGCGCGGAAGGGGTCGACAATCGCTCGATGCTGAGGAGCCGGAATCGGCGGAAGCTCGGCGAACGTATGCAATTTCGACCTTCTGAGGCCAGCAGCTCCGCAGGTCGCATGTGGAGAAATTGCAGCGTGCAGGCGACTTCTGCCGTTCCGGCGACCAATGCGGGTGGTCAGCGCATGCGCTGCCATAAGACGGGCATGACAGGCTGAAGCCTGTCCTCCTTTTGCCGATGGCGATCCCTAGAAGATGCCGCGCGAGGGATCGAATCCCTTCTTCTTCGCCAGCGCGAAATCCTGCTTCGCCTGTTCCTCGAGCCCCGCCTTCTCGCAGGCGAGCGCGCGATGATGGAGCATCACGGCCAGGCCGTGGTCGAGCATCCGCAGCCGGCGGGCCAGCTCGATGCGCTCGGCCCGTCCGGACAGCCCGACGAGCCGGCGGCGGTTTTGCTGCATCCGATCGATGGCGAGATTGAGCTGATCGATCGCCTCCTGCGTGCGTCCGAGCAGGTGCAGGATGTAGCCGCGGGTGTCGAGCAATTCGGGGGCCGCGTCTCCCTGCGATGCGATCGCCGCGTCGATGTCGGCCAGGGCCGCCGGCAGGTCGCGGCCGACGAGGGCGCGGATATAGGCGCGGTGGTTGAGGGCATCGGGATCGCCGGGGGGCGCAATATCGACCACGAGCTCGGCGTCGGCGAGCGCGGCATCGGCGTTGCCGAGCACGACGTGCGCGAGCGCCCGCACGCGGAGCGGCTGCGGCGACGTGGGGGCGATGGTCGCGGCCTGACCGGCGTCTTCGAGCGCGCCCGCGGCGTCGCGGTCTTCGAGGCGGAGCATCGAACGCATGCAGAGCAGGTCGACGTCTTCGCCGTGCCAGCGGATGGCGCGGCCCATTTCGCCGATGGCGCCCGCCAGATCGTCGCGGGCCTCGCACTCCATCGCCTGCTCGAGCGACCATTCGACCACCATCTGACGGATCGCCGGAACGACCTCCGGAAGCAGCAGCGCCGGCAGGATCACGGCGGCCGCGAGGGCGACGATGAAAAACCGCTTCCGCGCGCCTGTGGATCGCGGCGCGGAAGGCCTGGCATGGGAAGCAGGGGGCGCGGCAAGCGAACCCGCCGGCAGCTCGTCGAGCCGCGGATCCACCTCGAAGTCGGGCGGGATCGGAAAACCGTGCCGGTCGTAATGCATCGCGAGACAGCCTCCCGGAAGCGAGCCACCCCGGGAATTCTATCAAGCCCCGGAATCGCAAGCCCCGGAATCGTCCGGCAGGCAGGGCGTTTGACGGCAGCCATCCGGCTGGCGTACCGTCTTCTGAACCCGGGAGCCCGAGCCATGCCACTCTTTGAAATCGAAACCAGCGCCCACATCATCATCTCGTGGGCCGCCGACGAAAAGGCCGCGGCCGCCGTCGTTGAGGATGCCTACCCGGGCGAGCAGGTGGTGCGGCTCACGAAGCGGCCCCGCGACACGTGGGTGATCTCGAAGTCGGCGCTCGGCCTCGTGACGACCCGAACCGATCCCTGCCATACCGCCCGCGAATGCCTCTCGAAGGCCTCGGGCGACAAGCTTCACGCCATTCGCCTCTACATGCACGAGACGGGCGACGACCTCGAGCGCGCCCGCAAGGTGATCGAGTCGAACATGGTCATGGGCTGGTAGCCCCAGCCATCACGCTCGCTCTAGCGCTGCGGCGTTGCCGGCACTTCGTAGGCCGCCGTGCGGACGGCCGCAGGTGGCGACGGCTGATCGTCGGCGAGAATCGACCGGGCGGGGCGATAGCTCGACGTTCCCCCGGGACGATAGCCCGGATCGGGGCGTCGCTGCGGAGGCACCGAGGGCGCCGTGCCTTGCGCCGGCGGCGACAGCGGCTGCGGCATGGAAGGCGCTGCCGGTGACGGAACGAACGAGGTGGCGGGCGGCGCGGCCGGCGGGGGCGACAACGGCGCGGCCGGGAGCACCGAGGACGGCGCCGAGGACGCCGGCTCGAGGCCGCCGCCGAAGCGACTGCTCGTGCTGCTCGAATACCGGGACGAGGCCGCGGGGTCGGCGGCGGGCAATGTGGATGCATCGGCCATCCGCGCTGCGGGCTCGTAACCGGCCGTGGCCGGGAAGCCGCCGGGAGTGGCGCCGGCGAGTGGCGGCGGCGCGAGCGGCTGCGCGTTGCCAGCCGTGGGAATCTGTCCGGGAAGGCTCGCATAGGGGCCGACCTGCGGGCCGCCTGGCGGCGCCGTCGCTGCGATCGGTGCGGCCGATGGCGAAGTCATCGGTGCGGCAGGAGCCTGCGCCACGGAAGCAGGCGGCGGGGGTGGTGTCGAGCCATAGGTCACGGCAGCCTGCTCGACGGGCGCCGTCGCCGCTGCGGCGGGATCGTTCGGCAGCCCGCGGGTCGCATCGGCCACGACATAGCCGTTGGGCGTGGTGGTGGTCGGGTAGGGCGTCGCCGTCTGCGATGGCTTCGTGATCGGGCCGTCTGCCGCCTTGCCATCGAAGGGGGGCGCTGCGGCGAGCTTTTCCGGATCGGCGCCGGCGGAATTGCCGAAGGCCCACCAGGAGGGAGACGAAAACGTGCTCGTGCCGCTGCGGCAGCCGGTGGCCATGAAGGCGATGGGGAGGACGAGGACGACGCCCAGCTGCCCGACGGCCGTGCCGTGGCGCCGGCCGTCGAGGCTCGGCCGTGTGATCGAATAGCGTCGATGGATGCCCATGCTCGGGATCTCCCTGGCGTCTGAATGGTGCCTGTGCCGGGAGGGGAAATAGGTTTCCGAACGAAACCGAGTCAACGCCAGCCGGGCTGGGAAAAGAAAAAGCCGGAGGGCGGCTGGGCCGCCCTCCGGCAAATGGGCAAACAGGGTGATCCCGGTGGTCGGTGATCCTGGTGGTCGGTGATCCCGGTGGTCGCGCGAGTCTATTTCTTGGCGACTGCGAAACGCTTGCCGACGGCATCCCAGTCGATGACGTTGTAAAACGCGTTCACATAGTCGGCCCGGCGGTTTTGATAGAGCAGGTAGTAGGCGTGCTCCCAGACGTCGATGCCGAGCAGCGGCGTGTTGCCGTGCATGACGGGGCTGTCTTGATTGGCGGTGCTCTCCACGAGCAGCTTGCCCTGCGGATCGACCGACAGCCAGGCCCAGCCGCTGCCAAACCGCTTCATCGCGGCATCGGTGAAGACCTCCTTGAACTTGTCGAATCCGCCGAAGACGCTGCGGACCGCCTCGCCGAGGTGGCCGGCCGGCTCGCCCCCCTTGCCCTTGCCGATCGTCTCCCAAAACATCGTGTGGTTGGCATGGCCGCCGGCATTGTTGCGCACGACGGTGCGGATCGCCTCCGGCACCTTGTTGAGGTCGGCGATCAGCTTCTCGACCGGCAGCTCGCCGAGCGGATTGCCCTCGAGGGCCTTGTTGGCGTTCGTCACGTAGGCGGCGTGGTGCTTGTCGTGGTGGATCTCCATCGTGCGGGCATCGATGAAGGGCTCGAGCGCGTCGAAGGCGTAGGGGAGCGGCGGGAGCGTATAGGCCATGAGCGGTGTTCTCCGGGGGCGAAACGGGGTGGCTGAAAAACTCGCGAAGCGTACCGCAGCCGGACGGCCCCGGCAAATCGCCGCGAGAAGTCCGTCGAGGCGTCTTTCGGCCGAACGGCCCTTGACGCTGCGGATGCGAGGGATTGTAGGGGGGCAGCCTTCGGCCGGCGACCTTGCCGAACCTGCCGGGCGTGCGCGTTGGCCGATGCAAGGGCGACGGGCTGAACCTGCGGCGGCAGAAACGACGAATCCTTCTCCAGCGTGACGAAATCACAGGTCGGCAGGATGCCGGCCTTGTCGCGCGGGGTGTTCGCACCCGTTGCCTGGATGGATCCACCGGTACAGTCGTCCCATGTCGCTGCAAGGAAGCCAGCGGCGCGACCAGCGTCGCCGCCTGCTCGTCTCCTGGAATCGTTCGCAGACAGCGCCGAGCGCCGTCGAGCCTTCCGCCCGACGCTCGATGGCCGAGTATGCGCCCGAGGCGGCGCCCGAACGCCAGCCCGCGCTCGCCACGTTCCTGCCGACCGGCATCGGTGGCCTGGCCACTGCGGCGACGTTGATCGTGACGGCCCTCGTCGGGGTGCTCGTGCTGGGCGGCCATGAACCCGTCCTCGCGTCCTTGGGGCGCTTGGCCGGCGACCGGTTTACGAAGACGATCGCGGCGGTCGGGGCCTGCGTCGACCCGCGGTCGGCGATGTCGCTCGCCGGCTGGCTCTCGCAACTTTTGCTCGCGATCGCGGCGGCCGTGGCGATCGTGGTGCGCGGGATGCGGCGCCACCGGCGCGACGATTATCAGGGCCGCTATCGCGCCTGGGGCTGGCTCGCCGGATTGCTCATCGGCGCCACCTGCGCCGCGCAGTTTCCGCTGGGGCGGCTGGTGGGGCTGTTCTTCATGGAAGCGACGGGGATCGAGTTCGGGCCGCAGGGCTTCGGCTGGTGGGTCGTCGTCGCGACGTCGCTGCTGGTCGCGGTCTCGGCCTGGGCCGTGCTGCCGCTTCACGAGCGGCTGGCGACGTCGGCCTGGCTCTCGGCGGCGCTCGCCTCTTGGGCGGCCTCCGCGGCCTGCGTCTGGATCGGCGCCGGCCGCGACGCCTTTGCGATCGCGGCGCAGGCGTCGTGGATCCTCGGCAGCGGTTTCATGACCAACGCCGTGCTCGCGGCGGCGCGATCGGTGATCCGCGAGGTGCGCGGCGAATCGGCCCGCAAGCCGCAGTCGCGCAAGCCCGCGGTATCTTCCGCTCAGGCGCCCCGGGCCGCCGGGGCGCAGAGCGCGGAGCCCGACTCCCGGCCCGAATCAGGCTTGGACGAGGCAGTGTCTGCGGACGCGGAGGACGAGTCTGGCTACACTGGCGACTTCACCGACGGCTCCGACGACGAGGAGCGGCCCTCGCGCCACCTCTCGAAAGCCGAACGCAAGCGGCTCAAGAAGCTGGCCCGGATGAACCGGGTGGCCTGATCCGCCCCCTCCTCCCAGGCCGGCCACCATCATGACCGTTCGCACCCGCTTCGCCCCCAGCCCCACCGGCTACCTCCACATCGGCGGCGTCCGCACGGCGCTGTTCAACTGGCTCTTCGCCAGGAAACATGGCGGAGCGTTCATCCTGCGGATCGACGACACCGACGTGGCGCGGAACCTCGAGGAGGCCCTCGAGCCGATCCTCTCCGGGCTCAAGTGGCTGGGCATCGACTGGGACGAGGGGCCGGGCGTGGGCGGCCCGCATGCGCCCTACTTTCAATCGCAACGGGCCGACGGGCACCGGGCCGCTGCAGAGAAACTGCTCGCCGCAGGCCATGCCTACCGCGACTTTGCGCGGCCGGAAGAGCTCGACGAGGAGCGGAAAGCGGCGCAGGCCGCCGGCAAGCCATTCCTCTACAGCCGCCGGTTCGCGGCCTTCGACGATGCCACGGCCGCGCGGTTCGCGGCGGAAGGGCGGCAGAGCGTGGTGCGATTGAAGATGCCGCGCGAAGGGGCGCTCGTGATCGACGACGCGGTGCGGGGCAGGGTGGAGTTTGCCTGGGAGCGGGAGCAGGACCACGTGATCCAGCGGGCCGATGGCTCCTGCCTCTACCACCTGGCGAGCGTCGTCGACGACCACGACCTCGAGATCACGCACGTCATCCGCGCCGAGGAGCATCTTTCCAACACGCCGCGGCAGGCCTTCATCGCGATGTCGCTTGGCTACCCGCTCCCGGCCTACGCCCACCTGCCGCTCGTGGCCGAGCCGGGCAGCCGCACGAAACTCAGCAAGCGAAAGCTCGCGCAGTATCTCAAGAATGCCGACTTCAAGCAGATCTCCGAGCATGGCACGAAGATCGCCGGGCGGATCGGCCTGGCCCCCGAGGCCGACACGTTCAATCCCGTGATCGTCGACTTCTACCGCGCGGTGGGCTACCTGCCGTGGGCGATCGACAATTATCTGGCGCTGCTCGGCTGGTCGTACGACGACAAGACGGAGTTCTTCAGCCGCGACGAGCTGATCCGCGGCTTCACGCTCGAGCGGATCAACTCCTCGCCGGCGAGCTTCGATCCCAAGAAGCTCTGGGCCGTGCAGGACCACTACATGCACGCTCTCTCGACCGACGAGAAGCTCGCCTTGATGCTGCCCTTCCTGGCGAAAGCGAAGCTCGTCGCCGATCCGCCGGCGGCTGATGCCGTGGCGACGGTGCGGAAGGTGATCGAGGCTTCGGGCGACCGGCTCAAGGTGGCCGGCGATATCCTCGGCTACGCCGACTTCTTCCTGGCGGAAGAACCGGTGATGGAGGAGGCCGCGGTGAAGCAGCGGCTTGCGAAGCCGGGCGTGAAGCCGCTGCTCGAGCAGGCGATCGCCGCTTTCAAGGGCGCCGAGCCATTCGCGCCGACCGAATTGGAGGCCGCCTGCAAGGGAATCGTGGAGCGGGCGGGCGTGAAGATCGGCGACCTGATTCATCCGATCCGCGTCGCAATCACGGGCAAGACCGTCGGCCCGGGCCTCTACGACTGCCTCGCGATCCTCGGCCGCGAACAATCACTCGCCAGGCTCGAGCGGGCGCTGCCGCTCTGCGGCTCGTAGACCGCGTCGTGCACACGAGACCAC
>JBIIOM010000140.1:0-6749 GCA_044336925.1 Pirellulales bacterium
GGTGCGGCTGATCTCGGGGGCGCTCGTGGCGATCGTGCCCGTCATGCCCGCCAGATGCGGCCAGCGCGCGAAGAGATCCTGGATCGTGATCCGCGCCGCGTGGCCCGAGGGCACGGTGATCTCGACGTCTTCCTTCGCCTCCACCGCCTGGTGGAGCCCGTCCCGCCAGGTGCGGCCTTCCGCGGCCCGGCCGGTGAATTCGTCGATGATCACGATCTTGCCGTCGCGGACCACGTATTGCCGGTCGCGGATGAACGCCTGCCGGGCCCGCAGCGCCCGCTCGACCGCCTCGTAGATCGCAAGCAGGCTCACCGAGTCGAGCAGGTCGGGACGCTCGAGCGCCCGCACGCGGCTGCGGCCGCGGCCGAGCAGTTCGCAGCTCTGCTTCTGCACGTCGTATTCGAAGTCTTCGTCGCGCTCGAGCGACTCCGCGGCCCGCGCCGCGAATTGAAAGAGCGCCTGCTGCACCGCCTGCGCCTCGCCCGGCGGCGAGGCGATGATCAGCGGCGTGCGGGCCTCGTCGATGAGCACGTTGTCGGCCTCGTCGACGAGGGCAAACCAGTAGGGCCGCTGCAGCAGCTTGGCGGTGGCCGCCTCCGCCTTGCCCGTGAGCATGGCGCCCAAGTCGCCGCGGCCCTCGGTGATCTCGCGGTTCATCAGCCGGTCTTTGAGGAAGTCGAAGCCAAACTCCTTCGCCGTGCCGTAGGTGACGTCGCAGGCGTAGGCCTTTCGCCGCTCGTCGAAATCCATCTCCGATTGCACGATGCCGACGGAGAGGCCGAGCGCCTTGTAGATCGGCTCCATCCACTCGGCGTCGCGCTTGGCGAGATAGTCGTTGACCGTGGCGAGATGCGCCCCCTTGCCGGCGAGGGAATAGAGCACCAGCGGCAGCGTGGCGACGAGCGTCTTGCCCTCGCCCGTCTGCATCTCGACGATCGAGCCGTGCACGAGCGCCACGCCGGCGAGCAATTGCACGTCGTAGTGACGCATGCCCAGCGACCGCCGGCCGGCCTCGCGGGTGGCGGCGAACGTCTCGATGAGCAGGGTGTCGGCCGGCTCACCGGCCTTCGCACGGTAGGAGAGCGATCGCGCGAGCCGGCGCAGGGCGGCGTCGCTTGTGCCCTCCATCTCGTCGGCGAGGGCGTCGATGCGCTCGACCGTGCGCCACGTCGCCGCGGTGATGGCGGGACGCGAACCGGGAGCAAAACCCTTCAACCAACCGAACATGCAGACGCCCTCGAACGTGGTAGCGTCAACTTACCACGTGGTGGCGGGGCGGGGCATCCAAGTAGACCGCTTGCTCCGCAAGCGGATCTGAGGATCCGCTTCGGGACGAAGCGGTCTACGGGGGACGACGCACACCCCGCGCCAGGCCCGGAGGGCCGGGTGAGCACCAGCAACCGGAGGTTGCCAAGGAAAGTTCGACAGGATGTCGAGACTTTCCGTGAAGCTAGCCGGCCGGGTGAGCACCAGCAACCGGAGGTTGCCAAGGAAAGTTCGACAGGATGTCGAGACTTTCCGTGAAGCTAGCCGGCCGGGTGAGCACCAGCAAGCGGAGCTCGCCAAGAAAAAATCGCCTGGATGGCGATGTTTTTCGTGTAGTGAGACAGGCACGGAGGCCTGTCGTACTTTCGGCAGGCTAGAAGCCTGCCCCACCGGATCGCGCCAGGGCCGGAGGCCCGGGTGAGCACCAGCGAGCGGAGCTCGCCAAGAAAAAATCGCCTGGATGGCGATGTTTTTCGTGTAGCTAGTACCTCGCCGGCAACGCCGGCGTGGACCGGGCGGGCGGCACGCTGTTGGGGCTCTGGAACGGCCACCAATTGCCGTTCACCGTCTGCTGCTGCGGCATGGCCTGCTGCACCTGCGTGTTGAACTGGTTGGTGTATTGCTGCGCCTGGCCGGAGAGCTGCTGCTGTTGCTGCTGCAGCGTTTGGTTCATCTGGTTGGTGTATTGCTGGGTCGTGTTTTGCAACTGGTTCGTCAGCTGCTGCTGCTGGTTGGCCAGCGACTGCTGCGTGGAGTTCATCCACTGCTGCGGCTGGGCCTGCATCTGGTTGGCGTATTGCTGGGCCTGGTTCGTCAGGCTCTGCTGGTATTGGTTGGCCTGCGTCGCCAACTGGTTGCCGTATTGCTGCACGGACGGCGCCGGGGGGGTGGATTGCGACCAGGTCCAGGAGTTATTCGGGGCCGTGAGGCTGGGCGCGGGCGGGGCCGCACCCTGCCAGCCGGTCGGGGGCGCGTTCATCATCGGGGCACTGGCTGGGTAGGCCGCTCCCTGGGGCATGCTGACATTGGCGCCGTACGGAGCGGGCTGACCCATCATGCCCGTGGCGGGGGGCGGAACCATCTGCCCATAGGCTGGGGCGGCCGTCTGCGGCGGCGTCTGGCAGCCGGCAAGACCGAGGAGCGCGAGCGCCGCCAGCGCCACCGTGGTCAGAAAGATGTAGGGTTTGTGTTCCGGCGGCACGGCATGTCTCCCCGCGGCGGGCGGTGTGGAAAACTGCGAACAGGGCGGGAGAATAGCGACTCCCCCAACTGGGTCCAGATCACTTCCACGCCCCTTTTCACTCGCAAACCGCCAGGGCCCCCCGGACTGCCCCACTCACCGCCCGCGTTCCCTCACCGCTCACCGTTCATGGAAATCCCCGCTGAACCGCCGATTTTCGCCTCTCGGGCGGACCTGCTTGCCGGGCTCGAGCGGGAGGCCCTGCGGCTGGGGTTCTCGCGGCTGGGGGTGGCGTCGGCCGATTCCACCCGCCGCGACCCGCGGCTCCACGCGCATTTTTGCCGCTGGCTGGAGGAGGGGCATGCCGGTGCGATGGAGGACTGGCTCAGGCAGCACGAACCGCTGCGGCGCGACCCGCAGACGATGCTCGACGGTGTCCGCAGTGTGATCATGCTCGCCACCGACCATGCCGTGCGGTCACCCGAGGCCGACGCTGGTGCGGCCGAACTTCCAGGGCAGGGGAGGGTGGCCCGCTATGCCTGGGGCAACGACTACCACGATCTTCTGCGGCAGCGGGTCAACGCGCTATCCGCCTGGCTCGAGCGGGCGCAGCCCGGCTGCCGCACTCGCGGCTTCGTCGACTCCGCGCCGTTTCCGGAGCGCGAGTTCGCCTGGCTCGCCGGCCTCGGCTGGTTCGGCAAGAACACGATGCTCATCGATCCGGCCGCGGGCAGCTACTTTCTGCTCACGGTCCTGCTCACCGATGTCGAACTGCCCGCCGCCGTGCCGATCGCGGTGGACCATTGCGGCACCTGCACCGCCTGCCTCGATGCCTGCCCCACCGACGCCTTCGTCGAGCCGCGGGTGCTCGACGCGGGACGCTGCCTGAGCGCGATCACGATCGAAGACCACGGCCCGGTGGCACACGATCTCCGTGCGGCGCTCGGCGATTGGATTTTCGGCTGCGACATCTGTCAGGAGGTCTGCCCCTGGAACAGGCACGCGACGGGATCGGCCGAGCCTTTTTTGCAGCCGCGGGACGGCCACGCCACGCTACCGCTGGCCGAACTGCTCGCCCTCGACGACGACGCCTTCCGCCGCCGGTTCAAGGGCACGCCGCTGGTGCGGGCGAAGCGATCGGGGCTTTTGCGGTCGGCCGCGATCGCGCTCGGCAACCGGCCCGACCCGGCGAGCGCCGAGGCCCTGATCGCAGCGCTCGCCGATTCAGACGCGATCGTGCGTGGCGCCGCCGCCTGGGCGCTCGGCCGGTGGCGGCACGCGGAGCCCGCGCTTGCCGCGAGCGCTCAGGATGCGCTCGTCGCCCGACTACCGCTCGAGACCGACGCCTCCGCGCGAAGTGAAATCGAAGCCGCGCTTGTGTAGGGTAGGCTTCAGCCTGCCACCAGGCACACTTCAGCCTGCCGCATCGGTGGCAGGCTGAAGCCTACCCCACTCGAGGCAGGCTGAAGCCTACCCCACTCGAGGCAGGCTGAAGCCTACCCTACTGGAGGCAGGCTGAAGCCTACCCTACTCCGGGGCACACTCGGCCGTTTCATCGACCTCGGCGGTCGCGTCGCGGCCGGGGCCATCGTTTGAATAGAAGCGGTCGAGGACGGCCTGCCAGTCGGCGTTGACCTTCACCGCGATGAAGGCGTCGCGGACGACGAGCGGCTCGGGATGCAGGCGGGCATACTTGATCGCAAACTTCCGCATCGTGCGGCCGGCGATCTGTTCGCCATGCAACTCCTGCGAGAGGCGGAAGTGCTCGCGGAGCACATCGCGCTGCTCGTACACCGTCGGCGGCGGCAGCGCGGGGCCGCCCGCCAGGAGCGCGAGCGTCTGCCGGAAGATCCACGGATTGCCGATCGCGCCGCGGGCCACGCTCACGCCGTCCACCCCGGTCTCGCGCATCATCGCCACGCAGGCCTCGGCCGAGAAGAGATCCCCGGAGCCGATCACCGTCCGCGAGCCCGCATGCCGCTTCACGGCCGCGAGGAATTCCCAGCTGCTCGGGCCGACGTATTTCTGCTGCACGCTCCGGCCGTGGACCGTGATCGCCGCCGCGCCGCGGTCGAAGGCGCCGTCGAAGATCTTCCAGAATTTGTCGGCGCTCTCCGGCGAATCGTCGATGCCGCGCCGCATCTTGAGCGTCACGGGCACGTGCGCCGGCACCGCCTCGCGGACCCGCCCGACGATCTCGAGGGCCGTTTCGGGCACGCCGAGCAGGTAGCCGCCCCGGCAGCGACCGAGCACCTTCTTCACGGGGCAGCCGAAATTGATGTCGATGACATCGAAGCCCGCCTCGACGAGCCGCAGCGCCGCCGGCGCGAAGTCGTCGGGGTTGGCCCCCATGAGCTGGCCGCCGACCGGATGCTCGTCGTCGCTCACCGCGATCCGGGCGAGGTTTTTCTTGTTCTTGCCGATCACCGCGATAAACGTGTCGAGCAGCACCTCGCAGAGCGTGTAGGCCGCGCCGTATTGCCGGGCGAGCACCCGCATCGGCAGATCGCTGTAGCCGGAGAGCGCCGCCTGCACGACGGGCGATGCGAGCCGATCGAAAAAGGTGTCAGGACTCTTTTCCGGCCTACCATCTTGGCGAGCAATAAACGTCATGGCCGGAAAAGAGTCCTGACACCTTTTTCGATCATATCAGCACAGGGCACATGTCGAACCACGTGCGTCCCTGGGCCGCCATCCATTCGAAGCTCGACATCGGGCCCCAGTCGCCCGGCTCGTAGACGTCGATCGGAGGCATGCCGCCGGAGGCCCAGCCGTGGACGAAGGGGTCGATGATCTCCCACGACTTCTCCACCTCGTCGGACCGCGCGAAGAGGCTGGCATCCCCCTCCAGCACGTCGAGCAGGAGCGGCTCATAGGCCTCCGGGAGCCGGCCGGCGAACTCGCGCGAATAGCTGAATTCAAGATCGGTGAGCCGCAACTGCATGCCCGCGCCGGGCACCTTGGTATGGAAGTGGAGTTGGATGCCCTCCGCCGGCTGGATTTGGACGACGAGACGGTTGGCCTCGCGATGAAACGACCGCCTGCCCTCGGCGAAGAGCTCGAGCGGCGGCTGCCGGAACGCGATCACGATCTGCGTCGTGCGGCAGCTCATCGCCTTGCCGCTCCGCAGGTAGAAGGGCACCCCCTGCCACCGCCAGTTGTCGATCTCGAGCTTCACGGCGCCAAACGTGGCCGTCTGGCTGCCGGCCGCCACCCCCGGCTCTGCGAGGTAGCCCCGATACTGGCCGCGGACGCCCGCCGCCGCCACCTCGCCCGCCTCGAGCGGCCGGATCGCCTCGAGCACCTTCACCTTCTCGTTGCGGACGGCCGTGGCCTCGAACCGCACCGGCGCTTCCATCGCCGTCACCATCAAGAGCTGCAACAGGTGATTCTGGAACATGTCGCGGAGCACGCCGGCCGTGTCGTAATAGGCTCCCCGACGGCCGACCTTCACCTCCTCCGCCACCGTGATCTGCACGTGATCGATGTAGCGGCGGTTCCAGACCGGCTCGAAGATCGTGTTGGCGAACCGCAACGCCAGCATGTTTTGCACCGACTCCTTGCCCAGGTAGTGGTCGATGCGGAAGACCTGGCTCTCGTGAAACACCGAGTGCAGGTGGGCGTTGAGCGCCCGCGCGGAAGCGAGATCGGTGCCAAACGGCTTTTCGACGACGATCCGCCTCGGCCCGCGGGTCTCGGCCGCCATGCCGTGGCCGCCGAGGGCCGTCACGACGGGGGCATAGAACTGCGGCGCCGTCGCGAGGTAATAGACCCGCGTCGCCTCGCCGCCCCCTTCGAGCCCGTCCAGCCGCGCATCGAGCGTCGCGAAATCAGCGGCCTGCGCGATGTCGCCCGGCTGGTAGTGGATGCGGGTCGCAAACTCCCGCCAGGAAGCGTCGTCGAGCGGCGCGGAGCCGCAGTGCTGCGCCGTCGATTCCCGCAGGCTCGTCCGCCACTCGTCGTCGCTCATGGGCGTCCGCGAGAAGCCGACGATCCTGGTATCGGCGGGCAGCGACCCGGATCGCATCAGGTTATAGAGCGCGGGCACGAGCTTGCGGCTCGTGAGATCGCCGGAGGCGCCGAAGATGACGATGGTGTGTGACATAGGTTGCGAGTGTACCGTCTCGCAACGCCCGCGCTGAACACGAGCGCCGCCGTCGACTTGCCCAACCCGGATCGGGCCTGCACATGCCCTCTCGGCGGACGTTCGCTGCGGGCATCCTGCCCTCCGCTCACTGCATGTCCGCTCGCTTTCGGCATCCTGCCTGCGCTCGCTTCCATAGCCCGCGAGAGGGCATGTGCA
>JBIIOM010000141.1:0-6737 GCA_044336925.1 Pirellulales bacterium
AGCACCGGCGACAGCGTGAGCGCCGGCAGGCCGAGGAGCGCCTCCACCCAGAACAGCATCACGCTGGCGATCACACTGCCGCCCCAGATGTGCGCGATCTGCCGCTCGACCGCCGTGACCGGCCCGGTGCGGTGCCGCAGCGCCCAGAAGATCGGCGCCCAGAGCGCGAGGCCCCCCGCCCAGAGCACGAGGTAGGGCCAGCGGGTCGTGACTCCCTGCCAGGCGAGGACGTCGGTGGTGACGCACAATCCGAGCAGCACGACGGAGTGCCACATCCAGAGCAGGCCCCAGTTTTCGAGCACGACGGCGTGGTGCGTCTCGCGGAAGAGCCGCGCGGCGATGTCGGCCAGGCCGCCGCGGCGGGCGGCGATCGTCTCGCCGGCGAGGAAGGCCCGCAGGTCGGAGGCGAGGGCGCCGGCCGAGGCATACCGCAGCTCCTGCGGCTTCTGCAGGCTCTTGAGCGCGATCATCTCGAGATCGCGGTTGACGCCGGGCGCCACCGTTCGCGGCGCGGGAGGATCGGTCTCGAGCACGGCCAGGAGCGTGTCCATCGGGCTCGCCGCCTGAAACGGCGGCCGGCCGGTGAGCATCTGATAAAGGATCGCGCCGAGGCTCCAGACGTCGCTCGTGGGCCCGACATCGCCGCGGCTGCCGGCGGCCTGCTCGGGCGACATGTAGCAGGGCGTGCCGAGGATGGCACCGGTGTGGGTGACCGATTGATCGGCCTCGATCCGCTTCGCGAGGCCGAAGTCGGTGACGTGCGGCCGGCCCGTGGCGTCGATGAGGATGTTGGAAGGCTTGAGGTCACGGTGGAGCACGCCGCGGTCGTGCGCGGCCTGCACGGCGTCGGCCACCCGCGCCAAGAGCGCCGCACCGTCGCGGGGCGCGATCAGACCGCCGGCAAGTTGCTTGGCGAGCGTCGTCCCCTCGATGAACCGCATGCTGTAGAAGGGATGGCCGTCGCACTCCCCCACCTCGAAGATCGAGACGATGCCCGGGTGATCGAGATGCGCGGCCGCCTCCGCCTCGCTGCGAAACCGCGCGAGATCCGCGCGGCTCGCCAGATCGCGGCGCAGGAGCATCTTCAAGGCGACCGTGCGGCCGAGGCTCTTCTGCACGGCGCGGTAGACCACGCCCATGCCGCCCCGGCCGATCTCTTCGACGAGCTCGTAATCGCCGAGCGTCGCCGGCAGCGCGGTGACGCCCGGCACGAATCGCGGCAGGCCGTCTGGATCAGCTGCCGGAAGCTGCACTGCCGGCTCGCGGAACCGCGGGCCGCCGAGATCGAGGATCGTCGATTGATGTGCCACCGCGTCGGTGACGAGCATCGCGGCGAAGAGCTCGCGCAACTGGCCGGCCAGGTCGGGATGCGCGGCGGCGAACTGCTCGAGCCGCGGCTGTGCGTCCGAGGGAATGGTTTCGGAGAGCTCCTCCACGAGCGCGGCGAGCCGTTCTTCCTGGTCGGGTGACAGCGGCAGATCGACGGCGCGGGAGCGGCCGAAGGATCGGGTCGCGGAGGTGTCGGCGGGAGGGACCATGTCGTCAGGTCGGTGGAATCGGGAAGGTGCTTACGAAAGCCCGCAGCGCGAGCGAGGAGAGTCGGGGTGGCTTTTCACAGGAAGGGTTGGGGCGGCGTTGGTTGGAGTCGAGGGCGGATGGACCTTGCTCGCGCTGCGGGCTTTCGTGAGTCGGTGTTTCAGGAATCAAGGAGAATGCTAGGCGCCATCCGCGCCGTCGAGCAGGATGCGGAGCCGCCGCATGGCCCGGAGATAGCGCATTCCCGCGGCGGCCTTCGAGAGGCCGAGCGCCTCGGCCGCCTCGGCCGTGGAAAGGTGCTCGAAATGCCGCAGGAGCACGATCTGCCGGTCGGCCTCCTCGAGCTTTTCGACCGCGGCGGCGAACCGCCGTTCGAGTTCCCGCCAGGTGGCGGCGGCGGCCGGGGTCAGCTCCCGGTCGGCAAACTGCCCCAGCATGTCGGCCTGCGAGGCATCGGGGCCCGACGGGGGCAGCGCCACTTCGCGATCCACGCTGCGGGTGGAGGCCACGCGGTGGCGGCGATGGGCGTCGATGAGCCGGTCGCGGGCCATGTGCCGCAGCCAGAGTTGGAACGGCATCGTGGGGTTGGCGAGGTAGTCGCCCAGCCGGCGGTTTGCCTCGATCATCACGTCCTGGACGATGTCGCTGGCGTCCACCCGCCGCTGCACCCCCCGGTCCATCCGGCGGTCGATCATCCGCTTGATCGCGTCGCGATGCCGCTCGAGAAGACCGTTGACCGCGTCACCATCCCCGCGCCGCACGCGGTCGAGCAGCACCTGCGTGGGCTGCGCGTCGTCCGGGGATGGGGTGCCGGGCAGGCCGGCTGGATCGGTTGTATGGGTCATGGAAAGACGGGGGCCGCGGGAGCATTCATCCTACCAACGTGTCCTTTGGCGCGGGTGGCGGAGGGCGTATTTCCCGGGCCGCGTTTTTTTGACCGGCCACCAATCGTGATCCATAATCGCAGGCGGTCGACGGAGAGACCGCTGCCTGCCGCGACAGGATGCGGCTTCCCGCGAACGGATTGCTCTCGTGAACGTCGCCCGCCCCTCGACGCTCCCCGCCCTTCCGACCGGCGGACTTTTCACGCGCGGCGGCTCGTTTTTCCTGCTCGCGGTGTCGCTGTTTTGCGGTGCCGCGGCCTTCGGCCAGGCCCACGACGATCTCGCGGCGAAGACCAACCTGCTGGCCGGCGAACGGCGCTGGGCCGACGTCGTCAGCATCTGCGAGCCGGCCGCCCGCAAGGGGACGCTCGCCCCCGAGCTCCTGCAGCGGTATGACCTCGCGAAGATCCACTGCGATCTCGCCAAGCGGCATGCCGAACACGCCTTCCGTGCCCAGCTCGCGAAGCTGAGCGAGGCCGACGCCCGTCGCGTGTATGGCGAGGTGCTCTCGCGGATCGCCTCGCACCACTTCGAAACGCCGAATTACCAACGGCTCGTCTCCCGCGGCAGCCTCGCGATGGACGTGGCGATCGACGATCCGCTCTTCGTCTCGCTCCACGCCCCGCATGCCACGCCCGACCGGAAGACGCTCTACCGGGAGCAGGTCGCGCAGCTGCTCGGCGGCCGCACGATCAACTCGCAGTCGGATGCCGAGGCGCTCGCCGCGTGGATCGGCCGCATCGCCCACTCGGCGCTCGGCGTCGCTCCGTCGGTGGCGCTCATGGAGATGACCGCGGCGGCGATGGGCGGCCTCGACGAATACTCCGCGTTTCTCACGACCGGTCAGCTCGACGATCTCTACGCCCAGATCGAGGGCAACTTCGTGGGCCTCGGCGTGGAGCTGAAGGCCGCGCCGGACGGGCTCCTCGTCGTGCACGTGATCCCCGGCAGCCCGGCGGAGCGGGCCGGCATCCGGGCCAGCGACCATCTCGTGGGCATCGGCGGCCGCTCCATCGGCGGCATGCACGTGGACGAAGCGGCGCAGCTCCTGCAGGGCCCTGCCGGGTCGCTCGTGACGCTCGCCGTCCTGCGGGCGCCGTCGCCGGCGCGGGCCGTGACGGTTCGCCGCGAGCATGTCGAGGTGCCGAGCGTCGAGGAAGTGAAGATGCTCGACCCGGCCGCGGGTGTGGCCCACATCAAGATCTCGTCGTTCCAGAAGGCCACCGCCGCCGACCTCGAATCGGCCCTGCGGCGGCTCGACGCGGCCGGCATGCGGTCGCTCGTGATCGATCTGCGTGGCAATCCCGGCGGACTGCTCTCCGCGGCCGTCGACGTGGCCGACCTCTTCCTCGAGCGCGGCCTGGTGGTGGCCACGCGGGGCCGCAGCCCCGAGGAAGACTTCAACTACAGCGCGAGCCGCCCGGGCACCTGGCGGATGCCGCTGGTGATCGTGATCGACGGCGAGTCGGCCAGTTCGAGCGAAATCTTCGCCGGTGCGATCCGCGACCATGGCCGAGGCACGATCGTCGGCACGCGGAGCTACGGGAAGGGTTCGATCCAGGGCATCTTCCCGCTCGATGTCGCCGGCGTCGGCATGCGGCTCACGACGGCGAAGTTCTTCTCGCCCAACGGCCATCCCTACAGCGGCGTGGGTGTCGAGCCGCACCTCGCCGTGCACGCGGCCGCGAAGCCCGTCGATGGCCAGGTTTCGGCGACGCCCGCCGACGCCTTCATCGGCACCGCCCTCGAGGTGGCCCGCCGCTCGGTCGTGCAGTCGCCGGCGCGATCCACCGTGCAGCCGGCCGGTCGTGGAGCCCCTCGGCCCCTGCCGCGTCCGCAGCCACGGTCGACCGCCTCCCGCTGATTTCCGCTCGCCCGTGCCGTGGCTTCCGGCCTGCTCGCGGGCCGGTTCTTGAACTGCGCATGCCAGTCCGCTAGGCTCCAAACGGAGCCGTCAAAGCCCCGCGTTCACCGTAGAAAAACTTCCTTCTGGCTGTGGTGAACGGTTGGTTGTTCCCGCCTTTCCTGCGCACCTGCTGCGCCTATCGAGAAGGATTCTGCCATGACCACCGCCCGCGCCAATGCAGTCGCCGCGATCAATTCGTACAAGTCGAACGGCAATACGTGGAATTTCCGCGAGACCCCCACGAGCGAGATCTTCGGTGCCAACGTCTTCAGCGACTCGGTGATGAAGGACCGCCTGCCGAAGAGCGTCTACAAGGCGTTGCAGGCGACGATCAAGCAGGGCAAGCCGATTGATCCGGGCATCGCCGACGCGGTCGCGCTCGCGATGAAGGACTGGGCGATCGAGAAGGGGGCAACGCACTACGCTCACGTCTTCTATCCGCTCACCGGGATCACGGCCGAGAAGCACGACAGCTTCCTCACGCCCACCGGCGACGGCGACGCGATCGCCGAGTTCTCGGGCAAGGAACTGATCCAGGGCGAGCCCGATGCGTCGAGCTTCCCGTCGGGCGGCCTCCGCGCCACGTTCGAGGCCCGCGGCTACACCGCCTGGGATCCCACGAGCCCGGCCTACATCCTCGACAATCCCAACGGCACCACGCTCTGCATCCCGACGGCCTTCTGCTCGTGGACGGGCGAGGCGCTCGACAAGAAGACGCCGCTCCTGCGGTCGATGCAGGCGGTCGACAAGCAGTCCCGTCGCGTGCTCGCCCTCTTCGGCCACAAGGACGTTGGCCAGGTGACGGCCTCCTGCGGCCCGGAGCAGGAATACTTCCTCATCGACCGCAATTTCTTCTTCGCCCGGCCCGACCTGGTGATGACCGGCCGCACGCTCTTCGGGGCCAAGCCGCCGAAGGGCCAGGAGTTCGAAGACCAGTATTTCGGGGCGATTCCGGAGCGCGTGCTGGCCTGCATGCTCGAAGGCGAGCGGGAGCTCTTCAAGCTCGGAGTGCCGGTGAAGACGCGGCACAACGAGGTGGCTCCCAGCCAGTATGAGATCGCGCCGCTCTACGAAAACGCCAACATCGCGACCGACCACCAGCAGACCATCATGCAGACGCTGACCCGCGTCGCGCAGAAATACGGCATGGCCTGCCTGCTGCACGAGAAGCCCTTCGCGGGCATCAACGGCTCGGGCAAGCACGTGAACTGGTCTGTCGGATGCAAGCTCGGCAATCTGCTCGAGCCGGGCGAGACGCCGCATGCCAACATGCAGTTCCTCGTGTTCTGCGCGGCCGTGATCCGTGCCGTGCACATGCACGCCGATTTGCTCCGCGCGGTCGTCGCCGCCAGCGGCAACGACCACCGCCTCGGCGCCAACGAGGCCCCGCCGGCGATCATCTCGATCTTCCTCGGCGACCAGCTCGCCGACGTTTTCGAGCAGATCGAAAAGGGCAAGGCCACGAGTTCGAAGTCGTCGGGCACGCTGACCGTGGGCGTCGACACGCTGCCGCCGCTGCCGAAGCATGCCGGCGACCGCAACCGCACGAGCCCGTTCGCCTTCACCGGCAACAAGTTCGAGTTTCGGGCGGTGGGGGCGAACCAGTCGATCGCCGGGCCGCTCGTGGCGCTCAACACGATCATGGCCGAGAGCCTCGACTACATCGCCACCGAGCTTGAAACGGCCACCGGCGGCGACCTGTCGAAGCTTCCCGGCGCCGTCGAGAAGCTCCTTCAGAAGATGATCTCGGAGCACAAGGCGGTGATCTTCAACGGCAACGGCTACTCGCAGGAGTGGCACGAAGAAGCCAAGAAGCGGGGGCTGCCGAATCTCAAGGCCACGCCCGAGGCCCTCGACGTGCTCGTGTCGCCGAAGAACATCGCCCTGTTCGAGAAGTATGGCGTGCTCTCGGAGCGTGAGATGCGCAGCCGCTACGACATCTACATGGAGCGGTACTGCAAGGACATCAACACCGAGGCCCAAGCCGCCGTGCAGATCGCCAAGACGATGATTCTGCCCGCCGGCTACCGCTACCAGGGCGAGCTCGTCGATACGGCGACGAAGCTCAAGAGCCTCACGGGTCAGCCGGTGCACATGGGAACGCTCGAGAAACTCACGAAGCTCGTCGGCGAGTTCGAGGGGCGGATCGAGAGCCTCGAGAAGGCGCTGGCCCACCACGGCGCAGGCGACCTGCGGGCCGAAGTGACGCACTTCCACGATACGGTCATCCCGGCGATGGTTGGTTTGCGGGAAACGGCCGACCAGATCGAGACCATTCTGCCCGACGACCTCTGGCCGCTGCCGACCTACCGCGAGATGCTGTTCATCAAGTGATGCAGGATCTTCCCCAAGCGATCGCCGCCGAGTGTGAACGTCTCGGGATCGGCGTGAATCCGGAATCCACGCAGAGG
>JBIIOM010000142.1:0-6691 GCA_044336925.1 Pirellulales bacterium
CGGGTCGGCCTTGATGTCGGCGAAGACGAAGCCGCGGCCGCCGTAGATGTCGCGGATCAGGCCGAGGTCGGCATCCATCTTGGACTGGTTGAAGTGCTCGCCGCTCTTGAGCTTGAGATCGCGGCCCAGAAACTCGTTCTTGAACTTGCTGTTGCCGATGAAGGAGACGTTGCGGACGGTGTAGCGCGGGCCTTCGTTGATCACGAATGTCAGCATGGTCCAATCGCGGCCGCCTCCCTGCACCACTTCGAGCTCCCGGCCCACCTTCGCCTGGAAGAAGCCGAGGCTGCGGTAATAGGCGGTGATCGCATCGACGTCTTCGTCGATCTTCTGCCGGTCGACGTCGCCGCCGAGGAGCCAGAAGATGCCCGGCTTCGACTTGATCTGCGTCAGCAGCCGCGCGTCGGTGGCGATCGAATTGCCGACGAAGTTCGTCCAGAGCGATTTCTTGCTGCGGCCTTCGTCGATCAGGAAGACGGCCCCCTTGTCGCCCGGCTTGTTGCCTTCGACCGTCGAGACCCGCGCCCCGTCGTAGCCCTTCTCGTGGTAATGCCCCTCGATCCGCCGTCGGGCCTCCTCGACCACGTACGGATCCATCGAGTCACCCACGTCGATCTCCGACTTTTTCCGCAGCGTGCGGGTGGTGACCTTCTCGTTGCCGATGTATTTCACGTAGCGGAGCATCGGTCGCTCCACCACCTGGAAGATCACGACCACGCCTTCCTTCACACGCACATACTTCGGATGCACGTCGATGAATTTCCGCGAGCGGTGCAGCGTCCGCACGTCTTCCTCGATCGCCTGCGGGTCGAAGATCTGGCCGGCGCGGGTGACGAGCTTCGGCAACTTCGAAACCTCGGTGGCATGGTTGCCCTCGATCCGCACCTCGACGATGCGATTCGCGTCGGTCGCGGCGGCGGCCGGGGCAGCGGCCGGGGCCGGCGGTGCGGACACGGCGGGGAGCGGCGTCTGAGCCCGCGCGGTGGCGGCCACGAGGGCAACCAGGAGCGCAGCGAAAACCCGGCGGCTGGGTTGCGGCATGGTGGAAAGGGTGGTGCGCAAGGGCATCGGCGGTGCGGGCTCGGGGTGCGGTCGCGGAAGCCGGGGAGAAATAGCCGCGAAGGCCACGCTGCCACAAGGCGAAAACTGTCCCTCCGCCGCGGTCTTTTCCGGAAGGCGATCCTTGACTGGCCCCCGTAAACTCCGGTAGTTTTTCCAGGTTGCCCGTCTTTTCAGCGGATTTCGCACGGCCCGGCGGAAGCGTCGGGGGCATGGCTCCAGTCATGCATGGTGATCCGCCCCTCCGGGGTTGCCCATGCGGCCGATGGTCATCGACTTGCGAAGGACTGAAGACGCCCGTGACGTCGTGCACCGCGCCGTGCAGACGCTCGCCGAGGGCCGGAGCGTCGCCTTCCCCACCGAGACGGACTACGTCATCGCCTCGAGCGTGCGCGACGAGGCCGCCGTGTCGCGGCTGGTCGGCCTCACCCCCATCCGCGAGCGGGAGCCGCGGCTCACCCTCGCGCTCAAAAGCGCCGACGAGGCCCTCGACTGGGCTCCCCGGCTTTCCGCGATCGGCCGGCGGATCGCCAGGCGCTGCTGGCCCGGGCCGGTGTCGATCATCGTGGCCGACGACCATCCGGAAAGCCTCGTTCACCGGCTGCCGCAGGCGGCACGGGAGGCGGTCGTCGGTGCCGGCAGGCTGCGGCTGCGGGTGCCCGGCCACCAAATGCTCGCCGATTGCATGCGGATGCTGGCCGGGCCGGTCGTGCTCGCCGAGCCCGCCGCCCCGGGGGAGCCGCCCCTCGTCACGGCCGAAGAAGTGCTGGCCCGGGCGCATTCCGCGGTGTCGCTCGTGATCGACGACGGCCGGGCGCGCTACGCGCAGGCCGCCTCCACGATCGAGGTTGACGATCGCGATTTTTGGATCGTGCACCAGGGGATCGTCTCGCAGGAGACGCTCCGCCGCCTCTCGAGCCTGATGGTGCTCTTCGTCTGCACCGGCAACACCTGCCGCAGTCCGATGGCGGAGACGATCTTCCGACAGTTGATGGCGGAGCGGCTCGGCTGCGGCCCCGACGAGATCGAGGAGCACGGCGTGGTCGTCGCCAGCGCCGGTGTCGCCGCCTGGTCCGGCGGCAAGGCGAGCGACGGCGCCCTGGCGGCGATGGCGGAGATCGGCTGCGATCTCTCCGGCCACGGGAGCCAGCCGCTCACGGAAAACCTCGTCCGCCAGGCCGACATCATCTGGACGATGACAGCCTCCCACCGCGCCGCCATTCTCTCGCAGTTTCCCGAGGCCGGCGGCCGCGTGGCCCTGCTTTCGCCAGACCGGCTCGACGTGCTCGATCCGATCGGCGGCCCGGTGGCCACCTATCGGAAATGTGCCCAGCAAATCCGCGAGCATCTGCTCGCCAGACTGGATACACTCGAATCGATCCTTCCCCGCCGTTAGATTGTGAGCTGTCGGTCATCGGAAGGACTCGCTCGGAGCAATCATGCGCATCGCAATCGGGAGTGATCATCGTGGCGTGGCCGCGCGGCTGCGCATCATCGGTCTCTTGGAAAATATGGGGCACGAGGTTGTCGATTGCGGCAGCCACGGCGAAGAGGCCGTCGACTATCCCGATATCGCCGCCGACGTGGCCACCCGCGTGAGCCAAGGGTCGGTGGACCGCGGCATCCTGCTCTGCTGCACCGGCGTCGGCATGGCGATCGCTGCCAACAAGATCCACGGCGTCCGCGCCGCCACCTGCCATGACCAGGTCACGGCCGAGATGAGCCGGCGCCACAACGATCTCAACGTGCTCTGCCTCTCGGCCGAGATGCTCGGCCAGGAACTGCAGGAAAAGATGCTCCGCACGTGGCTCGAGACGCCCTTCGAGGGCGGCCGGCATGCGCGTCGCGTCGCGAAGATCGCGTCGCTCGAGCCGGATTGCAAGTAGGATAGGCTTTAGCCTGTCTCATCCTAAGACCGGCTGAAGCGTGCTTGGTGGCAGGCTGAAGCGTGCTTGGTGGCAGGCTGAAGCGTGCTTGGTGGCAGGCTGAAGCGTGCTTGGTGGCAGGCTGAAGCCTACCCTACTGCACGTTGACCCACTGGTGGGTCTTCGCGCTCTGCAAGACCGCGTCGCAGACCTTCTGGGTCTCGAGGGCGTCGCGGAAGGTCGGGTGGGCCGGCTGCTTCTTGGCGTAGGCCTCGAGGAAGTCGGCCACCTGGTGCACGAATGAGTGCTCGTAGCCGATCGCCAGGCCCGGCACCCACCACTTGTCCATGTAGGGGTGGTCGCCGTCGGTCACGTGGATGCTCTTCCAGCCGCGCATCGGGCCTTCGTCCCGGTAGTCGAAGACCTGCAGCCGGTGGAGATCGTGGAGATCCCACTTCAGGCTCATGTGCTCGCCGTTGATCTCGAACGTGTAGAGCGCCTTGTGGCCGCGGGCATACCGCGTGCTCTCGAAGAGGCCGAGCGAGCCGTTCTTGAAGTGGCAGAGGAAGGAGCAGGCGTCGTCGATGGTCACCTTCTCCATCTTGCCGGTGAGCTGGTGCTTCCGCTCCTTCACGAACGTCTCGGTCATCGCCGTGACGTCGCTCACCGAGCCGTTGAGCCAGAGGGCCGTGTCGATGCAGTGGGCGAGCAGGTCGCCCGTCACGCCGCTGCCGGCCGCGGCCGAATCGAGCCGCCAGAGGGCCGCGCCCCCCTGTGGGAGATCGGCGTTGATCGTCCAGTCCTGGAGAAACTCGGCCCGGTAGTGAAACACGCGGCCGAGCTTGCCCGAATCGATGATCTGCTTGGCGAACGTGACGGCCGGAATGCGGCGGTAGTTGTACCAGACCATGTTGGGCACGCCGGCCTTCTCGACGGCGGCACACATCTTTTCGCCCTCGGCCGTGTCCATCGAGAGCGGCTTCTCGCAGAGGATCGCCTTGCCGTGCTTCGCCGCCTCGATGGCGATCTCGGCGTGGAGATTGTTGGGCGTGCAGATGTCGATCGCGTCGATGTCGTCGGCGGCCACGAGCTTCCGCCAGTCGGTCTCCACCCGCTTGTAGCCCCAGCGGTCGGCGAAGTCTTTGGCCTTCGCGGCGTCGCGGGCGGCCACGGCCTGCAGCACCGGCAGGTATTCGAGGTCGAAGAAGTCCTTGACGCGGTTGTAGCCGTTGGAGTGGGCGCGGCCCATGAAGCCGTAGCCGATCATGCCGATGCGGAGTTGCTTGGCCATCGAGTATTCCCTTTTCTGGTCTTATCGTGATCGTGATAGTGATGCGATTGATACGAAAGCCCGACGCGGGAGCGAGGAGTGTTGGTGTTTTCTCGCGAGGCGGGTGGGGGCAGAGTGGTTGGACTGGAGGCCGTTTGGACCTTGCTTGCGCTGCGGGCTTCCGTCAGTGGTTCAGTTCCAGCCGTGGGCGTCGCGGACGGCGATCATGGTCTTGAGAATCGTGTTCCAGGTCTGCGGGTTTTCGAGCGTGGCGTTGGGGAACATGCAGCCGTCCCAGCAGATGTGCTTGATGCCGCGATCCGCCGCGCCCTCGAGCCAGTAGCCCGAGCACTTCACGATGTCGAGCTTGCCGCGCGGGTCGTCGGCCGGGCAGTGCTTGCCCGTCTTGTCGTGCGCGCCGGCGCCGTGCACCTCGCCGTCGTTCTGCGCCACGTGGAAGTCGATCGTCCACGGCCGCAGCTTGTCGACCATCTTCTCGTAGGCGGCGTAAAACTCCGCCTCGGAGTAGCCCGGCTGCACGAGCGCGTGCTCCGGGGCGTTGTAGCCGAGCAGGTAGAGATACGTGTGGGCGAGGTCGGCCTGGAAGCCGAGCGTCTCAGGCATGCCCACTTCCTCGAGCAGGTCGAGCATGTCCTTCCAGGAGTGCATGCCGGCCCAGCAGATTTCGCCCTCGGCCGCCAGCCGCTGGCCATGGTCTTTCGCGATCTTCGCCGCCTCGCGGAAGGTGGCCGCGATCTTCGCCGTGTTGGCCTGCGGATTCTCCCGCCACTTGCCCACGCCAAACTCGGCCGAGTCGATCCGGATCACGCCATACTTCCGCACGCCGTGCTTCTCGAACACCTTCGCGATCCGGCAGGCCATCGTCACGGCCGAGAGAAACTTCTCCTTCGCGGCCGCGTCACCCATCGCCGAATCGCCCACCGTGCCCGGCCAGACGGGCGCCACCAGCGAGCCCACCGTGAAGCCGTGCTTCGCGATCTTGTCGGCGATGGCCGTCAGTTCGGCATCACTCGCCTCGGGATTCGTGTGCGGCAGAAACAGGAAGTAGTCGATGCCGTCGAACTTCTGGCCGTTCACACTCGCGGCGGCCGTCAGTTCGAGCATCCGATCGAGCGAGATCGGCGGCTCCTGGCCGGGATCGGTGCCCTTGCCGACGAGGCCGGGCCACATGGCGTTATGAAGCTTCGGGGCGGTGTGCGGCATCAGCGCTTCTTTCCGTGCTTGGGGAGATCGGGGTGGACGTCGGGGCCGAAGTACCGCAGCGAGACGAGCGGGCCGGGGCCGGTGTTTTCCACGGTGTAGCCCGACGCCGCGGCGTCGGCCGAGATGAAGAGCTCGTCGGCCGTCATCTCGCCGAAGCGGATGAGCGTGGGCGTGGCGACGTCGTGCACGCCCACCTTGCCCTCGCCCTGCACCGTGATCCAGCCGCTGGCGCCCGCGTCGTGGATCGTGATCTTCGCGCCCGGCTCCAGCGTGAGCTCCTTGGCGCTGAAGAGCTGCCTGCCATCGACGTGGCCGTAGACGATCCACTTGTCGGTCGCGCCGGGAGCGCTCCGCTTCTCGTCCACGATTGGAGAGAGGAAGTTGCTCTCCTTGTAATGCGTGTCGACGTTCTTCTCCCAGTCGAGCTGGCCGATGATGAAGTCGAGATCCTGGTGCTTCTCCTTCGGCATGTCCTTCACGAGCAGGCTCCACGGCACCGCGCGACCCTCGACGAGCGACTGAAACATCGCGAAGACGTCGCTGCCCCACTGTGGCTCGTAGGTGAGGAGCGATCCCGGCGCATGCAAGACGCCCGGCGGAATCAGCCAGCCGGTGCCCCGCTCGAGGCGATAGGCCTTCGAGTGATAGAGGATGCCGTTGTCACCCCGGTTCCAGTTCTCGAGGCAGCGGCGGAGATCGTCCTTCGTCGTGCCGGGCTCGAGGCCCATGAACGTGTAGGGGAAGTTGTTGTCGCAGTTGTTGTATTGCGGCGGGAAGTAGTAGCTCTCCGGCTTGCCTTCCTGGCCCACGAGCTTCGCGTCGTCGAACGACTGATGCATGTGGTGGGGGATCGGCCCCATGTTGTCGAAGAACTTCGAGTAGACGGGCCACTTCTTGTAGCGGTCCCAGATCGACTTGCCGACGAGCGACGCCGCCCCTTCGCTCACCGCGTCGCGCAGGAGAAACCGCTCGCCGTCACACACGCACCACGAGAGGCCCTCGTCGGGCACGCGGCCTTCGTTCGCCGCCTCGGTCGTGCTGGCGAACCACCGCTCGTCGATGCCGCCGCGGTCGAGGCCGTAGGCGTAGTAGTCGTCGGGATGGAGCCGCACCCGCTTGCCGGGATGGAGGAAGCTCCGCGGCACCCACGTGGGCGAGAGCCGGAGGATGCCCTTGCCGGCGGTCAGCGCCTTGTCGAGCGCGCTGCCGACATTCTTCGCCTCAGGCAGCTTGGCGGATTTCTTGGTTGCGGTGGCGGTGGCCATGAGATTGC
>JBIIOM010000143.1:0-6674 GCA_044336925.1 Pirellulales bacterium
ACGCCGATCGTGCGGCAGCGGAGCATCCCCAGCCTCGACACGCTGATTGACCGGCTGAAGTCGGGCGGCGATCCCACGCTCGAGCGCGACGTGCTCAACGCGATGATGACACACGAGACCTCGTTCTTCCGCGACAAGAGCCCGTTCGAGACACTGCGGCGGCTGCTCGCGGAATTGATCGAGCGTCGGGCCGTGCATCGGCAGCTCGTGATCTGGTCGGCGGCCTGCTCGACGGGGCAGGAGCCCTTCAGCATCGCGATGCTCTTGAACGAGCACTTTCCCGAAGTGCTCGCCACCTGGCGGATCCGCGTGATCGCCACCGACATCTCCGAGGCCGTCCTCGCCCGCGCCCGCGAGGGGCTCTTCAGTGACCTCGAGACACACCGGGGGCTGTCACCGCAGATGCTGCAGAAGTACTTCCGGCCGCTGCAGGGGAAGTGGAGCATCTCGCAGGACTGCCGGCGGCTCGTCGAATTCCGGCAGCTCAACCTCAACGGCAACTGGCCGATGATGCCGACCTGCGACGTCGTCTTCCTGCGGAACGTGATGCTCTACTTCGACGTGCCGACCCGCGCGGCGTTGGTCGCGAAGATGCGGCGGGCGATCCGGCCTGACGGGGCACTCTTCCTCGGCGGCGCCGAGACGATGATCGGGATCGACACGGGCTATGACCGACTGCTGGGCGCCGGTTGCAGCTACTACCGGCCGAAAGCGCGGACGTAGAAAAAAGGTGTCAGGACTCTTTTCGGGCCCACCATTTGTGGGTAACGAACACGCTGAGACCCGAAAAGAGTCCTGACACCTTTTTTCCTCAATGCGGTCGTTTAACGAGATGGTCGCCATTCGAGGCCGAGGATCGACACGTCGTCGAGCGGGCCGGCCGGTTGGCACCACTGCTCGACCGTCTCGAGCAATCCCGCCACCGTCTCCTCGAGCGGGCGTGCCCGGCTGCCGCTGATGCATTCGGCCAGCGCCTGCTCGCCGAGCGGCTCCTGATCCTTGTCCATCGCCTCGGTGACCCCGTCGGAATAGAGATAGATGCGGTCGCCGGGTGTGAGCTGCAGCGTCTTCTGGGCGTATTCGACGTCGGGCACGAAGCCGATCGGGAAGCCCTCGGCGCCGTGAAACTCCACGTCGCCCGCCGCGGGCACCCGCAGGAGCGCCGGGTGGCCGCTGGAGGCATAGTCCAGCCGGCCGGTCGGCAGGTGCAGCACGCCGTAGAGCATCGTGAAATAGAGCCCCGAGAATTCGTCCGCCTGGAAGAGCCGGTTCAATTGCGTGGCCACCTCGGCCGGCGTGGCGATGACGACCCGGCCGTCGGCGCCCTGCCGCACCAGGAGCGATTGGTCCGACACCTTCGGCGTCAGGAAGCGGCCCACCGTCACGGCCATCAGCGACGAGGGCACGCCGTGGCCGCTCACGTCGACGACGAAGAGTCCGGCATGTTCGTCATCGAGCGGAAAGACGTTGAGGAAGTCGCCGGCGAGCTTCTGGCAGGGGACATACCGCCAGGCGATTTCGGCCGCCGCGAGGGCCACGTCGTCGGCGGGCAAAAGCGACCGCTGCACCTTCGCCGCCGCCTCGAGGTCGCGAACCATCTGGGCATTGCGCCGCGAAATCTCGTCGTTGAGCTGCGTCAGTTCGGCGTTGTTCTGCTGGAGCCGGTCGCGGGCGATCGAGAGCTCCTGATTCGCGGCGATCAATTCCTGGTTTTTGGCGACGGCGTTCTCGAACGTGGAGATGAGGAGGTTGAGCACCTGCTGCCGACCGGCCTGCACGTTGAATTTCTGGCCGGCGACGGCGACCTCGAGCGTGGCCTGTTCGGCCGCGTCGCCCAGCGGCGAATCGAGCAGCGACCGCATGCGGCCCAAGAGGTAGTCGGGCTCGTAGGGCTTCGTGACGTAGTTGTCGGCGCCCGCGTCGAGGCCGCGAATGATGTCGATCGGGTCGGAGAGCGTCGACATCAGGATGAGCGGCACGCTCCGCAGGGCGGGGTCGGTCTTCACCGCCTTGCAGAACTCGTAGCCCGTCATCACGGGCATCTCGATGTCGGAGATGATGATGTCGGGCCGCCGCTCGCGGGCCATGGCGAGCGCGTCGGCGCCGTTTTCGGCCCAGCGCACGGCATGGCCGGCGTCGGTGAGCCGCTTCACGAGCATCCGCGCCTGGATCTTGCTGTCTTCGGCGACGAGCACGTCGACGCCCGCCGCGATCCCAGGTGACTCGGTTGCCACGGGTGCCTGCCAGCGTCAGGTGAACGTCGCCAGAGCGGTCGGCGCGTCCTTGTGGATGCTGAAGAGTTTGTCGAGATTCGTCAGCTTGAAGACCTGGAAGATCTCCGGACGGATGTTGCACATCTTCAGGCGGCCGTGGCCCGTGACGATCTTGCGATGCAACTGCCCGAGCAGGCCGAGCATCGCGCTCGACATGAATTCCACGTTGCCGAAGTCGAGCAGCACGTCGGGGCCGGTGCACTTGCCCAGGAGCGTGTTGATCTCCTGCTTGATCTCGTCGAGCACGGTGTCGTCGAGGATCTTCTTGTCCTTGAAGAGCACCATGTGGATGTCGCCGGTCTTGCCGGTCTGGATTCTGCGAAATTGGTCCATGGAAAGCGTCGCCCGCGGGATGGTTGTTCCGTTCGGAAGACTAGCCGCGCCACGCCCCGGGTGTCCAACGGCCGGCATGGGCGGCCGGTTTCATTCCCCTTCGACGATTCCCGCGGTGGCGAGCCACTCCAGTTCGCCCGACTGGCCGGGGCCGTCGTCGAGCCGAACCGACGCGATCGCCCCCTTCTGCATCCGGATCGCGGCGGAGCCGTCGCCGATCGTGAGCGCCACGAGCCGGCCGATGCAGGGCATGTGGCCGACCCAGGCGACCCGCGCCGCTTCCTGCTCGATCGTCCACTCCACGAGCGCCTGCCAGTTTGAGGCGGGAGCCAATGCATCGACCACGGCGACCGGTGGCCGGCCGTCGAAAACCTCGGCCATGATCTCGGCGGTCTCGCGGGCCCGCACCAGCGGGCTCGTGGCGATCAGATCGAGCTCCATGCCGCCGGCCCGCAGGTGGCGCATGAGTCGCTCAAACCGCTTCGCGCCCTTCTTCGTGAGCCGGCGGGAGTGGTCGTCGATCCCGGGGCCCGGATCTTCGGCCCAGGCGTGGCGGGCGATGTAGAGATGCGTGGTGAGAGTTGGCATGGCGAAAGTGTGATGGCGGGAAGGTCGCGGGGCAAGTCAGGACCGTCGCCAGAGCCTGTCGTGGGCGATGCCCGCCGCCCGCACCGCATCCGCCGCCGCGGCGAGCCAGCGTTTCGCATCCACGGGATAGCCGGCCGTGGCCGTGAGCCCCGGCACGCGGTCCGACCAGAAGGTGTTGAAGGCGTGCATCGCCAGTTCGCGGACATACTTCGCCGTCATGCTCGCCAGCGCCACCGGCAGCCGCGATTCGCCCCCCACGCGAAACGCGATCGTGGCGTCGGCCGCCGGGAGACAATAGACCGAACTCTCCGGCGCCTCTTCGAGCGGCTGCACGAGCGGCGCGTCGAAGTGGCGGGAGACGAGCGCCGCGTAGCTCTTGCGTCCACCGTGGCGATCGCACCAGATCACGGCCGGCTCGCCGGCAAACCGCTGCCGCAGGTCGGCAGCCAGGCTGAGCGTCGTCCGCGAGAGAATGTCCGACTTGTTGAGGCCGGCGTCGAGCAGGGCGTTGAATTCCTTGGGGTAGATCGCGCGGCAGGCAATCGATTCGAGCGACACGCCTTCGGAGCGCATGGTCGATCCGATCCCCGCGGCGATCGCGAGGCAGTGTTCCGCGTCGGCCGCCCGCGGGAGCGAGAGCGCGGCAAGCGCCGCCCAGTCGGGCTGGCCAGGATCGGCCGGCGGGGAGATTCCACCGAGCGCGAGGGCGAGCGCCGGCCAGTGCTCGGGGAGCGGCAGGCCGGCGAGGAGCAGGCCGGTGACCACGCCCCGCTCGAGCGCCGCCAGACCGTTCGAGCCGCGATAGATCTGTTTTGAATCGCCCCAGAGCGGGCCGCCGGCGAACGCGGATGCCGCGCGGCCGGCCGCGGCGAGCGGCTCATCGACGGCCTCCGGTCGCGCATCGCTGCGCCAGGCCGTCGCCGCCACGACGAGCGGGCCGAGGTTCGGGCCGTAGCCCGCCTCGTCGGTGCCGATGATGACGGTCATCGGTGGGCCTCGGCCGCGTCGCGGCGCGGATGCCGCCGACAGTATTCATAGATGGCGATCGAGGCGGAGGTCGCGGCATTGAGGCTGTGGGGCATGCCGGCCATCGGAATCTCGGCCACGCGGTCGAGTTTCTCGAGCACCTCCGGCTCGAGGCCCGCGCGTTCGTTGCCGATCACGAGCGCCGTGCGGCTCACGAACGAAAAATCGAAGAGTGGCTCAGAGGCGGTCGTCTGTTCGAGCCCGACCAATTCAAACCCCTCGGCGCGGAGCCGATCGAGCACGGGGGCGAGGCTGCGGTGCACGTCGAGCTCGACCGCTTCCGCGCCGTCGCGGGCGATCCGCTCGTGGAGCCGGGCGGCGCCCGTCGCAATCACCCGGCGGATGCCAAAACAGCCGCAGGTGCGCACAATGTGCGAGAGGTTTACGTGGCTGCGCATCGGGGCGCAGACAACGACCAGCTCCCGCGGCGACGCGAGGATTTCGGGAGGCTTGTGGCGGATGTGCTCGAATCGATTCATGGGATGGGTGGCCATTATGGCATTCCTCGCCGCCTGCGGCTCAGGCTGCGGCACGGCCGCCGCGCCGCCGGTGTCGCTTACGCTCGTCGATCATGCCGGCCTCGAGGCCGAGATCGCCAGGCACCGCGGCAAGGTGGTGGTGCTCGATTGCTGGAGCACGTCGTGCCCGCCGTGCGTGAAGGAGTTTCCGCGGCTCGTGGCCCTGGCGGGAAAATACCGCGATGACGTCGTCTGCCTGTCGCTCTCGTTCGACTACGAGGGGATCGGCAGCCCGGAGGACGTGGTGCCGCGGGTGCGGACGTTCCTGGAGGCCGTCGGCGCGGGCCGAGTCGTCAACCTGCTCGGCCGCGAGGAGTCCGACAGCCTCGCCAAGAAGCTCGACATCGTGAGCGTGCCGGTGGTGGATGTCTACGGCCCCGACGGCGGGCTCGTGCAGCGGTTCGACGAAGACGCCGCCGCCAAGCGGCTCGGCCGGCCGTTCACCTACGACGATGTCGAGACGGCCGTTCGCGGGCTGATCGGCCGCTGATCCCCTATACTCCGTCGAAGACGAATCGCACGCCCGGCATGGCCGGTGGAAAGGCATCATGACCGCCGAACAGACCCGCTTCGGACCGGCCTCCCGCAAGGTGATGGCGCCGACCGTGCCCCGCGACAAGCCGCGGCCCACCGATACCGTGAAGGGGCCGCTCGGCTTCGGCCGCGAGACGGTCGAGTCGATCGTCGTGGCATTCACGCTCGCGCTCTTGTTTCGGGCGTTCGAGGCGGAGGCCTTCGTGATCCCCACCGGTTCGATGGCGCCCACGCTGATGGGCCGCCACAAGGATCTCGTGTGCGAGTCGTGCGGCCGCGACTTCCGCGTGGGCTGTAGCGCCGAGGAAGATGATCAGTCGCAGAGCCTGCGCACGGAAGAGTCGCGGCTGGAGCGGGAACTCGAAAGCCTCAAGGGCATCGTCGCCGACGCCGCGAGCGGCCCGCGCCAGCGCGAGGCGGCCCGCCGCCGGATCGAGCTGCTCGAGAGCGACCGCGGCCCGCTCGCGCAGCTGCGCATGCGGCTGGCCGGCAAGCTCGTGCCGGCGGCGAAGTGCCCCAACTGCGGCCATGTGATGCGGCTCGTGAAGGAGCAGGGGCAGGAGATCGCCTACGATCCCCGCTATCCGTCGTTCAACGGCGACCGCATCCTCGTCACGAAGTTCGCCTACGAGTTGTCCGAGCCCCGCCGCTGGGACGTGGTCGTCTTCAAGTATCCCGAAGACGCGAAGACGAACTACATCAAGCGGCTCGTCGGCCTGCCGGGGGAGACCATCTCGATCGCCGGCGGCGACATCTGGACGCACCAGGGCGCCGAGGCCCCGCGGATCGCCCGCAAGCCGCCCGACACGCTGCTCGCCATGCTGCAGTGCGTGAACGACAGCCGCTTCGTGTCGCCGGAATTGCGGAAGGCGAACTGGCCCCTTTCCTGGAGCGACTGGTCGCGGCCCGATGCCGAGCCGGCCTGCCTCTGGAAGACGGACGACTCCGGCCGCTCCTTCTCGGTGGCCTGTGCCGATCCGGAGGCGTCGGCGATGCTGCGCTACCGCCACTTCCTGCCGAGTGCCGAGGAGTGGCTGGCGATGAAGCGGCAGGAGACGCTTCCCGATCCGGTGCGGCCGCGGATCATCGACGATTTCCAGCCCTACAACGCGATCGCGACGCGGCCGCATTGGGTCGGTGATCTGGCCATCGAATTCGAGCTGGAGAACCGCGGTGATGGCGGGTCGCTCGCGCTCGATCTCGTGGAGGCGGGCAAGGCCCACCGCTGCGTCTTCAATCTCGCCACCGGCGACGTGCGGCTCACGATCAAGGCGGCCGATTCGCGGGAAGAGCCGAAAGCTCGCACGCCCGTCCACGGCAAGGGCTCGTGGCGAATCCTCTTCGCGAATGTCGACGACGAACTCTCGCTCTTCGTGAACGGTCGCCGCATCGAATTCGACCG
>JBIIOM010000144.1:0-6662 GCA_044336925.1 Pirellulales bacterium
GCCCTCGAAGACTCGGTCCAAATGCTCGTCGAGCTTCCGCCGACCCGCTCGCCTTCGTCCAGCGTGCTTCGTTGGCGAATTGGGGATCCGCTTCGGGACGAAGCGGTCTACCGAAACGGTCTACGCCGGCTACGGCGCGCCGCGCTTCTTCCGACGCTGTTCCTTCTCGCGCTGCTTCTTGAGCTTGCGCCGTTCGTCGGCCGTGAGCCGCTTGCCGGTGTCGCCCTTGGGGCGGCCGAGGCGGGCGGCCGGATTGGCCAGGCCCGCCTGGAGCTTCTGCACCTCCCGCATGCGGTCGCGCATCCCCAGGCCCGCCATGCCCTTCATCATCGCGGCCATGCCGTCGAATTGCTTCACGAGGTCGCTCACCTCGTTGGGCTGCACGCCCGCGCCCGTCGCGATCCGCCGCCGCCGCGACTGGTCGATCGTGCGGGTGGGGTTGCGCCGCTCGTCGGGTGTCATCGAATCGATGATGCCGAAGAGTCGATTCATGTCCTTCTCGAGATCGGCGCCGGCGAGCATCTCCTGCATGCCGCCCATGCCCGGGATCATGCCGAGCACCTTGCCGAGAGGACCGAGGCGACGGGTCTGCAGGAGCATCTTCTTGAAGTCGTCGAGCGTGAACTCGCCGGCCCGGAGCCGTTCCTCCTGCTGCTGCATCTCCTCCTGGTCGAACTTCCGCTGCGCCTCCTCGACGAGCGAGACCACGTCGCCCATGCCGAGGATCCGGCCGGCCATGCGATCGGGATGGAAGTCTTCGAGGGCGTCGATCTGCTCGCCCGTGCCGATGAACTTGATCGGCACGCCGGTGACATGCTTCACCGAGAGCGCGGCGCCGCCGCGGGCGTCGCCGTCGAGCTTCGTCATGATCACGCCGTTGAGCTCGAGCGCCTCGTTGAAGGCCTTGGCGCTCCGCACGGCGTCTTGGCCGGTCATCGCATCGACGACCAGGTAGACCTGATCCGGGCCGACGGTGCGGTCGATCCGCGAGAGCTCCTGCATCAGGGCCTCGTCGATCGAGAGCCGGCCGGCCGTGTCGAGGATGACGACGGAGATGCCCTCCTGCTTCGCGCGGGCCACGCCGGCATTGCACACCGCGACGGGATCGCTCACGCCGTCGGGCGTGTGCACGGGCACGTCGAGCTGCCGGCCGAGCACCGCCAGCTGCTCGATCGCCGCCGGCCGCTGGAGGTCGGCCGCCACGAGCATCACGCCGCGGCCCTGCTCCTTGATCTTCTTCGCGAGCTTCGCGCAGGAGGTCGTCTTGCCCGAGCCCTGCAGGCCGCAGAGCATGAGGATCGTCGTCTTGCCCGCCTCGAGGTGGAGCGAGTGATCGACCGGCCCCATCAGGTTGACGAGCTCGCGGTGCACGATGCCCACGAGCTGCTGGGCCGGGTCGAGCGATTCGAGCACCTGCGCGCCGACGGCCTCGGCGGCGACGCGATCGAGGAATGCATCGACCACGTCGTAGGCGACGTCGGCCTCGAGGAGCGCGGTGCGGACGCCCGCCAGCCCCTCTCGCATGTTCGCCTCGGTGAGCCGGCCGCGACCGCGCAGGGAGTTGAAGGCGGAAGACAGCGACGCGGTGAGCGATTCGAACATGGCGGCTCCGGGATCGACGGCCAGAAGAGCCGCCGAGTATAGCCGCCCGCCGACGCGGGGCTCGCGCCCGCCGATCAGGCCGGCAGGCCGCAGAAAAGGCTTCGCCCCTCCGGTGACGAGCCGCTCGAATCGGGAGCGGACACACAGCGTGCCGCTTGCCCGACGCGTGGCCGGCAAGAGCGGCGCATCACCGGAGGGGCGAAGGGTCGCAGGCCGCCGGGAACGAGCGGCCCGCGACGGTTCAGGTTTTCGTGAATCAGCTGAAGGTGCCGGGGTCGCTCACCACCGGCGCCGACGAGGGAGCCGACATGATCGTGCCCCCCTCCTCGCAGCACGGGGCGGCTGGAGCGCCGCAGGGATCGCAGGCCGGGGCGCCACAGGCTGGAGCGCCGCAGGCCGGAGCCATCGGTGCGGCCATCGCCGGCGCAGCTCCGCGGCCACACATGCTGCCGCCACCGCCGCACGGCTGACGAAACTCCATGAACGACGGGCGGCGGCAGGGGTTGTTGAAGCCGCCAAAACAACTGGTGCACCCGGGAGCTGCCAAGAGGCTGCCGAGCGCGAGCGAGAGGCACAAGAAACGCGACATGATGAGGGCTCCACCGCTTCCGCGGCTCGAGGCCGCGACGACGTGATGCGTCGTCCGTGACGACGCTACCGAACCCTAGCTCATGATCCGGCGCGCGGCGGAGCAACGCTCACAAAATTCGACCCCGCGCGGTGGGGTGGTAGCGGTCGGGCCGGCCGTGCTTGGTGTGCGGTCGCCGCGGCGGAGATGTCGCTTTTTCATTGGCACAAGCGGCACCAGGGCGAAATCCGCGTGCTAGGGTTGATCAACGTCGGTCATGGAAAGGCCGGCGCATTCGAGGCAGCGTGGCAATGACGGTTTGGCAGCGGCAGAGTGGCGGCGACGATCTTCCCCGGCACGGGCAGGCCGGTTTTACCACGGTATCGCAGGCACTCGCGCAGAGTTGGTGCGCCACAGCGGCCATGGCGATCATCGCCATGGCAGCCTTGGTGATCTGGAGCCCACGCCTGGCGCAGGGCGGAGAGCCGACGCCCGCCACGGCCGTCTCGCAGCCCGGTGCCCGGGCCCTCCGCAGCATCGATCCGATGCCCCACGACGACGTGCCGGGGCACAACGAGCCCGATGTCTGGTGCGTGAGCACGCGTCGGCTGCCCGCCACCCGCAGCGTGCCCCTCGCGCCGAATCTCTCAGTGGAGCGACTCGTGGAGCGAGCGGAGGGAAAGCACTGCGGCCGCTGGCATGCCGACAGCCTCGCCAGCCTTCTCGGCGATGATTCCGGCAAGCCGCTGGTCTTCTTCATCCACGGCAATCGCTACGACGCCGCGGCCGCCAAGCAGCAGGGGCTCCTGCTCGCTCGGCATTGTCTGGCGGCCTGCCCCGGCAGATCGGCGGTTCGAACGGTGATTTTCTCCTGGCCGAGCGAACAGCAGGGGATCCTCCTCAAGGACGGCCGTGCGAAGTATGAGCGGGCCTTCTCCGAGGGCCGCTACATGGCCTGGCTGCTGGGCCAGATCGAGCCCTCGCGGCCGGTGAGCATCGTCGCCTACAGCTATGGCGCCCTGATCACGCTCGAGTCGCTCAAGGATCTCGTGGCCGCCGAGCGCTCGGGCCGCACCGACCTGCAGCCCTGGCGGGCGCGTCCGGCGCGGACGAATCTCGTCTTCATCGCGCCGGCGGTGCGATGTGACGCCCTCGCGCCGCGGGGGCCCTATCGCGAGACGGTCGAGTGCGTCGGCAGCCTGTCGCTGATCACAAACTCGAGCGACGACGCCCTGCGATTTTTCCCGTGGCTCGATCGCCGCATCAACGCCGATGCCCTCGGCTACGTGGGCATGCCGCGGCGCTGGTTGCCGGGACACGTGGAGTTTTCGACGGTGGACGGGGCGAACATCATCGGCAAGAACCACGGCCTGCCGCTCTACCTCGCGTCGCCCTCGCTCACGAAGCGGCTCTGCTCGGCCGCGGCGAACGGCCTGTAGCCGACAAAAAGGTGTCAGGACTCTTTTCCGACCGACATCATTTCGGGGAATTGGCCCGTAAGAATCGGAAAAGAGTCCTGACACCTTTTTGTCTTAAGACCGCGTTGCAAACCAGTCGGCCGTCTGGGCGATGCCGTCCGCGAGCGGCACCTCCGGCCGCCAGCCGAGCACGCGGCCGGCGAGCGCGGCATCGACGAGGTTCGATCGCAGGTCGCCGGCGCGGGCGGGGCCGTGCAGCGGCTGCGGAAGTTCGGCCGTGTTGCCACGGCGTTCGAGCACGGTGCGCACCGCCGCGCGGATCATCGCTTCCAGGTCGTTGACGTCGGTGCCGATGCCGGTGCCGATGTTGAGGCTCGTGAGCGTCTTGGGCTGCACCTGCGGCAGGTCGTGGGTGAGCGCGATGACGTTGGCCCGGGCCACGTCGGGTCCGTAGACGTAGTCGCGGATGTAGCGGCCGTCGCCGTTGATCGTGGCCTTTTCCCGCGCGAGCAGCTTCTTGCAGAAGATCGCCACCACCCCCGCCTCGCCGTGCGGATTCTGCCGCGGGCCGTAGACGTTGGAATAGCGGAGCGCCACCGTGGCGAGACCGTGCTCCTCGGCGAAAAACTTCAGATAGCGCTCGCCGACCCACTTCGTGATGCCGTAGGGGCTCACGGGGTTGGCGGGAGTCGATTCGGGGGCGGGCGCGGTGACGTCGCCGTAGAGCACGCCGCCGCTGGAGGCGAAGACGACCCGGCGGCAGCCGTGGTGTGCCGCGGCGTCGAGCACGTTGATCAGGCCGATGCAGTTGACCTGCGCGTCGAAGAGCGGCTCGCGCACCGACCGACTGACCGACATCTGGGCGGCCTGGTGGCAGACGGCATCGGGCCGCTCCGTGGCAAACACGCCCGCCACCGCCTTGCCGTCGACGATGTCGACCACGTGCAGCGGCACGCCGGCCGGCAGATTGGCCCGGTCGCCGCTGGAAAGGTCGTCGATCACGGCCACTTCGTGGCCCGCGGCGAGGAGCCCGTCGACGATATGGCTGCCAATGAAACCGGCACCGCCGGTGACGATGATTTTCATGCGGTGAATCCTTCCGGGGCCGACCCCCTTCGTGGGGAACGACATCGCGGTGATTCTAGGGTCGCGCCGTGCCGCAGCGGTAGCCCATCGGTGTCGCCACACCGTTCAAGCCGGTTCCATCATCGCGTCGAGCACCTCCTGCAGGGGCACCGTGGCGAACGTGGTCGCGTAGTCGCTCATCGCGTAGGGGATGACGAGCAGCCCCTCGTGGATCAGGCCTCCGCAGCTGTACACGACGTTCGGCACGTAGCCTGACCGTTCGTTGCCCGTCGGCGAGAGGAGCGGCGTCGGCAGCCGGCCGATCACCTTCGTCGGATCGGCGAGGTCGAGGAGGGCGGCGCCGATCGAGTATTTCCGCATCGGCCCGACGCCGTGGGTGATCACGAGCCAGCCGGCGGGCGTCTCGATCGGCGAGCCGCAGTTGCCGATCTGCACGTATTGCCAGGGATGGCTCGGCCGCAGGACGAGCTTCTTCGTATGCCAGAAGTGGCGGTTTTCCGACGCCATGAAATAGATGTTCTCGCCGTCCTGCCGGGAGAGCATGCAGTAGTTGCCGTCGATCCGCCGTGGAAACATCGCCATGCCCTTGTTGGCGATTTCGGGGCCGTTGAGCGTGCTCATGCGAAACCGGACGAAGTCGTCGGTCTCGACGAACTGCGGCAGCATCATGTGGCCGTCGAATGCCGTGTAGGTGCCGTAGTAATGGACGGAGCCGTCGTCCTCGACGAACCGCACGAACCGCGCGTCTTCGATGCCGTTGGTCTCGGCGGGCGAGTAGGGAAAGATGATCCGCTCGGAGATGTCGGAGGCGGGGTCACACTCGATCTCGTAGTTCGAACGGGCGAGGGCCCGGATGGCGTCGATGTAGGGCTCGAAATCCCGCCGCCTCGGCTTGTGCTCGCGGGTGAGTCGGGCGAGCGTCGTCTCGAGCTCGTCGAGCGTGAAGCGGTCCTCGACGCCGGCGAAGGCGAGCTCGATGATGCCATCGACGATGCCGAGTTCCTCGAGCTTCGTCCGAAAGAGCGCCTTCTCGTATCGAATCCTCGTCAGCACCCGCGGCGAGGCGACGAACCCCGTCGGCGTGTTGACGCTCACGATCCCCGCGGCATCGACCGTGCCCGCGCGGAAGACGACGCTCGAGATGTGCCCTTCGCCGATGGCCCGCAGGCTGAGGACGAACCGCCGCGTGCCCGTCGGCAGTCCGGCCTGATCGGGATGCCAGACGATCGCGGGATTGGAGAGCGAGGCGCTTTCGAGCGCGTATTCCTGCGTGAAGAAGGAGCCGATGAGGAGCTTTCGCGATTCGCTCAGCGACCGGTCGGTGAGCATGAGGTGCCGCATCGCCTCGTAGCGTTCGAGGAAGAACTGCAGCAGCCGCTGATGGCGACCGTGAAACTCGGTGAGCACGTCTTGCAGGAGCGCCTCGACGGCGTCTTCGGAGAGCTCCATGATCCGGCCGATGACGCGGGTGGAGCGTTGCGGAGAAGGGGGCTCGAACGGCCGGTAGAGCACCCGCGAATTGACGGGCGGCAGGAGGAGGCCGGTGCGTGTCACCCGCGACGCGATCGGTGCGTGGGCCGCCGCGAAACCGTCGTCCGCGGATGCATTCGGCTGTCCGGCGGGGTTCGGCATGGGGCTTCGTCACTGCCTGGGGGCGGCGTGCGAAGGTCCCTGCACTCGATAAAACTCTACGCAAACGGGTGGAGGGAAACCACCCGCCACTCCACTTCCCTTCCGGAACAAAGGATAGCCCGGCCAATGGCACTTCCGCCACCATTGCCCGACGGATGAGCGGCTCGTGAGCGGGTTGCTCTCGCCTCCTGAGGCAGCTCCGGCCCGAAAAGCGGCTCCCTGGACGGGCCCCCTTACCCCCCTGAAGTGGCGTTTTTCTCGCGTCGGCGCGGAGTCTCTCCGAGTCCGGTGGCCTCGGGGCTTTGTCGTGACCTGGGGTCCGGCAACGATCAGAGGCTGTGGATGTCGATTGCGGG
>JBIIOM010000145.1:0-6646 GCA_044336925.1 Pirellulales bacterium
GCCTGCGTGAGCCGCTCGTGCACGGGCAGCCCGGCCACGTCGAGCAGGATCGGCTTGAGGCCGTGGTCGGCGGCACCGGCGAGATGCGGCTCTTCGTCGGCCGCGACGAGCACCGTTGCGCCGCCGCCGACGCGCGACCGCACCCGATCCCAGTCGGTCCGCTGGTCGACGAGCAGGAGGACGGCGTCGGATCCGGTCGCTTCGAACAGCCGCGCAGCCCCCTCCAGGAGATGCTCCAACTGCGATGAGAATTCAAGGCTCGACATGGGCTTTTCCCGGTTCCGCGAGCCCAGCCTACGGAGTGCGACCACGCCGTTCAAGAATGGGTCGCGCGGTTGCGGGCCGGCAACGCAGTCGCGGGTCAGCGACGCGTTGGCTTGCCGTCTTTGCCGGACGACGGCCGATCGCCTGCTTCAGGCTTCAGAGCGACGATCGCCCGCTCGGAGGCGGCCTTCATCGGCCCGTGGTAGGCGGCGATGCCGCCCGGCAGGACCGTGCCCCAGGCCCGCTCCTGATAGATCGTCAGGGCGTGGAGGGCGTGGCCCATGGGCCCGATCTTCCATTCGCGAGACGGCTCCCGCGCGAGGGCCCGGGCGAGAAACTCCGTCGCCGCGACGACCCGCTGGTCATAGAGCATCTCCTGATCGAGCGAGCCGACGAGCCATTCGAGGATGTGCCCGGTGGTCTGCACCTTGCGGTCGATGTCGTCCTCGCGATCCGCCGGGTATTTGAACCACTCGGTGCTGAACGAGCCGTCGCGATTGTGCAGCTTCGTGAGCGTGAACTTCTGATAGTCGCGGACGAACTTGTCGGCCCGGGCGTAGTGGCCGTCGAGCCGGCCCGTGGCCTTGAGCCGCCGCTGGCAGCCGTAGGCGAGCCCGAAGAGCCGGTGTGTGCCGCCGCAAGGCGCACCGCGGATCGGCTGCTCGAGCTCTTCGGCGACCAGTTTCTCGAGCGTCCAGGCCTTGCCGTCGCGAGCCTCCCACTCGGCATCCGTCGGCAGGTAATGGGCCAGGCCGATCAGGGCGAACGTGAGTTCCGTGTTCGACTTGCAGGAGAGCTTCTCTTCGGCGACGAGGTCGGCGACGGTAAACGCCTTCGACTGCAGTGTGATCGGCGAGTTGATCGCGACACGGCACTGGGCCAGGATCGCGAGGTATTGCGCGGAGTGACCCTGCACGCCGATGCCCTTCATCGCGACGAGACGGTCGCCGGTGCGGGCGAGCATCACCTGGCCGCGGCACCGTCCGCCCATGTTCATCCAGCCGATGGCATTGACGAGGTCGCCCCCCGGGCCGCCGACGCGAACCTGCGTGGGGATGCCGAAGGCGATGAATCCATGCATCACCTCCCAGGGCGTATTCTGCGCGGTGTTGAGCGGCCGCCGCTGGTAGGTGGCGAGCGTCTGGGCGATCTGGGCCCGGAGCCGCTCGAACCGCTTCGTCTGCGGAGGCTGCGTGGCCGTGCCCTGCTTGCTGGCCGACGCCTTGCCCGTCGCGTTCTTCCCCGGTCCAGGGGTATCGGCGGCCTTTGCCACGGCCGCCTTCGAGGCGGACGTGGCGGCTGGTTTGGCGGCTGGCTGGGCAGCCGGCTTGGCCGATGGCTTGTAGCGGGGGTCGAGTGCGTCGGCGGCAATCTTGTCTGCCGACACCCGCAACGACGCAGCGAAGGCGACCGTCTCGGGCCAGTTGGAAGGCAGCCGCGAAACCGACTGCGACGGCGCCGCGGATTGAGGGAGCGAGCCGATGCGGTGAGCTGGCTTGGCGGCCGATTCCGGCGCGACGGGGGGCGGCGTCGGGGCCGGGATGAATTCCTGCGGCGGCGTGGGCCGCGGCTTGGAGAGGGAATCGAAGAATCGCCGCGCGGCCGATCGCGAGGCGGGCTGGGCTATTGTCGGCGATTGGGCTGCGATGGCGGCCACGGCGGCCACGAGGCAGACGATCGCAAGCGAAGGCAGCGGCCGCGGAAGGCGACACGGCCGCCGCTGCGTACACGCGCCGCGGCCGGATCTCTGAATCCCTTGAATCATGGAGCGCAGTCTGGATGGGGGGCGGTGGAGCGGCACAACCGGCTTCGTGGCGGGGGCTTGCGGCAGTCGATGAGAGAGGTATCGGCGGAACGGTTGGTCGAACGGTGGGTAGCGGCCTCACCCGCCCGAGGGTTGGGCCAGCCCCTAGTCTTTGCCTAGTCCGCCCGCCCTCTTGTGGCCGGTCTGACCAGGGCCATATCGGGCTCAGGAAGCACCACGACGAAATCAGAACAACTTGCGGAACGACTCGGCGATCGACCAGGGCTGCTTGGCCTCCGGGTCCGCCGCCCACTCCCGCCATTTGTTGACGTCGTCGCCGAGGTCGCGGCCGCTGACCTGCTTGAGCGACGCGACCGCGCGGTATTGCACGGCTGGATCGGGGTCTTCCAGGGCCTGCGCGAGCACCGGAATGGCGGTCTTGTCTTCGAGCTCACCCAGCATCCGCAGGGCACGGAGCCGCACGTCGAGTTCGCGGTCGGTGCGATAGCAGGTGGCCAGGAGCTGCACGGCCTCCTCACCCCCCCGCTCCCGCCAGACCTCGCAGGCCTTCATGCGGACCCTTTCATCGGGGTCCTGGATCGCTCCCTTGCAGACCGCGATCGCCGATGAGGTGTCGAAGCCGGCCGCCACCGCGATCATTTCGGCGCGAACCCGCGCATCGTGCTCCTCGAGCACCTTGCGGGAGAGATCCTGGGTGAACTCGATCTGGCGCTCCTGCGACGCAGCCTTCACGATCTTGGCTTCGTCACGCAGCGTCTTGATCCGCTGGTTGGCCGTCGGGCCATAGAGCTCCGCGTTGCGGGCGGCCTTGTCGGTATTCTTCCAAGGCGCCCAGCCGGCGCAGCCCGCCATCAGCGGGGGCGTCAACAGGATCCAGAGGGCAAGTGGCATGCCGGCCGCCCGACGGCGGGCGGTGGAGCTCGACACGTGGGAAGTCATCAGTGGCTCGTTCCTGACAGGTTGCCCGGCCGGAAGGACGGGGCGGGGAAACTACCGCTCCAGGGCGGCCAGAATCCAGAGCAAAGCCATCCCGGAAAACCAGCCGCCCGGCCCCGTATTTTTTGCACTTCCCCGTTTTCGCCCGACCTGTTCGCATGACGGCCGTGACTGCCCGACCCGGGACCGCCGGTATGCATCGCGTCCACATCGCACTGGCCATGATCGCCGCACTGGCGGGCCTGCGCCCGAGCGCGGCCCCGGCCGGAGAAGGGCTCGACGTGGCCAGGGAAGCGGTCCGGGTGCGCACGGAAACGGGGGAGCGGAGGGTCGAGGGGGATGTCGTCGTCGAGGCGGTCGATGGCGGGCTGCTCCTCGAATTGGACGACCAGCGGCTCGAAGTCGTTGCTCCGGAAGCGATTCAGGCGCGGGAAGTGATCGCTGATTCCGGTGAGCCACCGACGGCGCGGGAGCTCGGCCGCCGGATCCTCGCCGAACTGCCGGCCGGTTTCGACCAGCTCTCCACCAAGCACTACGTGATCTGCTTCGATACGTCGCGGGCCTATGCGCAATGGTGCGGCGGACTCTTCGAGCGTCTGCACGAGGCCTTTGGCAATTTCTGGCGGCACGCCGGGTTCGAGGTGCACGAGGCCGGCCGGCCGCTCGTCGTCGTGATCTTCGCCGATCGCCAGCGGTATGAGGCCTTTGCGGCCGAAGATCTCGGGGCCGCTGCCGACCGGGTGGTCGGCTACTACAACCTCTTGAGCAACCGTGTGACGACGTTCGATCTCACCGGCAGCGACGTGATCGCGCGCCGGCCCGGACGTTCGGCGGGACTGGCGGGTCTCGAGATTCTCGCGCGGCCCGAAGCCGCCGGCCTGGTCGCCACGCTCGTCCACGAAGCGACCCACCAGACGGCCTTCAACTGCGGCTTGCATCGGCGGCTCGCGCCGGTGCCGCTCTGGGTGAGCGAGGGCATCGCCACCTATTTCGAGACCCCCGATCTGGCGAGCGATCGCGGCTGGCGCGGGATGGGCGGCATCAACCGGCCCAGGCTCGACCGTTACCTCGCAGCCCAGCGGCCGGGCTCGATTCCTGCGATCGTGCTCGACGACGAACCGTTTCGGCGCGCCGACGAGGCCCTCGACAATTATGCCCGAGCCTGGGCGCTGACCTATTTCCTCGTGCAGACCCGGAGGGAGGCGTTCGTCTCCTACCTGCGAACCCTCGCCGCGAAGCCACCGTTCGCCGCCGATTCTCCCGAGATTCGGCGGCAGGATTTTCTCGACGCTTTCGGCAGCACCCCCGAGGAACTCGAGGAACCGCTCCTGAAATTCACCGCCCGCCTCCGGTAAACTTCCGAGGCGTCGATGTCCGCGATCTTCACCCCCGGAGGATATGCACGATGAGAGGCTTGTTGGAATCAGACCGCGGTCGTGCGCCGACGCGGCGCGGATTTCTCGGCGCCATGGCCGGCGGTTCGCTCGTCGCGGCGGTCGCTCCCGCGGGCGGAGCGTTCGCGGGTGGAGCGTTCGCGGGTGGCCACGAACGGATTCGCGTGGGGCTCATCGGCTGCGGTGGTCGCGGCACCGGCGCCGCCCTGCAGGCCGTCGCCGCCGATCGGGCCGTTCGGATCGTGGCGCTCGGCGACCTCTTCGCCGACCAGGTTTCCTCGGCCGCCCATGAAATCGCCCGGGATGCTGCCGGCCAGTTCGATTGCCCGATGGAGCGCTGCTTCATCGGAGAACAAGCCTATCTCGACGTCTTGGCAGCCGGCGTGGATCTCGTGCTGCTCGCCGCGCCGCCGCACGTGCGTCCGCTGCATGTCACGGCCGCCGTCCGGGCAGGCAAACACCTCTATTGCGAGAAGCCGGCGGCGATCGACCTGCCCGGGGCGCACGCCGTCGCCGATGCCTGCGCGGCCGCCCGTCGACAAAAGCTCTCGGTGATGAGCGGTCTCTGCTTCCGGCGCGACGAGGCGACCCGATCCCTGATCGACGGCATTCGCGACGGTGCGATCGGCCGGGCCCGCGAGGTCCACGTGCATGCGGCGGTCGGCCTGCCGTGGCACAAGCCGGCCGCATCCGGCTGGAGCGCCGCGGAATGGCAGGCACGCAACTGGATTTCGTTCCGCCATTTTTCCGGCGGCCATTTCGTGGAGCACCACATCCACGCGATCGACCGGGCGCTCTGGGCCCTCGGCGACGATTGCCCCGCGGCGGCGTTCCCGGCGGTCGAGCCGGGGCGCTGGGCGATCGGCGATTGCGGGGGCGCGGTCGCCGCCCGCTATGCGTTTGCCGACGGCCGGGAATTGCACGCCTCGTGCCGCCGCGGCCTGGCCGTGAGCCAGCGGCTGGAACTGGCGGTCGGAACGGACGGCCGCTGCGACCTGCTTCGCGCCGCTGCCGGCACGCGGCCCTCGTCGGTCGGCATGTATCAGGCCACGATCGACGCCCTCGTGCGGGCGGTGCGGTCGGGAAGCCCGGTGGATGACGGGGCGACGCTCTGCCGCGCCACGCTCGTGGCGATCATGGGCAGGATGGCCGCGGAGTCGGGCCGGCTGGTCCGGTGGGATGATGTCGTCCGGCGAGGCCTCCCTGCTTCTCCAGCCGGTACAATCCACAGTGACATGATCGCAGTCTGATCGTGACGTCGATATTTCCCGGCCGGTGCGCCCCGCGGGGGCATTCCCGACCGGCACCGGTTTGTGTGAGGTTGCCAGCATGGCCGTGAGCCGCGCCACCGTCGTTCAGTCGCTCAGCATCGCGCTGATCGTCTTCGTGATGCTCACGTTCGTGCTCGCGGTGACGACGTATCTCTTCTTCACGCACACGATTCGCCTCGAGGACGAGGCCAAAGTGGCCCGCGAGGACATGGCCAAGGCCAATGTGGCGCAAACCGCCGCGGAAGGAGAGCGCGACGCCTTGAAGGCGGCCATCGGTATCGCCGAGGGGGAAGAGAAGACCGGAGAGGATCTCAAGTCGGAGTTGGGCGAACGGTTCGGCGACGTCGCCGAAGAGAATCGCCATTACACGGGGGTGATTGCCGCGCTCAACGAGGGGCGCGACAAGTTGTCGGCGGATCTCAAGAAGGCCGAAGAGGCGGCGGCCGAGGCCGACAAGGCCCGGCAGCAGGCGATCGAGGAGGCGGCGAAGAAGCAGGCCGAACTCGAGAAGCAGGTGAAGGCGAAAGAAGACGCCGCCGATGATCTCAAGAAGCAGTTCGACGCGGATCGTGCGAAGCACGAAGAGCTTTCGAAGCAGCTTGCGGAGAAGCAGAAAGATGCGCTCGCGCGGGCGGAGCGGCTCGACCTGCTCGTCGCCGAGATCGGCAAGGGGGAGCCGCTGCTGCCGCCGGCGCGCCAAGCCCGCTTCAAGGCGCAGGAGGCCGAGGGACGCATCGGGCTGCTCTTCGAGGAGCTTCGGGATCGCGAGAAGCAAATCCTGACTCAAAACGAGGTGCTCGCCGCGCTGCGGGTGGCCGACAAATCGCTGCAGGAGACGGTCTTGGCGGCCACGCCGAAAGACGACCGCATCGACGGCTTCGACGGCCGGATCCTTTCGGTGAACGAGGCCGATCGATCGGTGCTGATCGACGTCGGCTCCACGCAGGGGCTGCGAACCGGCCTCATCTTCCGTGTGTACGCGCCGGGTGACGCCCAGCCGCTCGTGTCGGACGACA
>JBIIOM010000146.1:0-6636 GCA_044336925.1 Pirellulales bacterium
GCTCGATGATCGCGTTCCACTCGGCGACCGGCAGTTTCTGGAGCGCGTCCTTCTCCGATAGCGCCGCCGCAAACCGCGCGCGGATCTCGGCGACGATCTTCGGCAGATCCCACGACGCGATCGACTTGAGATCTTCCGAGGCCACGCCGCCGCCCGTCCGCTGCGTGAATCGCCAGCGGTTGTTCATGAAGTAGCCCCACGTCCAGTTGGCCCGGATCGCCTCCAAGACTCCGCGTGCCTCGGCCGGGGCTTTTTCGATTGCAGTCGCAAGCAGGATGAGCCGCTCGGGATCGTCGGGGGGCCGGTCGCGGGTCTCGGTGATCACCTGCGTGGCGATGTCGCGGGCGACCTCGGCCGGCGTGCCCTTCGGGCCGTCGTCACCGCGGGCATCGTCGAGTTTCATGCGGGTGGCCCCGAGAAGAAATCCGGCAAGGATAAGAACCACGACGGCAAAGCGGGACGGCACGGGAAAGCCCTCGGGGAAACCTGGGGATCGCTCGAGATGGAAGTCTACGGGTCAATGAGCACGGCTTGACAATGAATATACGCCTGTATACTACTCTCCATTGAGCCCCGAAAACCTGTGCCCCGCAGGATCCGCTTCCAGAGGAAGCGGTCTACTTCTTCCCATGCCCCACGACCTGCAAGCCGTTCTCCAACGCTCATTCGGCCATGCCTCATTCCGCGCCGGACAGGAACAGGTGATCGAGTCGCTGCTGGCCGGCAGGAGCGCGCTGGCCCTCTTTCCCACGGGCGCAGGAAAATCGCTCTGCTACCAGTTGCCCAGCCTGCTGATGGACGGGCTGACGGTCGTCATCTCTCCGTTGATCGCCCTGATGAAAGACCAGGTCGAGGCGCTTCAGTCGCGGGGCATCGCGGCGGCGCGGCTCGATTCCTCACTCACCCCGGCCGAGGCGACGGGCGTGTACGAGGGCATCCGTAGCGGCACGCTGAAACTGCTCTACATCGCGCCAGAGCGGCTGACGAGCGAACAATTCGTCGCCAGGCTTGCGCGCACCAAGATTGCGATGATGGCGGTGGACGAGGCCCACTGCATCTCGGAGTGGGGGCATAACTTCCGTCCGGAATACCTGCGACTCGCGCATGTGGCCAAGGATCTCGGCATCAGCCCCGTTTTGGCACTCACGGCCACGGCGACGCCTGCCGTCGCGGCCGACATCCGCCGGGCCTTCGGCATCGCTGAGTCCGACCACGTGCAAAGCTCATTTCTGAGGCCAAACCTCGCCTACCGAGTCACGCCATGCGCCGACAAGGATCGCCTTGGTCTCCTGACAAGCCGACTGAAGGAACGGCAAGGGTCGGCGATCGTCTACGTGACCCTGCAGAAGACGGCGGAGGAGGTGGCGAATCATCTGCGGAAGAGCGGGATTGAGGCCCTCGCTTACCACGCCGGCCTGCCGGACGAGCAGCGGCATGCAGCGCAGGATGCCTTCATGAATGGCCGTGCCGACACGATCGTGGCCACGATCGCTTTTGGCATGGGCATCGACAAGGCGGACATCCGCGGGGTCTATCACTACAACCTGCCGAAGACTCTGGAGAACTACGCGCAGGAAACGGGCCGCGCGGGCCGCGACGGCCAGCCCTCCGTCTGCGAATTGCTGGCCTGCGCCGACGATCGGATCGTGCTCGAAAATTTCACCTACGGCGACACGCCCACGCCCGAGGCCGTTCGGCAACTCCTCAGCCAGATTCTGTCGCCGGCGGCGACCCAGGCCAGCCGACGATCCGAACAACAACCGCGCGAGTTCGACATCTCACTCTACGAGCTCGCGCAGGCCACGGACATCCGCCCGCTGGTGATTGAAACGGTTCTCACGCATCTGGAGCTGGCCGGGGTCCTCCGGCCACTGGGATCGTTCTACGCCACCTACCAGTTTCGGCTGCTCAAGCCCGAGTCAGCCGTCTTGGCCGAACACACTCCCGAACGCCAGGCCTTCCTGCGCAGGCTGCTTCACTGCGGCAAGTGCGGCACGAAGTGGACCACGATCGATCCCGACATGGCCGCAGCCGAGTTGGCGGAGCCGCGCGACCGTATCGTGAAGGCGCTCGGCTGGCTTGCAGACTCAGGCAGCATCGAGCTCAAGCCCAGCGGCAGCCGTCAGCGATTCAGGCTGACCGGCGGTTTGAAGCATGATGGCCCAGACAAGCCAGACGCAGGCGATCCCGATATCGACGCGCTCACCCGTTCGATGCAGGAATTGTTTGCCGTCCGTGAAGCCCGCGATCTGGAGCGGCTGCAGTCGGTGCTCGACTTCGCGGCGGATCGCGGCTGCCTCACCCACAGGCTTCTGCGCTACTTCGGCGAGGATGTCGGCTCGCAGGGGAGCGACGAGGCTCGAGTCCGGTGCGGGAGCTGCACGAGCTGTGACGAGCCTGCGACGGAAAAAAGAGGGACGGGAGCGGATTTCCTTTCCGCTGGGACTGCCCGAAGATCTGGGTTGGGAAATCCGCTCCCGTCCCTCTTTTTTCCGCCCAAGCGGGAAATCCCTGCCTCAACCGTGCCGGAGATAAATGCCGCGCAGGCCGCGGCGATCCAGGCTCTCGTCGCCGAAGATCGGCCGTCGCTCGGCACACCCCGTCAGCTGGCCCGCTTGCTCTGCGGACTCACCAGCCCGGCCACGAGTCGGGAGAGGCTGGGCCGGCACGCCGCCTTCGGCCTGCTGGCCCGCGTTCCCTTTGCGACCGTGCTGGCCCGCGCCGAATCGCTCGCGGGAAGAGGGTAAAACGCTCCGGGAAAGCGAGTTACATCCCGCTCCCTCACGTGGTTTCCGGGCAAATCACGTGCTATATTTATGAGTGTCAGTGTCGGCGGAGCGCAACGCCGTCACCCTTGGAAATCGATGCCGAACGTCTCGCAGGGCGAATCCCGGCGGGGCCTGTCAGCAGCCAGGAGGTTTCATGCCACGCTCCACCCTGATCGCTCTGTCGCTTGCGTTTGCGGCTGCCGCTGGGCTCGCGGGCTATGCGCCGGCTGCGGAAAAGCTTTCCTACAACGAGCACATTCGGCCGATCCTCGTCGAGAATTGCTTCGGCTGCCATGGGGCCGACAGCGCCGGCCGCAAGGCCGACCTCCGGCTCGACGACCGAGACGCTGCCGTGGAGAGCGGTGCGATCGCGCCGGGCGACCCCGATTCGAGCGTGGCCCTCGACCGGATCTTCTCCGACGACCCCGAAGAGGTGATGCCGCCGCCCTCCATCAAGAAGGTGCTTTCGGCGGAGCAAAAGGAGCTGCTCAAGCGGTGGATCGCCGAGGGTGCGGAGTACGAGCCGCATTGGTCGTTCATCCCGCCCACGCGGCCCGAGCTGCCGGACGTGAAAAACAAGGAGTGGGTGCGGAACCCGATCGACTCCTTCATCCTCGCCCGCCTCGAGAAGGAAGGCCTCGCGCCCGCGCCGGAGGCCGACCGCCGCACGATCGCCCGCCGGCTCGCGCTCGACCTCACCGGTCTGCCGCCGGAGCCGGCCGTCGTCGATGCGTTTGTCGCCGATCCGCACCCCGACGCCTACGACCGGCTCGTCGACTCGCTGCTTTCGAGCCTCGAATGGGGCGAGCACCGCGGCCGCCACTGGCTCGACTACGCCCGCTATGCCGACACCCACGGCATCCACTTCGACAACTACCGCGAGATGTGGACGTATCGCCAGTGGGTCGTCAACGCGTTCAACCGCAACATGCCGTTCGACCAGTTCACGATCCTGCAGCTGGCGGGCGACCTCGTCAGCCACCACGGGCCCAATGCCACGCCCGAGCAGATCCTCGACAATCGGATCGCCAGCGGCTTCAACCGCTGCAACATGACGACGAACGAGGGGGGCACGATCCCGGAGGAATATCTCGTTCTCTACACCCGGGATCGCACCGAGACCACCTCCGCCGTCTGGCTCGGCCTCACGACGGGCTGCGCCGTCTGCCACGACCACAAGTTTGATCCGCTGTCGCAGCAGGAGTTTTACGAGCTCTCGGCGTTCTTCAATAACACCACGCAGGCGGCGATGGACGGCAACATCCACGACACGCCGCCGATCATGCCGGTGCCACGGGTCGAAGACCGGCCGCGGTTCGCCGTGCTCGAGCGGGAGATTCCGGCGACGAAGGCCGCGGCCGAGGATCGTAGGAAAACGGCGCGGCCGGAGTTTGACGCCTGGGTCAAGAGCCTCACGCCCGAGATCGCCAGGCGGATCGCCCCGCAAGACACGCCCGCCCTGGAGATGCCGCTTTCCGAGGGCAAGGACGCAGTCACGCGGATCCGTCAGGGGGGCAAGGAGATCGACCTGCCGCTCTCGCTCGGCACAGATTCCAAGTGGAAGGAAGGCCCCGACGGCCGCGCCTCGCTCTCGCTCCATGGTGTGGTGGCTGAACTGCCCGGCGTCGGCGACTTCGAATTTGACCAGTCGTTCGCCATCACCTTCCAGGTGCAGTGTGACGAGTTCGAGCGGCCCGGCGCGATCGTGGCCCGCTGCACGGCCGGAGACAAGCGCCGCGGCTGGACCGTCTATACCGAAGGGCGGCGGATCGCCATCGACATCGCGCACGAGGGGACTGAGAACACCCTCCGCGTGACAGCCGACAAGCCGCTGAAGCCCGATCAGTGGACGCACGTGGCGGTGAATTACGACGGCTCGGGGACCGCCGCCGGCGTGAGCATCTTCTACGACGGCAAGCCGATGCCGAAAAAGACGCTCAAGGAAAATCTCCAGAAGCGCTCGATCCGCGTGGACGTGCCCCTGACGGTGGGTGGGCGATCGGGAGGCGATCTCCCCGCCCAGGGCATCGGCCTCGCGGGCCTGTCCATCTGGGGCCGCGGGCTCACCGCCGATGAGATCCTCAGGCTCTCGCTCGAGCCGAAGTTCGAAGACGTTTTGAAACTGCCCCCCGATGACCGTCCTCAGGCGGCGGACGGCCTGCTCGACTGGTGGTTCACCACGTTCGATGCGCCCTACAAGTCGATCCTGGCGACGCTCGCTGGGCTCGAATCAGAAGAGTCCGCGATCCGCAAGCGGGGCACGGTCGCCCACGTGATGAATGAGAAGAGCGAGATGGCGAAGGCCTACATCCTCGACCGCGGCGAATACGACAAGCGGAAGGATGAGGTGAAGCCCGACACGCCTGAGATTCTGCCGCCGTTTCCTGAAAACCTGCCCAAGAACCGGCTCGGCCTCGCGCAGTGGCTCTTGCTGCAGGAGCATCCGCTCACGAGCCGCGTGACGGTGAACCGCTTCTGGCAGGAGGTGTTTGGCACCGGGCTCGTCCGATCGAGCGGCGACTTCGGCATCACCGGCGAACTCCCGAGCCACCCGGAACTCCTCGATTGGCTCGCGATCGAGTTCATCGAGAACGGCTGGGACGTAAAGAAGCTCTTCAAGCTGATGGTGACGAGCGCGGCCTATCGGCAGAGTGCCGCGGCCACGCCGGAGAAGCTCGCCAAGGACAACGCCAACCGCCTGCTCTCCCGCGGACCGCGGTTCCGGATGGATGCGGAGATGGTCCGCGACTACGCGCTCGCCGCGAGCGGCCTACTCGTGAAGCAGATCGGCGGCCCGAGCGTGAAGCCCTACCAGCCCGACGGCGTTTGGGAGGCGGTGTCGATGGGAGGCAACACCAACAAATACCAGCGCGGCAAGGGTGAGGCGGTCTACCGCCGCAGCATGTATTGGTTTTGGAAGCGGTCGGCGCCGCCGGCGTCGATGGACATCTTCAACGCGCCTTCCCGTGAAAACTGCTGCGTCAAACGAGAACGGACCAACACGCCGCTCCAGGCCCTCGTGACGCTCAACGACCCGCAGTTCGTCGAGGCCGCCCGCGTGCTTGCCGATCGGGCGCTCGAGATCGGCGGCGACACCGACGAATCGCGGATGGAATTCGTCGCCGAGCGGCTCCTCGCCCGCCCCTTCACCACCGACGAAGTCGCCGTCGTGAAGCAATCGCTCGCGGATCTCTCCGCCTGGTACAAGGATCACCCCGACGAGGCGAAGCAGCTGATCGTGGTGGGTGACTCGAAACCACGGGCCGCCGATCCGGTGCAATTGGCGAGCTGGACGATGGTGACCAACCAACTCATGAACCTCGACGAAGTGCTCTGCAAATAAAATGGGGACGGGAGCGATTTTTCGGCAACGCCCCCACCACCACTTCATCCTCTGCACAAAAAAAATCGCTCCCGTCCCCATTTTTTGCCACCAACATGAACCCAGCCTTTCACTCGCCGCTCGATGAACTCGGGCTGAACCTGACCCGCCGCCGGTTCTTCGAGGCCGGCAGCCATCTGCTCGGCGGCGCGGCGCTCGCCATGCTGCTCGATGGCCGCACGGCCCTCGGCAACGCCTCCTCGTCGGCGACGGCAGGGATCGAACGGGTGGCCGGGGCGATCGGGCCCCACTTCGCCCCGAAGGCCAAGCACGTCATCTACCTGCACATGGTGGGCGGACCGCCGCAGCAGGACATGTATGACTACAAGCCGGTCATGAACGACTGGTACGACAAGGATCTCCCCGAGAGCGTCCGCAACGGCCAGCGGCTCACGACGATGACGAGCGGGCAGGCGCGGTTCCCGATCGCGCCCTCGAAATACAAGTTTGCTCAGCACGGCCAAAGCGGCATGTGGGTGAGCGAGC
>JBIIOM010000147.1:0-6574 GCA_044336925.1 Pirellulales bacterium
CTCGTTGGTCATTCCCTTCCAGGCGTAGACCGGGAAGCCCGCCTTGGCGATGGCGGCGGCGGCATGGTCCTGCGTCGAGAAGATGTTGCAGCTGCTCCAGGTGACCTCGGCGCCGAGCTCCTTGAGCGTCTCGATGAGAACGGCCGTCTGGATCGTCATGTGGAGGCAGCCGGCGATGCGGGCGCCGGCGAGCGGCTTCGAGCGGCCATACTTCGCCCGCAGCGCCATCAGGCCGGGCATCTCGTTCTCGGCCAGCATGATCTCCTTGCGGCCCCAATCGGCGAGGGCGAGATCGGCAACTTTGTAGGGCAGACGGGTTTCGACGTGGGCCACGGGAACCTCCTGAAGGGGAAACCGGAAGGAAAAAGGTGAGCGGGGAAAGACCGTTGGGGGACAGGCTTTGTCGGTCTCAAAGACGCCCATATGATACCCCCCTTAACCGCATTTGGTAGGCGACCCCAACGCCCCCAGGGCCGCCTTGATGAAGTCCCGCACTTTTCGTGGGTCCTTGCGGCCGGGGGCCAGTTCCACGCCGCTGGCCGTATCGACCGCGCGGCAGCCGGTCTGGCGGATCGCTTCGGCCACGTTGTCGGGCGTGAGGCCGCCGGCCAGGGCCGTCGGGATGCCGAGCGGCGGCGCGGAGGCAAGCGCCCTCCAATCGACCGTCGCCCCGGTGCCGCCAAGCCCGGCCGCGCCGGTTTCACGAGAAACCGCCACCGCCGCATCGACGATCGCCATCACGGGAGCGGCGCCGGCGGACCGCGCCTCGGCGATCCACTGCCGCGCCGCCGCGAGCGGGTCGGCCTGCGAGGGCTCGAGCCGCACCGCGCGGATCACCGGCAGCCCGGCGAGCTCGGCGCACCGCGCGGGCGGGTCGGTCGTCTCGCCGGCGCCGACGAGCAGGCCGTGGAGCTGGATGGCGTCGAGCCCCACGTCGGCGGCGATCCGCCGGATCGAGTCGGCGGGCATCCCGGCAAACACGCCCACCTTCAAAACGCCCGCGGGCACCGCCGCCGCCACGGCCCGCGCCGACGCGGCATCGAGGCAGCGCGGGGAGCCGGCGACGAAGTTGAGGCCGATGGCATCAGCGCCGGCCTCGGCCGCGAGCCGGGCGTCGGCGGGGGTCATCACGCCGCAGATTTTGATGTGGAAGAGCAACATGTCGTGAAATCCAACGGATCGATCTCCTCAACACCTACGCCACGCAAACTCTCCTCGCTCGCGCGTCGGGCTTCCGTATCCGAACGAAAGCCCGCAGCGCAAGCAAGGTCCATTCGCCCTCCACTCCAACCAACGCCGCCCCGCCCGGCCCAAAAGAGCCCGCATACTCCTCGCTCGCGCGTCGGGCTTCCGTATCCGAACGAAAGCCCGCAGCGCAAGCAAGGTCCATTCGCCCTCCACTCCAACCAACGCCGCCCCGCCCGGCCCAAAACAGCCCGCATACTCCTCGCTCGCGCGTCGGGCTTCCGTATCCCGACAATCCATAAAGTCTACGTCGCCGGCAGATGGTGCAGGAAGCGGCCGTGGTTGGTCGAAACAACAGGGGTCGATTCTCCGCCGACCACCTCGGAACCATTGCCCGCGATGATCGCACCCCGCCGCCACCCGTCGAGCCGTCCGTTCCTCGCCGCGCCCCGCGTCGACTTCTACCACGCGGCCAAGCAGATCGATGCCGCGCTGCACGGGCTCGACCGGCTCGTGCGCCGCGCCGAGGGGATCGGTCTCCTGGTCGGTCCGCCGGGCACCGGCAAGTCGCTGCTCTTGGCGAAGGTGGCCGAGAGCGTCCGCGACGACTTCGACGTGGCGCTGCTTTCGGGGGCGCGGATCTGCACGCGTCGCGCCCTCTGGCAATCGATCCTCGCGGAAATCGGCGAGCCCTACCGCGGCATCGACGAGGCCGAGCTGCGGATCGGAGTCGTCGAGCGGATCCGCGGGCTGGCCGCGACGGGCTCCGGGCTCGTCGTGCTCGTGGACGAGGCGACCACGCTCCCCACGCGGCTCATCGAAGAGCTGCGGCTTTTGACCAACATCCCCACGCCGCTGCCGGCCGTCCACATCGTGCTCGCGGCCACGGCCGAGCTCGAGGAGATCCTCGGCAGCCCGAAGCTGGAGAGCCTCTCGCAGCGGATCGGCGGGCGGTTCTATCTCGAGCCGCTCGATCATGCAGAGACGGCCGCGTATGTGCGCACGCAGATGAAGGCCGCGTCGCTCGACTGGGAGAGCCAGTTCGAGCCCGGCTGCGACGACGCCGTGTTCACCGCGTCTGACGGCGTGCCGCGGCTCATCAACCAGGTCTGCGATCTGGCGCTCGTGCTCGTGGCGGAGGCTGGCCGCACGCGGGTGACGCCGACCGACATCGCCGCGGCCTGGCAGGAGATTCAGCGGCTGCCCGCGCCCTCGGCGCTCGCGCAGGGCACGGCGTCGTCCGGTGCTCGCGGCGTCGAGGAGCCGACGCGGCATGTGGGCATCGAGTTTCCGGCCGAGACCGCGGCGGAGTCGTTTCATGACGGAATGGGCGTGATCGAGTTTGGCACGTTCGGCGAGCCGGCCCATGCCGTGGCCGACGATCTCGGCATCGACGACACCATCCTCGAGCGGAGCGTGCTCGAAGAGGTGGGCCGCGCGGTCGAGTCGCTCGTCGCCGAGAAGTCTGGCTGCACGGCAGGCGCTGATCCCTGGCATGGACCGGAGGTGGAGCTCGTGTTTGATCCGTATGCCGATCCGTTCGAGGAATATTTCGAGCAGGAGGAACGCGTCGTGGAACGCTTCGTGATGCGGGGCCCCGACGACTTCAGCGGCCATGCCCACGTGTCGAGCCGCGAGGGGCTCTCGATGGCGCGGCAGCTCGAAGCCTTCGAGCGGCCGCAGTCACCGCCGCCGATCGCGTTGGCCGTCGCGGAGCCGCCCGCGGACGTCGCCGGCGAGCCCGACGACAGCGACATGGTGGTGATCGAGGAGGATCTCGTGGACAATCCGTCCGACATCCACAAGAAGTCGATCTTCACGGTGCGGCCGGGGGATTACCGCAGCCTCTTCGCCCGCCTCCGCCGCGGCGACCAGTAACCTGCTTTCGATAGCGTGCGCTCGGGCTCTTTACGGAAGCCCGACGCGCAAGCGAGGATTGTGGGGGTGGATCGCGGATTGTCCTTGCTAGCGCTGCGGGCTTTCGTGAGCCGGTTTTTCTCGTTCGATCCGATGCCCGACCCCGACCTCCATTCCCGCGACGATTGGCCGCCGGGCCGCGTGCTCGTGCAGGCGGCCACCTACAACGAGCGGGAAAACATCGCGGCGTTGATCGACGCCGTGCTCGCGGCCGATCCCGATCTGCAGCTGCTCATCGTCGACGACAGCTCCCCCGACGGCACGAGCGAGATCGCGCTCCGCGCGGCGGAGCAGCAGCCGCGGGTGCACGTGCTCGTGCGCCGCGGCCGGCGCGGCCTCGGCAGCGCGATCCTCGAGGGCTTTCGGTTTGCGAAGAGCCGCGGCTTCGAGGTCTCCGTCAACATGGACGCCGACTTCAGCCACGATCCCGCCGACATCCCGCGGCTCCTGGCGGCGCTCGATCCCGTGGGTGGCAGGCCGGCCGACGTGGCGATCGGGTCGCGCCGCGTGCCTGGCGGCCGCACGGTGGGCTGGCCGCTCTCGCGGCACGTGGCGAGCTGGCTCGTCTGCTGGTTCACGCGTTGGGTGCTCTGGGTGCCGGCCCGCGATTCATCGGGGGGCTTTCGCGCGGTGCGGCTTTCGTTGCTCGACCGGATCAGCCAGGAGCCCTTCGCGCAGGGCTACGCCTTTCAGGAGGACTTTCTCTGGCGCGTGCACCGCGCCGGCGGCCGGATCGTGGAGGTGCCGATCACGTTCACGGATCGCACGCGCGGTGCGAGCAAGGCGGATTTCGCAGAGAGCAAGCGCAGCATCGGCGAGCTGTTGAAGCTCGCGCGGATCACGTGGCTGGGCCGGTAACCCGTCGGCGACGAATCCCACGGAAGCCCGACGCGCGAGCGAGGGGAGTTGGGGCTTTTTTGTGGGACGGGTGGGGGCGGCGTTGGTTGGAGTGGAGGGCGGATGGACCTTGCTTGCGCTGCGGGCTTCCGTAATCCGCTTACGGCAACGGCGCCGGGCCGAGTGTGGGCGAGGTCGGCGGCGGGCCGAGTTGCAGCTGCCCGCCGGCGGGCGGCGACGCCGGTGCCGCCGGCTGATTCGCCGACGGATCGGGCTTCTCCCCGAGCGCCACAGCCAGGCTCTCCTTCGCGTCCTTGAGATTCGGCGCGATCTCCAGAGCCCGCCGGAACTGCACGATCGACTCGTCCTTCTTCCCCTGCTTGTAGAGCGCCACGCCGTAGTTGTTGATGAGCGCGGGATTGCCCGGCTCCTTGTCGAGGAGCGCCTTGTATTTGTCGGCCGCCTCGCCGAAGCGGCCCGCGGCAGCCAGGGCGTTGGCGAGGTTCACGTGGATCGCCGGCACGTGCGGCGTCACGCGGCAGGCCTCGGCGAATTGCTCGATCGCCGCGTCCATTTCGCGTTTGGCCGCCCCCTGATCGCCCCGCTGGGCAAACATCTGCGCCCGGGCCGAGAGCGTGGTGCCGAGGTTGTTGTGCGTCTCGCCGAGGTCGGGCCGCAGGCGGGTGGAATTCTTGAAGTGGAAGTGGGCGCCTTCCACATCGCCCCGCGAAAACTTCTTCGCGCCGAGCCGGTTGTGGGCCTGCCAGGCTTCGAAGTTGTGCTTGAGCGTGTGTTCCCACATGTGGTCCTCGTCCATCCAGTTCACCGCATCGCGGAAGGAGAGGATCGAAAGCGCGGCGAGCAGGAGGGCGCCGCCGGCAAGAAACGTCGGCTTCGACGCCTCCTGGGCATGCCCGAAGAGCCGGACCGCGCCCGCGCACAAGAGCGCGATGACGCTGATCATCGGCAGGTAGATGAAGTGGTCAGCCACCCACGTGATCCGCATGTAGGAGATGGTCACGAAGCCGAGCACCGGCGCCACCATGAGCAGGAAGAAGCCGAAGGAGAAGAGTGCATGGCGGCCCCAGTGCGGCGGAGCCACGGCGTCGCGGTTTTTCCACATCCACCAGACGCCGCCGAGGATCACCGGCCAGGCGAGAAACATCCACGCCTTGGGGGGATCGACCTCCCACCGCGGATAGATCGGCAGCAGGTTCACCGGCCAGACGATCGACGAGAGGTAGTGGAGGATCGCCATGCCCGCGATCGCCATCCGCGAGGCGAAGCCGCTCACGGAGAAGAGGTCGCCGACGATGATCTTTTCCTGGCCGATCGCGCGGCTCCATTGATACGACATCGTCACGAGGCCCAGCGCGATCGAGATCGCGAAGAGCGGGGCGGCGCGGATCAGGTCCTGCTTCGTCACGGTGCCCCGCTTCCACCAGGCGTAGAGCAGCGTGACGACGGGGAAGGCCACGACCGACGTCTTGGCAAACATCGAGAGCAGGAAGAAGACGATCGAGAGGCCGTAGAGCCGCTGCCGCTTCGCCGTGTCGGCCTCGTCGTCTTGGGAGACCCAGCAGATCGCCGAGATCAAAAAGAGCGGCAGCGAGAGCGTGTTTTTCGTTTCCGACACCCAGGCCACGCTCTCGACGCAGACCGGATGGATCGCAAACACGAGCCCCGAGAGCCAGGCGCCGGGGATTTTCATCTTGGCGAGGAGCGCCCACACGAGCAGCGCGCCTGCGATGTGGAGCAGGATCGTGGTGACGTGGTAGCCGGTGGATTGCAGCCCGAAGAAGGGCCACTGCGCCCAGAGCGCCGTGTAGGAGAGCGGAAAGTAGTCGGCGCCGTCTGGGTTGAACCAGAGCTTGGCGAGCGATCGCAGGCTGTCGGGGGGCACTCGCGGGTCGGGGGAAACGCGGTGCTGCACGGTGAGGTTTTGCGTGAGCAGCTGGTCGTCGTCCCAGAGCCAGTCGCCGTGGTAGGTGGGCGAGTAGATCCAGAGGCCGGCGAGCACGATGAGGGCCGCCTGCATGATCCGGGTGTGCAAGCGGCTCAACCGCCCTTCGGGGGCCACCGGCGCGGCGGTGTCGTCCTGTTCGTCCTGGTCGTCCTGGTTCCAGCGGCTTTCGTTGTCGCGAAACCGTTTCATCGTTTTTTTAGTCGTCCCCATGGTGGGAAGAGTGTACCCCAAAGTAGGGTAGGCTTCAGCCTGCCTTTTCCGTGGCAGGCTAAAGCCCGCCCTACTTACTTCCTCTCCAAGAGCCGCCCCCACTCCTCGGCCACCTGCCGCTCCATCGCGAGCACCCGCACCCGCCCCTCGGTATCGGCCAGCTTCGGTTCCACTTCGACCGCCTTCCCCGCCGCCTCGAGCGCCTCCGTCTCCCGGCCCTGCCCGTCCAATACGAGCGCGAGCGTGGCCCAGGCTTCCCCCCGTTTGCCGTCCGACAGCCGGATCGCCTCGCGGGCGGCCCGTTCGGCCTCGGCCAGCCGGCCAACCTCCCGGAGCGACTCCGCGAGTCCCGAGGCCGCCGTGTAGGCCACTGGGTTTTTGCGAAACGTGTCTTCCCAGAGGGCGAGCGGCGTGGCCCACACCTTCTGCCGTTCGATGCAGCCCAGCGCGAGGAGCACG
>JBIIOM010000148.1:0-6536 GCA_044336925.1 Pirellulales bacterium
GCCTCCTGGCAATGGGCACTCGACTTCGCTGCGCGGGGCGGGCCGGCGCTCTCCGCCTATCCCGACTTCGCGCGGATCAAGGAGCGGTTTGGCCGCTGGTATGTCGCGAGCAAGGCGATCGCGCGGCGGCATCGGATGAGCATCGGCACGATCGCCGGCGATGCGACGGTGGACGTGAAGTGGCTCCGCGGCGGCAGGCTCGGCACGGTGGAGGAATCGTTCATCTCGCGGCTGAGCGCCGGGGATCGGTTCCTCTTCGCCGGCCGGCCGCTGGTGCTCTTTCGGTTCGACGGCCTCACGGCATGGGTGAAGCGGGCGCGGTCCGCGACGGCCCTGCAGGTGCCGAGGTGGAATGGCGGCCGCATGCCGCTCTCCACCCTGCTCTCCTCCGCCGTGCTCGACCTCGTCCGCGATGCCGCGCGGCCCAAGGCCGATGCCGCGCCCGAGGTCCGCGCCGTCCTGCCGCTCTTGGCGATTCAATCCCGCTGGAGCCGGCTGCCCGACCGCGACACGCTCTTGATCGAGCGCTGGCAGGGACGCGACGGGCACCATGCGTTTCTCTTCCCCTTCGCGGGGCGGCTCGTCCACGAGGGGCTGGCGGCCGTCGTCGCCTGGCGGATCGCCAGCCAGCGGCCGAGCACGCTCACGCTCGCCGCGACCGACTGGGGCTTCGAGCTCTCGGGCCGCGACGCCCTTCCCGCCGACGAGCGCACCTGGCGGCGGCTGCTCTCGCCGACGAACCTGCTCGAAGACCTGCTCGAATGCCTGAACGGCACCGAGATGGCCCGCCGTCATTTTCGCGAGATCGCCCGCGTGGCCGGGCTCGTGTCGGGCGCGCAGCGCACCAGCCGGCAGACGCAGGCTTCCGCGGGGCTGATCTTCGACGTGCTCGCCGAGCACGATCGCGACAACATGCTTCTCGCCCAGGCCCGCCGCGAGGTGCTCGAGCAGCAGTTCGAGTTTCGCCGGCTCCGCGAGGCACTCGATGCGATCAGCACGCAGGAGTTCCACATCGTCGAGACAGAGCGACTCTCGCCGCTCGCCTTTCCGATCTGGGCCGAATTCGTGCAATCGCGGCTCACGACGCAGGGCTGGCTCGAACGGATCACGGAGATGGCCCGCGAGCTCGAGCAGGCGGCCACCTCCTGAAGGGCGTCATGAACATCGCAACGACCACCGACGCCGACATCGTCCTCCTCCCCGGCCGGGCCGCGCTCCTGCCCGCCTCGCGCACGCTCCTGGTCGCCGATCTGCATCTCGGCAAGGCGGCGACGTTTCGCCGCGCCGGCCTTCCGGTGCCGGAGGGCACGGCGCAGCGGGATCTTGCGCGGCTGGAGCGGCTCGCGAGCCGGCATGCCGTGCGCCGGCTCCTGATCCTCGGCGATCTCTTTCACGCGAGGGGGGGCTTCACCGAGCAGGTGAAGAACGAATTCGCCGCCACCCGCAGCCGCATGCAGGGCATCGAGGTCGTGCTCGTGCTTGGCAACCACGACCGGCCGCTGGGCAAGCTCATGGCGAGCCTCGGCATCGACGCGATCCTGCCCGCGCTCGACGAGCCGCCGCTGCACTTCACCCACGAGCCTGCCACCGGCATCGCCCCCGCGCACCGCGACGTGTTCACGATCGCCGGCCACCTCCACCCCACGCTCTCGATCCGCTCCCCGAGCGGCGATCGGCTGGCCGACCGCTGCTTCTGCGCCGAGGAATCGGTGCTCGTGCTCCCGGCCTTCGGATCGTTCACGGGAGGCCACCGCGTGGAACCACGAGAAGGCACGCGGCTTTGGATCGCGAGAGACGACGGCGTGGCCGACGTCACCCGCCTGGCACTGCTCGCCGCGCGCCAGTCGTAAACCGCGACAAAGTAGACCGCTTCCTCCGGAAGCGGATCCGCTTCGGGACGAAGCGGTCTACGGGGACGATGCAGTCTGCGAGCGGTTAGGCGACGACGTTCGCGATCGCCTGCGGCAACGACGCCAGCAGGTCGGTCGCGATCAGCGAAATCTCGCCGACTCGCTCCGCGGCGAGGTCCCCCGCGCGGCCGTGCAGCCAGGCGGCCAGCCGCGCCGCGTCGAAGGGCGCGAGTCCCTGCGCGACAAGCGCCGCCACGATGCCGGTGAGCACGTCGCCCGTGCCCGCGGTGGCCATTCCCGGATTGCCGGTCTCGTTGTGGGCACGCGCCGTCCGATCGACGACGAGCGTGCCTGGCCCCTTGAGCACGACGACGGCGTCGATGGCGGCGGCGAGCGTCGCGGCGCGGCCCTCGAGCAGCGCGCGATCGCTCGCCACAGGCGACGATGGCTCCTCGTGGTCGAGCCGCAGCATCTCGCCCGCGTGCGGCGTGAGGATGCGCGGCCCGGCATGCGCGGCAAGTTCCCGGCGTTCGGCGTGCGCGAGCGCCCAGAGCGCGTCGGCGTCGAAGACCGCGGGCTGGGGAAGATCGCGCCACAGCGCCAGCACGATTGCCTGCGTCGCTGCGGAGCGGCCGAGGCCTGGGCCGACGGCCACCGCATCTGCGAGCCCCGCCCGTTCGCGAATGGCATCCAGCGCGGTGGCCGCGAACGTGCCGTCGCCACCGGCCGCCAGGCCGCGGGTCATCACGCACGGATCGAACGTGGCCGCGATTCCCACGACCGCCTCCGGCACGACCATCTCGACGAGTCCCGCGCCGCTGCGGAGCGCCGCCTGCGACGCGAGGGCGGGCGCGCCGGCCATGCCGACAGAACCGCCCACGACGAGCACGCGGCCGTAGTCGCGTTTGCTCGTCTCGCGATGCCGTCGGGGGAGCCGCGGAAGGTCGGCCGGCAGCTGCAGGACGTTCATGGTCGGACGTGGCTCGATGATGACGAAATCGACAGTTTCGGATCGGCTCGCGGCCGCCCTTTCATCGCCGCCGGAGCGGCCGGCGGTCCATTACCTTGACTGAAATGCTGCGCAGGGGCTACCTTCGCCGCAAATTCCCCACGGATTCGGCTGCCAAGGAGACAGGCCCCACTCATGAGTGCCTCGCAGAAATCGGGCGATATCTTCGACGTCAAGAAAGTCCGGCAGCTCATCGAGCTGATGAAGGAGCACGACCTGTCGGAGGTCGATCTCAAGCAGGCCGACCAGCGGGTGCGGATCAAGCGCGGTGGCGAGGTGGTGGCCTATTCCGGCCCCGCCATGGCCGCCCCACGCCCGGCGGCACCGGCCGCGGCGAGCGAGCCCGCCGCACCCAAGGAATCGGCGGCCGACGCCCGGATGCTCGTCATCAAGAGCCCGATGGTGGGCACGTTCTACCGGGCGAGCGGTCCCGATTCCCCCGCCTTCGTGAAGGTGGGCGACCGGATCGGCCCCGAGAAAACCGTCTGCATCGTCGAGGCGATGAAGGTCTTCAACGAAATTCCCGGGGGCGTTTCGGGGCAGGTGGTGGCGATCCTCGTCGAGAATGGTGCCCCGGTCGAGTTCGGCCAGCCGCTGATCAAGGTCGATCCCGAGGGCTAGTCGTCACCTCCAGCCCCCGGAAACCATGTTCAAACGAATCCTGATAGCCAACCGCGGTGAGATCGCCCTGCGGGTGATCCGCGCCTGCCGAGAGATGGGCATCGAGACGGTCGCCATTTACAGCGAGGCCGACCGCGGTGCGCCCTACCTCGAACTCGCCGACGAGACGATCTGCGTGGGCCCCGCCCGCGCGGCTGACAGCTACCTGCGGATCGATCGCGTGATCAGCGCCGCCGAGATCGGCAACGTGCAGGCGATCCATCCCGGCTACGGCTTTCTTTCCGAAAACTCCCACTTCGCCGAAGTGTGCCGCTCCTGCGACATCGGCTTCATCGGGCCGACGCCCGAGGCGATGGAGCGGGTGGGCGACAAGAATTCCGCACGGGCGCTGGCCCGCGAGGCGGGCGTGCCGACCGTGCCGGGCAGCGAAGGCATCATCGCGAGCGAGCAGGAGGCCGTGAAGGTCGCCCGCGAGATCGGGTTTCCGGTGCTGCTGAAGGCCACGGCCGGCGGCGGCGGCAAGGGGATGCGGGTGGCGGCCAACGACCTCGCCCTCGCGAGCGCCTGGCAGCAGGCGTCGGCCGAGGCCCAGGCGGCCTTCGGCAATCCCGGCATCTACATCGAGAAATACATCGAGCGGCCGCGGCACGTCGAAATCCAGATCCTCGCCGATCAGCACGGCAACGTCTTCCACCTCTGGGAGCGCGACTGCTCCACCCAGCGGCGGCATCAGAAACTGATCGAGGAGAGCCCCTCCCCCCGCCTGCCGCAGGCCACGCGGCAGAAGATGGCCGACGCGGCCGTTCGGCTCGCCAAGACGGCGGGCTACTATTCGGCCGGCACCGTCGAATTCATCGTCGACCAGCAGGACAACTTCTACTTCATCGAGGTCAACGCCCGCATCCAGGTGGAGCACCCGGTGAGCGAGATGGTGAGCGGGATCGACCTCGTCAAGGCGCAGATTCGCGTCGCGGCCGGCGAGAAGCTCGACCTGAAGCAGGCCGACATCGTGCCCCGCGGCCACGCGATCGAGTGCCGCATCAACGCGGAAGACCCGGCCACCAACTTCCGCCCCTGCCCCGGGAAGATCGAGCGGATCATCGCCCCGGGCGGCTTCGGCGTGCGGTGGGACTCGCATGCCACGACCGGCTACGTCGTGCCCCCCACCTACGACTCGCTCGTCGGCAAACTGATCGTCCACCAGCCCACCCGCAAAGAGGCGATCGACACGATGATCCGCGCCCTGAAGGAGTTGCGGATCGAAGGCATCAAGACCACCGTGCCGATCCACCTCGAAATCCTGTCGAACGCCGCCTTCCACGACGCCCAGATCGACACGACGTTCGTGGAACGGGTGTTGCTCGCGAAGTGAGCCGCGGCGGCAGTTCATGCAAGACATTGACTCAGCGAGCCGTCAAGTTATCGCGACGACCAGCCGCAAGACGACGAGCCGGTGTGGCGGAACGCGGAGGAGCCTTGAGATTTTCGCCCCCAGTGAGTCAAGCAGTGCCCTGACGGTCTCGCGAAAAGATCACAGCGACGGAGCGTTTCGCCACACCGGCGGCCCACTTCAAGCTTGTGCACCCCATAAAGAGCCAGTTCTGTTGATCCCGAGGAGTCCACGATGAGTGAATCGCTGTCCCGGCCCCCGAAGGCCGTCCACCACTTCCGCCGTGTCGCCATCCTCTTCGCCGGCGGCCCCGCCCCGGGCGCCAACGCCGTGATCTCCACGGCGGCGACCTCGTTCATGCGAAACGGCACCGAGGTGATCGGCATGAAGCACGGCTATTCGTCGCTCGCCGACTACTCTCCCGCGAAGCCGCTCGTCGAGGGGCAGGACTATATCCGCATCACACCCGAGTTTCTCAAGCGCACCCGGTCGGGCCAGGGCATCATGCTCGGCACCGCGCGGACCAACCCCGGCAAGAATGTCTCGTCGCCGGCCCACCTCGAGGACGCGGAGCGGGTGAAGCATCTCAAGAACGCCTACGAGGGCCTGCTCTCGCTCGGCGTGGAGGCGCTGATCTCGATCGGCGGCGACGACACGCTCAAGACGGCCAACAAGATGAAGCTCTTCCAGGATCGCCTGCCGGCGGGCAGCCCCCGGATCCCGGTGGTGCACCTGCCGAAGACGATCGACAACGACTACATGGGCATCGACTTCACGTTCGGCTACTTCACGGCGGTCGACACGCTGGGGGCGGAGATCCGCAACCTGCTCTACGACGCCGACGCGAGCCGCTCCTACTTCCTCTGCGAGACGATGGGCCGCAGCGCCGGCTGGCTCTCCTACGGCGCCGCCATCGCCGGCGAGGCGAGCCTCGTGATCAGCGTCGAAGACATCCACGGCAAATTCCGCAGCGAGGAGACCGTCACCGACGGGTCCGGCAATACGCGTGTGAAGCCGGTGATGAACATCGACGAGGTGGTGGGCCGGATCGTCAAGACGATGCGGGTCCGCGAGGAACAGGAAGGGAAGCAATACGGTGTCATCGTGATGGCGGAGGGCCTCGCCGAATACCTGCCCGCCAAGTCGCTCGAGGGCATCCCGCGCGACGACCACGGCCACATCTCGATCTCGCACGTCCAGCTCGGACGCATGTTCGCCAAGCTCGTCTCGGACGAATACAAGAAGCAGACGGGCCGCTCGCGGAAGGTGGTCGGCCTGCAGCTCGGCTACGAGGCCCGCTGCGCCAAGCCGCATGCCTTCGACGTGATGCTCGGCAGCCAGCTTGGCGTGGGCGCCTTCCGGGCGCTCGCGGAGCGGGGCTTGAACGGCGTGATGGTGAGCGTGTCGGGCCAGCTCGATTTGAACTACGTGCCGTTCGAGGAGCTCGTCGACCCGAATACGCTCGTGACGGTCGTCCGCTACGTCGAGCGGGGCAGCGACTTCCACAGCCTCGCCCGCTTCCTCGAGACGTTCGTCAACGAGTAGGCTGCCCCTGCCGGGCCACGCCGATGAAGAGCGCGTTCCAGCTGCCTCCCGTGGCGTAGGTGCGGGCCCGCTCCACGCTCACGTCGAAGCCGCTGCAGCGCATCCGCTCGACGAACGCCGG
>JBIIOM010000021.1:0-21004 GCA_044336925.1 Pirellulales bacterium
GCATCGAAAAGCCCTCCTTGGCTGCCGAACGAGCCCAAGAAAATAGGGAATCAGAGGGCGTGGGGCAAGACGAGACCGGTGCGGCGAAACGGCCTCGAAGGCCCAAAAAAATGGCTGGGGTGGAGCAGGCCCCGCGACAGGCACGGAGGCCTGTCCTACTTGCGGCGTTGAGCGAAGAGCCAGTCGAGCGCGGCTGGATCGTGGTAGGTGGGCGTCCACGCGTCGTGGCCGACACCCGGCATCTCCACGTATTTCGGCCGGCCCCCCGCGGCCTCGAGCGCCTTCACCATGCTGCGCGACCGCTCCACCGGCACCGCCTTGTCGGCATCGCCATGAGCCACCCAGGTCGGAATGCCCGCGATCGTCGCGGCCGTGCGTTCATCGCCACCGCCACAGATCGGCAGAATCGCGGCAAACCGATCCGGCATGCGGCTGGCGAGGTCCCAGGTGCCGAAGCCGCCCATCGAGATCCCGGTGAGGTAAACGCGATCGGGGTCGATCGGCTCATCGCGTACGACCGCCTCGAGCATCACCATGACTGCCCTGAGGTCGGTCGTGGGCTCGGCGGCCTGCGGCGCGCTCGTCTTGTCGGCCCACGAGACATCGACCCAGCGCTCATCCATGCGGCACTGCGGCGCGAGCACGAAGCAGGCGTGCTGCGCCCGCATGTCGGGAGCGGCCAGCCACGCGGGCAGATATTTGAGCTGCAAGACATTGTCAGTCCCACGCTCGCCGGCGCCGTGCAGAAACACGACGAGCGGGTATTTCCTGCCGGGCTCGATCTTCGCCGGCGCAAGTAGCCGGTAGCCAAACTCGATCGCACGGCCCCCCTCCTCGACGGAGATCGCGCGGGATTCGTAGAGATCGTTCGCCGCCATCGCATCTGCCGGAAGCGATGCCAGCGCCTTGGCGACCGTGGGAGCAGGTTCACTCATCATCGGGGCCTTCGCCGACGACGAGCTTCACTCGCCTCGGCATGCCCAGGCGGCCGAGCAGGCCGAGGGCGCCCTTCGGCAGGCCGAGAAACTCGAGCTGCTCGAACCACTGCGGGATCTCCGCAGCGAGTTTGCCGACGGCCGTGCCGCGCAGGTCGAGCGATCGCAGATTCCTGAGGCTCTTGAGCTGCAAAAGCCCCTCGTCGGTGAGCGGGCCGCCGGCGAGGTCGAGCACGGCGAGATCCTTCAGCGACTCAGCGCGAAAACCGAGCAGGATCGCGAAGAGGTCGTCGGCGCCGGCGCCGCGGACACGCACCTCCACGAGCTTGTCGGCCACGTGGCCGAAGTCGTCGCCAAAGCTCTTGCGAAGCCAGTCGGCCTCCTCCATCCGGGCCTCGCCGCCGCGCTCGATCGCGGCCGTCACCACCTCCTGCTGCTGCGCATAGGCATCGATCTTCGAGGCCAGCCACTCGATCTTGCCCGCCTTGAACTTCACATATTCGTTCGCGTCTTCAAACGCCTTCTGCAGCCGTATGAACTGCTCGGGATCGCCACCGCGATCGGGGTGCATCGTGCGGGCCTTGGCGAGATAGGCCTGCTTCACGTCTTCGAGCGTCACCGGCGGCATCAGTCCGAGAATGGCGATGCACTCGGGAGGCTGGTGATCGGCGGGCTTCGCGGCGGGGGCGTTCATGGGGGAGAGCCTAAACCAGCATCGTGCGCCGCGGCAAACGCCTGAGTGGAGCCTCCACTTGCCCAACCCGGCTTCGGGTGCCCCGTACCCCGTCGCCGGACGCTCGCTTCGGGCATCCCTGCCCTTCGCTCGCTCGGATGCCGACTGCGCTTCGCCATCCTGGCTGCGCTTGTCGGCATACGCCGGCGAGCGGGGTACGGGTCACCCGAAGCCTCCTCCGCGCAGATGTGTCGAGTCTGGCAGTTTCGGCGGAGACGGTCGGTGGGCACGCGCAGAAGAAGGGAGTCGTTGAGGACTATTGGCTTCTGATCAAAACCCACGAGTTTCGTACTCTCAACACGACCGGATTCGAGCATGCCTACCGCCGGCTCCGAATGCGGTTGGTTGTCACCTGCGCAGCGTTGCGGCCACGGGCCATGACACGCTGAAGCCTATCCCACCAGCTGGATTGGGCGCGTTGAGGTTTCTGAGTCAGTCGAACGGCCGTCGCGGTTCGCGCTTGACGACGGGCTCCTCGGCTTCGTCGTCAGGTTCCTCGGCGGGCTCTTCCTCGTCGTCTTCGGCTGGCGCCTCGATGGTCAGTGCTTCCTTGCCGCCGTCGAGCACGGCTTCCTCGACCTCCTGCCGCTCGCGCCAGGGTTTTTCCTTTTCGTAGCTCGCCAGCTCGCTCGCGAGTTGCTCCTTCACCTCCGGCGACGAGTCGCCCGTCTCCACGGCCTTGCGGCTGTATTCGCGGGCCTTCTCGAAGTCGCCCGCCTCGGCGTAGCCGGCGGCCAGGGTGCTGATGATGTGGGCCTGCTTCCACTCGGTCTTCTCGCAGGCCTTCGTCGCCAGTTCGATCGCCCGCTTGCCGTCGCGGAGTTCCTCGTCGGGCGACGTCGCCAGCAGCCAGGCGAGGTTGTTGAGCACGCCGTCGTTGTCGGCGTCGAGCGCGAGGGCCTTTTCCAGGTCGGCCAGCGCCGCCTTGTGGTCGCCGATCGAGATCGCCGCGTCGCTGCGGCCGCGGCGGCTCAGGAACTGTTCGTCGTCGAGTTCGAGCGCCCGGGTGAAACGCCGGATCGCCTCGCGCGGCTGCTTCGCGGCGAGGTAGAGCATGCCGAGCTGGCCGACGAGCACGGGGTCGTCGCCGTTCTTCGACACGAGCATGCGAAAGTCGCGGATCGCGGCTGGGTAGTCGTTGTCCTCGGCGGCCATCAGGCCGCGGAGCTCGAGAGCGGCGGGATGATCGGGCTGTTTTTCGAGCACCCGCTCGAGGTCGGCCGTGGCCTGCTCGGTGTTGCCAGCCTGCTGGTGGATCCGCGCCCGCAGCACGAGCGGGATCGCGTCGTCTGGTTCGAGCTCGATCGCCTTGTCGAGATCGGCGATCGCCTTCGGTTGCTCCCCCTTCATCGCGAGCACGCGGGCCCGCTGCAACAGGGCGCCCGCGGCGTCGGGATCGACCTTGAGCGCTTTGTCGAAGTCGGCGAGCGCCTCGTCGAGCTTGTTTTCCATCATGTGAGCCATGCCGAGCGCCTCGAGCAGCGAGGCGTCGTCGGGCTTCTCCTCGATGGCCACTTCGAGGTCGGCGCGGGCCTTCTCGAAATTGTCGTCGAGGAGATGAAACAGGCCGCGCGTGCGACGGATGTCGGCATCGCGCGGGGCGAGCTCCACGGCCTTGTCATAGGCGGCGGCCCGCTTCGCTTCGTCGGCGTCTTCGAGATTGCCGAGGATGACATGGGCCTGGGCGATCTGCAGGCGGTCGTCGCCGCCGAGCTCGACCACCTGCTCCGCCGCCTTGGCGGCCCGCTTGCGGTCGCCGCCGGGGAGCGATTCGAGCCGCGCGATCATCAGCTGGGCCGCGCCGAGCTTCGGGTCGCGATCGATCGCCTCGTTGAGATCGCGCATCGCGTAGGAACGCATCCGCGGCCACTGCGGGTCGGGCGTGGGGGAGTCGAAGATCGCCTCGACCACCATGCCGGCGCGGTCGATCAGCGTGCCCGTGTAGAGGTTCTCCGCGAACTTCTTCGATTCGTCGTCGAGCCCCTTCTCGAGGGCCGACTTGCAGCGTTCGAGCACGGTGCCGAAGTCGTCGAGATTGTCGGCGCCGAGCTTGGCGTCGATCGCCGCGTCGAGATCGGCCTGGCCGGGCTCGTCGGCGCGAACGGCGCCGGCGCAGAGGCCGAACAGGAAAATGACCGACAGGAAAAGACGCTTCGTCATGGAATGGGCTCCTCGCGACGGCAATAGTATGCGGCAAGCCCCCCGGGGAAGGCTACGCACGTTTCAGAGGGGCGCCGGCAGGTCGCGGCGGGCGAAGACGGCGGCGCCGACGAAATAGGCGGTGATTCCGAGCCCCAGGAGCACGCCGTCATACACTCCGAGCAGCCGCCACGATGCGGCCGGATCGCCCACCAGCCGCTGCGGCTCGTAGGCATTGAGGATCGAGAGGTAGCCCACCCAATCCAACGACGAACTCAGCCGGCCGACGAGCTTCGCGAGGATCGAGAAGACGTAGAACCCGCAGAGGATGCCGATCGTCCGCCAGCGGTGGCTGTCGAAGGCCGACACGCAGGCCGCGATGCCGGCCATGCAGACCATGAGCCCGAAGACGTTGGCCACGGCCGGGATGAATCGCGTCGGCGACACGAGGCCGGCCCACGGCCCGAAGGCCACGGCCGTGTGGACGGCGGCGTAGAGCACGCCGCAGAGCAAGGCCGCGCCGGCGGTCGTGGCGAGGGCCTGCGTCACGAAGACGGCCAGTCGCGTCACGGGCTGCGCGAGGATCATCTCCATCGTGCCCCGCTCGAGCTGGCCCGAGACGGCGTCGCTGCCGCGGGTGATGCCCCAGACCGTGGCGGCGAGCACGACGACCGGATCGACGAAGGCGAGCGCCACCCGGCCGGCATGCGTGGCCACTTCCGCGAACGGCACGCCGGAGAGCCGCTGCCAGTCTTCGGGGATCGCCCGCAGGAGCACCTCCTGAAAGGCCGTCATCGGAATCTGCGCCGAGAGCCAGAGATAGATCCACGGAAACGCCGTCCAGAGCGCGGCGAACGAGAGGAGCAGGACGCGCTGGTCGCCCCAGGTCTTTCTCCAGATGGCGGTGTTGAACACGCTGGTGAGCATTGGTGTCAGCCTGACTTGGTTCGTCCGTGAAAGCGGTCGTAGACGGCGCCGAGACCGATCGGCTCGATCTGCACTTCGTCGAGCGGCAGCGTCGCGAGCCAGCCCAACAGCGGCGTGATCGAATCGGACGACTCGATCACGACCGTGCCGTCGGCCTCCTGCGCCACCGTCGCATGCGGCGCGACCGATGCGGGCAGGTTGCCGAGCCTGCCCGTCAGCCGGGCCGTGATCCGGTGGCTGCGGCGCACGTCGGCGATCGATTGCTCGTGCACGAGCCGGCCCGCACGCACGATCGCCACGCGGTCGCAGGTCGCCTCCACTTCGGAGAGAACGTGCGACGAGAAAATTACCGTGCGGCCCGCGGCCCGCGCCTCGCGCACGAGGTCGAGCACCTCGGCCCGCGCCGTGGGGTCGAGGTTGGCCGTCGGCTCGTCGAGGATCGTGACGGCGGCTTCGGTGGCGATCACGGCGGCGAGCGCGAGCTTCTGCCGCATGCCCGTGCTCATGCGGGCCACCTGCCGCGAGCAGTCGAGGTCGAGCCGCGCGGCCACCGCGGCGGCGCGGTCGCGCCGGCATTCCGGCCGCAGCCGCGCGAAGAAGTCGAGCACCTGGTGGCCGTTCATGCGGCGGAAGAGCCGGGCCTCGCCCGGCAGGTAGGCGGTGCGGCCGCGCACGGCGAGCGATTCCCGCGCGCAATCGAAGCCGGCGATTCTCGCCGTGCCCGACGTCGGGCGGATGTAGCCGAGCAGGAGCCGCAGGAGCGTGGTCTTGCCGGCGCCATTGGGGCCGAGGAGGCCGAAGACATCCCCTTCGCGGACGGCGAGCGAGCAGCCATCGAGCGCCGTGAAGGCGCCGTATCGCTTCGTGAGGTGGTCGGTGTGGACGAGCATGCTGCGGTCAGGTGACGAAATAATAGCCGGCCAGGGCGAAGGCGATGACGGCGACGGCGCGGCGGACGATGCGGGCCGGGAGCCGACGGGCCACGGCCGAGCCGACGAGGCCCCCGGCCACCGCCGCCACGGCCATGACGGCGGCGTGCGGCCAGGAGACGTCATGCCCTCCCAGGAGCGATCCGGCCGCGAAGAAAGCGGCGGCCGCTCCATTGACCACCATGCCGAGCACGTTTTTGACGGCGTTGAGACGGTGGATGTCGCCGAGCCCGAGCAGCCCGAGCACGGCGAGCATGAGGATGCCGATGCCGGCGCCGAAGTAACCGCCATAGATCGCGACGAGCAGCTGCAGCCCCAAGGCGAGTGGAATGCTCGTGGCCCGCGGGGTGGAGCTCGAGACGGCCCGCACGAGGGCGGGCTGCGCCGCAAACAGGATCGCCGCCGTGAGGATGAGCCACGGCACGAGCGCGTCGAACAGGGCAGGCGGCAAGGCCACCACGAGGAGCGCGCCGGCCACGGCGCCGACCACGCTCGGCAGGAGCAGCCACCGCGCCCAGGGCGGTTGGCCGACGCGTTCGCCTGAATAGGCCCAGGCCGCGGCGAGGGCGCCGGGCCAGAGCCCGATCGTGCTCGTGGCATTCGCCGTGACGAGCCGCGACGCCTCGGCGGGCAGGATCGCGGCGAGCACTGGGAAGGTGAGGATCGTGCCGCCGCCGGCTACCGAATTGACCGCCGCGGCGAGAAACGTCACCGCCGCAAGCAGCGCGAAGCCCGCCGGCCCGCCCCAGTCCACGGGGCCGGCAACCGCCTGAACCGCGTCGATCATGGATTGGCCTGCGGAGGCAGTGGGGCCTGCGGAGGCAGATTCGCCTGCGGCGGCGGATCGTCGTACTTGCCCGGGCCGCAGTCGATCACCGCGTAGCCGGCCCAGAAGAATGGATGCCGCGCGTCGGGGAGCACCGCGCCGGGGGATTGCTTGAGCCGCGGCTCGCGGGCCGGATCGGGCTGCTCGGCACCGACGAGTTCGACCGCACGGTGCCAGCTTTCGACGACCGACGGCGGCGCGGCGTCGTCGGCCGGAATGGCCGAAACGTCGCGGACGAATTCCTCGACGAGATCGACGGCGAGCTTGCCTCCGGTTCGCCAGCGGCTCACCACCGCGGATCGGGCGCCGGCGGCCAGCAGGTCGGTGGCGGCGACGAAGAGATCGTCGCCGGCGCGCGGGGGCATCTTCGCGAGCCCGCCGGCCATCGCCGTCTGGAGCCCCGGCAGCACGACGAGCCGCGGCCGCTTGAGCGGCGGCGCGAGCCAGTCGCCGAACGTCATGCCCCCCTTGACGGCCGTTCCGGCCACGAGCGGTCGGCCGGCGATCGGCCCGTCTCCGGAGAGTTCATCGAGGATCACCAGCGATTCGCAGAGCGCTGCCACGGCCGGCGCGGGGGCGGCACGGCTGACGCCGTCGATCGACACCACGCGGTCGCACGCCTGCGCGAGACGATCGATCGCTTCCTGCGCAGCCTCCGGCTTCGAGCCGCGAAACATCTTGCCTGCGTGCACGCCGACCACTCCGCCAGTCCGCCCCGCCTCGAACCGCAGCACGGCCAGGCTCCGCGTCGGGCAGTAGCGGACGCGGCAGACATCCCGCAACAATTGCGGCTTGGGCGCATCGGCATCGGCCGTCGGGTCGTCGGCCGCCACGTTGCGGGCCGACCCGACGGGCAGCAGCTCGAAGGGCAGATACCAGAGCGGGCCATCGGGCACGATCACCAGTTCGTCGATCTGCTCGCCGAGCGCGACCTTCGAGTTTTCGAAGAGCAGCCGTTCGATCCGCTCCGCCGCCGGCCGCCAGTCGGTCTCCAGCAATCGTTCCGTCGGCACCGGACCGACGGGATCGACGAGGCCGATCGCCTTCGCGAGCGCCGCGATCTCCTTCGCGACGGCCGGCGGGTTTTGCACCTGCCAGGTCGTGGACTGCGCATTCGATTCGAGCGCCCCGAGGAGGCCGGCCGCCGTCCAGTGAAACGACAGGATCAGCCGCCGCGGCGGCAGCCTGCGCTGGATCTCCTGCATCGGCGTGAGCGGCGGAAAATCGAGCTGCGTCGGATCGCGCCCCGCCGCGATCGCGGCCACGAGCTGCCCGCGGCGCTGCACGAGCTTCGCGTACGCGGCCCAGTTGTCGTCGCCCGCCGGTGGTGCCGCGGCCGCATCTGCCGGCGGCTTGCCCTTCTCCACCGGCGGCTTGCCCTTCTCCAGGAGCGCTGCGGTGAGCGGCGCCCGAACGCGATTCATCTCGTCGATCGCGCGGGCGAGTTCCTGCTGACGGGCGAGCAGGCCGGCACGCCGGGCCGCATCGGCGCGTGGCAAGGCATCCGGATCGGCGGCGACGAGCGTCTCGATCGCCGTGCGCCGGCCGCCGAGCGGCTGGGCGGCGAGCCACCGTGCGCGGAGCCGCGCCTCGGCCGCCTGCAGCAACGCCTCCTTGCCGCGACGCGATGCGGCGGCCACCCAGGTCTCGAATGCCTCGGCGCGGCGGCCGGTCATCGCGGCGAGCGTGCCGAGCGGATCGACCGTGAACTCGCGCGGCGCCGGATCGCCGAGCAGCTTGGCAAAGAGCGCGTCGGCCTGCCGATCGGAGATATCACTCGATCCGGAAAGCAGCCGTTCGACGAGCAGCGCGGTCTGGAAGAGCCGCGGCGAACGCGCCTGGGCGATCGTGAGCGATCGCGCGAGATCGGCGTCGCCGCCGGGTGTGTCGCCCGCGGCATAGCCCGCGAGCGCCGCCGCATAGGCCGCCTGCGCGCCGCAGGCGCCTTGCCCCAGCCCGCCCCGCATCAACCGGCCGTCGAGGTCGCCGAGCAGTTTGACCGCGGCCCTTGGATTGCCCGCTGCGGCGGCGGCCTCGGCCTGCATGGCGAGCAGCCGCGACCGCAGCGACGGAAAGTTGCCCCGCGCCCATTCGGCGGCATTGGCCAACGCGCCGGCCACGGTGGGATTGCCCGCCGCCATGTGCGCGGCGAAGGCGAGCCGAAATGCCTCCTCGAGCGCCCGCAGATCGCCCTGGTCGGCAGCCGTGAACGTGGCCTCCTCGAAATACCTGCTTGCGGCGGCCGGCTGGTCGCCGTCGAGCGCGATCCGGCCAAGCACGATCAGCGCCCACGCCGTGAGCGGATGGTCGAACTGATTCTCGACGAGCAGGCCGCGATTGAGCAGCGGCGCCGCCTGCTGGGGTTTGCCTTGCGCCCAATAGGCGATGCCGAGCGCGACGTCGACCCAGGATTGCGAATAGTGATTCGGCGCCGCGGGCCGCTTCGCGAGCGCCTTCGTCGCCTCGTCGAGCGCCGCGGCCTCGCGCGACAACTCACCGAGGATGTCGGCGCGTCGATAGAGCGCGATCGCGAGCGACCGCATGATCTCCTGGGGACGGATCGGATGGAGCGCCGGCGCCGTGAGCACGCCCCCTTGCTTGAGCACCTGCTGCGGATCGGCGCCGCCCATGCGGATCGAGATCGTGTCGGGGAGCGCGGCCGACGTGACCTTGCGATGGCTGCGGCCCCACGTGGCCTCGTGATCCCGCGGAACGGGTTGCAGCCGTTGCTGCGGAAACTGCACCGCGAGGAGCCAATCGCGGTGGGTCGCCGCGAGGAGCAGCGCCTCGTCGTAGGCCGCCACCGCCTCGCGAAAACGCCCGAGCTCGAACTGCGCCTCCCCCACGACGGCGGCGCTGGCGATCGAATCGATCCAGCGCACCGCGCCGGCGCGGATGCCGCCGCGATACTCGCGCGAGGCGATGTCGAGCGCCGCCGCGAAATCGCCCGCCGCCAGCGCCGCGAGGGAAAGCTCGTAGCCCGGCCCGGGAACGGTCTCGCCGCCGGGAAGTCCGCCCAAGCCCGGCTGCAAAACGATCGGGCCGGCTTCAACGCCCTGCGGGAAGGCCCGCGGCGCCGGCCAGAGAAGAAGGGCAACGATCAACGCGTGGCGGACGGGCTGAGAGCCGCTCATGCCCCAGTTGTACCCGAAGCGGCATCAATCGAGCGCCAGGAACGTGACGCTCCGATGACGGCAGTCTGGGAAGCCGGGGGCGCGGCGGTGGCAGTCTGGGCAACATGCCGCAAGCAAGCATGGCCCGACTGTGACGGTTTTTCAAAGTTTCGCGGTCGTGACGGTCGATAGCGAACTCGAGCCCGACGAATGGTTCGGGCACACGAGGCAGAGGCACGACCATGGCCCCCACGGCACGCACTCGCAACGAACGGCACGCGACCACCGCGATCGCCCTCCTGTCTTTCGGGCTCGCCGGGCTCTCGCTCACCGGCTGCCAGGTCGACGTCGGCGGTCAGACGCTCCCGAGCGCCTACTACCTGCAGGACGACATCCAATACTTCCCGGCCGGCCCCGAGTTCAAACTCGCGAAGGAAGCCGCGGCGCAGAAGGCCTACAAAAAAGAGCTGGCCGAGAACGACACCTGCAAGACCTGCAGGTAGGGTAGGCTTCAGCCTGCCACCAGTAGGGTAGGCTTCAGCCTGCCAAAGTAGACCGCTTGCTCCGCAAGCGGAGCTCTCATTGGCGTCAACGCGCCCAACCCGGCTTCGGGTGCCCTGGGAGCCGGCGTCGGTCGGGCACCGATCCGCGTTAGCGGATTGGTCGGCTACGGAAGCCCGCAGCGCGAGCAATGTCCATCCGCGCTCCACTCCCACCAACGCCGCTCCCACCCGCCCCGCGAGAAATGCCCCGACTCTCCTCGCTCGCGCGTCGGGCTTCCGTATCGTCCGCAGCGAGCGTCCGGCGACGGGGGACACGGGAGCCGGCGTCGGTCGGGCACCGATCCGCGTTAGCGGATTGGTCGGCTACGGAAGCCCGCAGCGCGAGCAAGGTCCATCCGCGCTCCACTCCCACCAACGCCGCTCCCACCCGCCCCGCGAGAAATGCCCCAACTCTCCTCGCTCGCGCGTCGGGCTTCCGTATCGTCCGCAGCGAACGTCCGGCGACGGGGTACGGGTCGCCCGCCGCCGGCTTGGGCCGGTTGACCCCCCCCAGTTGACCCGCCGCTTGTCGAACCGGCGGCCCGCGCGTAAACTCGCTGCCCGTGGGTTGACGGCCCTTTTTTATGAGTCACAATGAGTGACTCGTGGGTTTTGTGCCCTTTTCACGTTGGGCGGCCACGAGCGATGCGATCTTTCGGACCCCTTTCGCATGTCTGCCGCCCCGGAACTGCTGATCGGCGAGCACATCCGCACGCTCGACGAGCGATTTCGGCTGGCCATTCCGCCGGAGCTTTCCGAGCCGCTCTTGGCTTCCGGCTCGCGGCTGGTGCTCGCGAAGGAACGGGCCGGTTGTCTTTCGCTTTGGCCGGCAGCGATCTGGAAGCCCCGGATCGATGCGGCGGTCGACGTGGTTCGCTCGAAATTACAGGCGGGGCTGCTCGCCCAGCGGGTGGGGCAGTTGCAGGATCTCGGCCGGCTGCTTTCGACGCGGCACAAGGTGGTGTCGCTCGCGGCCCGCGGCCGACTGGTGGTGCCCGAAGGATTCAGGGAGTTTCTCGGTGTGGAGCCGGGGGGCGACCTGCTCGTGGTGGGGGCGGCCGTCTGCGTGGAGCTTTGGCAGCCCGCCGCCTGGACAGCATTCGTTTCGAGCGAGATTCAAGAGTTTCGGCGACGGATCGACGAGCTCACGGCCTGACGATTTTTGGCCATGCCCGGATGAGAGGAGCGGTTTGACCTGTCGGTCTCATCCGGCCAGGAAACACGAACGCCAAGGAACGGGCCCCATCAGCACGGATGCTGCCGAGGGACCTCCTCCGGGCATGGCCTTTTTGAACGACAAGCTCTCGGCAAACTCGCCCGCAGCTCACAATGGCTGCAGTTCATTGACACACCGAGAGAACCGTTCGTAAAGTGTTGGGAGGGCGGTTTTTGCGGCGTTTTCTGCTGCTGTGCCGCCGGCCTCGACGCTCCCTCTGGATCAAGCCATGGCTCGCAGCGTTCCCTGCTGGGGAATCGATATCGGCAAGTGCGCGCTGAAGGCGGTTCGCTGCCAGGCATCGTCCGAGCCGCGCAAGATCACCGCCGACGCCTTCGACTACGTCGAGTATCCGATGCTGCTCACGCAGCCGGAGGCGGATCCCGTCGAACTGGTGCGGGCCGCCCTCGCTGAATTCGTCGGTCGCAACAAGCTCAAGGGCACCCGGGTGGCGATCTCGGTGCCCGGCCAGTCGGGCCTGTCGAAATTCATCAAGCTGCCCCCGATCGAGGCCAAGAAGATCCCCGACATCGTCAAGTACGAGGCCCGTCAGCAGATTCCCTTTCCGCTCGAGCAGGTGGTCTGGGATTGGCAGCGGCTCCCTGGCGGCATGGAGGAGGGGGGCTTCGTCATGGATGCCGAGGTGGCCGTCTTCGCGATGAAGCGGGAGCAGGTCTTCAAGGCCCTCGCGCCGCTCACGCAGGCGGGCGTCGAGGTGGATATCGTGCAGCTCTCGCCGATCGCGCTGGCGAACATGGTGATGTTCGACCAACTGCCCGATCCGGCGACGGTCGATCCCGAAAAGCCGCCGGCCTCGATCGTGCTCGTGTCGATGGGCGTCGACTCCACCGACCTCGTGGTCACCAACGGCATGCGGATCTGGCAACGCAGCATGCCGATCGGCGGCAGCAATTTCACCAAGGCCCTCGTGCAGGGCATGAAGCTCACGTTCGCGAAGGCCGAGCACCTGAAGCGCAACGCCGTGCGGGCCGAAGATCCGAAGACGGTCTTCAAGGTGATGCGGCCGGTGTTTGAACAGTTCACCGCCGAACTGCAGCGGTCGCTCAACTATTTCACCGGTTCCGACCGCACGGCCACGATCGGCAAGGTGCTGCTGCTTGGAAATGCCACGCGGCTGCGGGGCCTCTCCGACTTCGTCGCCAAGCAGTTGCAGCTGGACGTGGGCGAGTTCGAGTCATATCGCGGGCTGGAAGGCGCCGCCGTGACGTCGGCGCCGGCTTTTCGCGAAAACCGGCTTGCGTTTGGCACCGCCTATGGCCTCGCGCTGCAGGCCACCGGCAGCGCCGCCATTCGCTCGAACCTGCTGCCGCGCGAGATCGTCGTCGAACGGCTGATCGAGGCGAAGAAGCCGTGGGCCGTCGGCGCCGCCGCAGGGCTGCTCGCGGCGGCGGCGATCAGCTTCGCCGGAACGTTCTTCGCCTGGACCACCTATGCGCCCGATCTGTACGCGGCCGCCTTCGCGCAGGCCGATGGCGTGAAGAACAAGTCGGGGGCGGCCGTCTCCGCATTCGAAGAGGTGAAGCGGAAGCAGGACGAGGCGATCGCGCAGCAGCAACATCTGCTGCGGCTCGAGGACCGCCGCTTCCAGATGATCGACATGCTGCGGGCGGTCGAGACGCTGCTGCCGAGCGACGATCCGGGCAAAGTGCCGGAGAACCCCGCCGACCGCAACGAACTCCACATCGAGCGGATCGACTGCCAGTATTTCCCCGACCTCGCCACCTGGTTCGCGGGGGTGAAGGCGAAGTGGGACGAGACGCATCCCGCCGAGGAGCCGAGCGACGAAGAAGAGGATGGCGACGTCGCGGCCGCCGCTCCGCCCGTCGACGGCGAAGGAGCCCCTCCGGCTGGGCCGCCGGCCGTGACCGGCCCGACGGGCCCCGGCTGGGTGGTCGAGATGAGCGGCTATCATTACCACAACGAGGATCATCACAAGCCGGAGGAGAGCGCGCAATTCGTCCGCTCGACGATCGTGAAGGGGCTGCTCGGCGAGGAAAAAAAGGTGGCAGTGGCGGCCGGGCCGCTCGCCGGCCAGCTCGTGAGCCCGGCCGACATCGGCATCGGCTTTCCCGTGATCGTCGCTGCATCGCCGGTGCGGCCGATTCGCATCCCACAAGGGGTCGCTTCTGTGGGAACGCCTCCGGCTCCGGCGGATGCCGAGTCTGGGAAGATTTCCGACCTCGCGCTCAGGCGTTTTGACTTCACGCTCCAGTTCAGCTGGCAGCCGACGTCTCCCGGCGCTCCGAAGCCGCCCCCCGCCGCCCCACCCGCGCCCGATCCCGGCGCCGAAACCTTCTGACACAGCCCGCCCGCAGCCCATGGTTCAGATTCCCGACAACGTCCGGCCGTATATCGACTTCGTCGTGAAGCACCATTTCTGGCTGCTCGTGCCGCTCGTGCCGCTGCTGGTGCTGCCGCTCCTCTTCATGGCCGAGGGTTCTCTCGGTGAGCAGATCGACGCTGCACGCGGGCAGATCGACAGCCGTCTGTCGGCGTTGCGGAGCGTGCAGGGAGTGCAACCGCATCCGAATGAATCGTGGTCGGAGCAGATCAACAAGCGCACCAACGCCGTGAAGCGCCAGACACGCGACGAATGGCAGAAGTTTTGGGACAGCCAGCAGCCGCTTCGCGTCTGGCCGGTCGCGCTCGGCGACGACTTCGTTCAGCGGGCGGCGGCATTGAAGCCCGATGGCAAGCTGACCCGCAAGCTCCTCGAGCGCTATCAAAACAGCGTGCGGGCGCTCGTGCGCCAGCTGCCGGCCCGCATGGGCGCTGACGAATCGATGGTCGATCCCGTCGCAGCCGGCCCCGGCGGTCCGCAGGCCCAGCCTGTTCGCTCGAACAAGCTCGTCGTCTGGAGCCCCGAAGATCAAAAGCGGATTTACATGTCGTTCGACTGGGAGAAGCCGCCATCGACGATGCAGGTGGTGCTTGCCCAGGAAGAGCTCTGGATTTATGGATTGCTCTGCGACTCGATCGCCCGCGTGAACAAGGTCGCGGCCGGCCCCTACAACTCGCCGATTCCGCTCGTGCAGCAGCTGGCGATCGGCTATGCGGCGGCGGAAGACGATCCGGGCGGTTCTCGCGGCGGCCGGATTCTCTTCTCGGCCGCGCCCGCGGCGGGCGGCATGCCGATGGGGGAAGATGGCGCGCCGCCGGCCATGGATGGAGCGGGGCCTGCACCACCTGCCCCACGACCGCCGCATCCGCGGTTTGGTGGCGGCGCCGGTCAGGGGCCCGGCGCCGCCGTGCCACCACCACCGCCAGAGGAGGGCGGCGCGGCGCCGTCGGCCGCGCCGGAGGACCCGCTCAAGAACTGGATCTATGTCGACTTCAACGGCAAGCCGCTCTCCGCGCCGGAACTCGCCGCGTCGCCCGATGCGACGATGGTGCACCTGATGCCGTTCGCGATCCGCGCGGTGGTCGACGAGCGCCATCTCGACGCGTGGCTCGTCGATCTCGCTCGCTCGCCCGTGCCGATCGACGTGCGTCAGGTGCGGATCAATGCCGGTATGACGGGATCGCAGCCGCAGGGAGCGATGCCGGAGATCGGGCCCGCGGGGCAGGCCGCATCGGCGGCGAGCGGTCGCCGGCATGATGTCGGCGTGGAAATCCGCGGCACGGTGGCGATTGCCACGCCCCCCGACGACAAGGTGCTCGGCATCGAGCCCGAGCCGCAGGCGGAGCCGGCTCCTCCGCCTGAAGAGCCGGCCCCCGCCGTCCAGGAGCCAGCGGCATGAAGCGGCCCAGCATCAGCCTCGACAAAGACGCGATCCTCGACTTCTTCCTGCGGCATGTCGAGAAGATCGTCGTGGCCGCCATCGCGGTGCTCGCCTGCGGCATGGTCTTGGGGGGCATCAATGCCATCCGCACGATGCCGGCCGGCCCCGATCAACTGCCGAAGGCCATCGTCGATGCATCGAAATCCGCGACCAGCCACATTCAATCGTCAAAGCAGCCGCCCGCCGACGCGCTCAAGAATTCGGAGCTCACCAAGCTCATCGATCCCTGGCGGTCGCCCGAGATCGCCGGTCCTCCGCCGCTGCCGCTCTGGAACAAGCCGCTCTTCGAGGAGCGAACGAAGCGGACCGGACCGGAGGTCTTTCCGATCGAAGACCTGCGGGCCGTCGCGGGCGTCGCGCTCTTCCCCGCAAAGGACAATCCGGCGGTGGCCGTCGCTGGCAATCCCGCCGATGTCGAGCCGGCGCCGAAGCAGAAGCGGAAACGCCCCGGGCCCGCGGGGGACCAGCAGCGCGGGTTCGATGGCGCCGTGCCACCGGGCTTCGGGCCCGAGTTTGGCGGCCAGGCCGCGCCGCCAGGCGCCCCGCAGGCCGCGGTCGTCCGTGGTCGGCTCGTGCCGTATTGCATCGTCACCGGACTGATCCCCGTCGCGAAGCAGGCGGGGGATTATCGCGAGCGTTACGAGGGGGCGACCTACCGCGATCCGAAGCGTGACGAGCCTTTGTGGAGCAATTATCTCGTCGAGCGGTCGGTGGTGGTTCCCGGCGGCCGCGACCAGTGGGAAAAGATCGACATGCGCGTCCTGGCGAAGCAGTTCCAGCGGGAGTGGGCCGGCGTGCAGCCGGAGCAGTTGCCGCCCGGTTTCCTGCTTTCCGCCGACAAAAATCCAGGCGCCGGCGACATCCCCTACTCCGCGCCGCTGCCGCTCCTCGTCGGCGAGCCATGGGGCACGGAGTCGATGCATCCCTGGTTCGTCGAACAGGCCCGCAAGGCGATCGCCGAGCAGGCGGCCGCCGCGAAGCGGGCCCAGGACCAAAAAGAACCGCCCGTCGCGCCCGAGAATCCGCTCGCGGGGCCGGGATTCGAGTCGCCGCTGGATGCCCCGCAGCCCGGCCAGCCGATGGCGCCCATGCAGCAGCCGGGAGGGCCCGGCATCCGCCCGGATGCCGCGGGGCGGCCGATCGCCGACCTCGACTATCGGCTCTTCCGGTTCGTCGACACGACGGTCGAGATCGGCAATTCATACCGCTATCGGGTGCAGCTGTCGCTCTGGAATCCCAACTACAAGCTGCCGACCCAATACCTCGCCGAGGCGGCGCTCGCGAAGGACGCGAAGCTTCCGTCGCAGCCGAGCAACGTCACCGAGCCGGTCAGAGTGCCGGGCACGACGAGCCTCGCCGTGCGTCCGCTGCGAAAGGGCGATATGAAGAAATTCAAGCCGGGCATGTTGGAAGTGCTCGTGCTTGCGGAAGATGCCGCCACCCAGAGCTACACGCTGCGCAGCCTCGTCACCGAGATCGGCGGCCTCGCCAATATCGACAAGCGGCTCAACCGGACTGTCGAGACGCGGGTGCGCGGTGCCGACATCGACACCAACAGCGTGCTGGTGGACATGCGCGGCCGGCAGGAGGATCGCACCGAGGCGCGCGTTGCCAAGCCGACGCCGCCGCCGGAGCCGCTCGAGATGCTGTTTCTGCGGGAAGACGGGTCGTTCGAAATGGCCTCGGCGGCCGATTCGCAACTGCTCGTCGATCGCTATGTCGGCACGCTCCCGGCGATGCAGGAGCAGAAGCCGGACCGCGATGAGCCGCCGCAGCAGCCCGCCAATCCTTTCGGAAACCCGTTTCAGCGATGAGCACGTTTCGCCTGCAAAAACCGCGTTGCCGCGTCCTGCCGGCCGCCGTGGCCGTCGCCTTCGCGGCATGCCTCGTGACCGCCGCGCCGGCGCTGGCCCAGGGCGAACCGAAATACCGCGGGTGGGCAAAGGTGGAAAATGCCCGTGAGATGCGTGAGCTCAAGGACAAACTCCGCGATGGCTCCGCGCTCGATGCCGAGGCGCGGGAGTTTGTCCGGCAGACCGTCCTGCCTCAATTGGCGCTCGAGGCTCAATCCACGCGAGAAGACAACGCGTCCACCATCGAACGCACCCGGCGCCGGATGCGCGAGGTCGTGCTGACCGAGATCGAGGACGAAAAGGCATTTGCCGACATGTCGCGGCTCGTCGCCGACTTCATGGCGGCCCTTGCCCGCGATGGCGAGGCCGAACCGGCCGTGCAAGTCAATGCGATGCTGCTCCTCGGCGAGATGCGCGGCAAGGACGGCAAGCCGTGGCCGCCAGTCAGGCCGACGCTCGCGGCGGCGGCCGGTGATGCGAAACTGCCGCTGGCGGTGCGGATCGCCGCGATCGCGGGCCTCGGCCGGCATGTCGAAGCCTGCGGCGGCGACGCCGACGCCACCGCGGCACTCGCCCAGGCGGCGGGGCCTGCCATCATGGCGATCCTTGCCGAGCCGGTCGTGAGCGACAGGCGGGCCGAACAGGAATGGCTCGCCGCGCGGGCGGTCGCTCTTCTGCCCGCGCTCGTGCCGACGGCCGCGAAGAACGTCGCCGCGGTGCTGGCGGCGATCGTCGAAGATCCCGCGCGGGCCACCGACGTGCGGGTGCGGGCCGCCGCGGCGCTCGGGGCGACGGCGAACGCCAAGTCGGAGATCAACGCCGCGAAACTCGTCGACACGATCCGTGGAATCGCCCTGCAATCGCTCGAGGCCGATGTGGCGGCGGCGGACGTCCGCCGATTCGAGCAGCAATACCGCAGCCTCGCCGCCGGCCAGCAGGCGCTTGCGCAGCCCGGAATCCCGCCCGCGGGCGGTGTTGCTCCTGCTGACAAGAGCCTCGCGATCCCAGAGCAGGCCTGCCGGCGCGATGCCTGGAGGCTCGTGACGCTCGCCGACGCGATCGACGCCGGGGAGGGCCGGCCCGGGCTCGCCGCGCTGCTCGGACCGGCCGCCGCGCCGGCGAAGCAATTGGCTGCGACCTTGCGCGACGCGGGTCTGGCGATCGATCAGACGCCGGACGAGGTATCGGTCGTGGAGGCGATCAAGTCGATCAAGTCGCCGGCGCAGTCGCCCGCAGCCGGAGCCGCACCCGCGCAGCCGGCGGCCGCCGCGCCAGAGGCGCCGAAGCCAGCGCCGGCCGAGCAGCCCGCCGGCGCCCCGAACGCATCTCCGTTCGACAGCCCTTTCTAGCTTCACGGAAAACACGAGCATCCTGCTCGTTTTTCCTTGGCGGGCTCCGCCCGCTGGTGCTCACCCGGCCCTCCGGGCCTGGCATACGTACGACAGGCCTCCGGGCCTGTCTCGGGCAGGCTGAAGCCTGCCCTACTCCAGACAGGCGGAGACGCCTGTCCTACAAGAACGGGGAGGCGTCGGGCGATCCGTGCCCCGGGAGCCGGCGTAGGTCGGGCACCGATCCGCGTTCGCGGATTGGTCGGCCACGGAAGCCCGCTGCGCAAGCAAGGTTCATCCGCGCTCCACTCCCACCAACGACGCTCCCACCCGCCCCGCGAGAAACCCGCCAACTCTCCTCGCTCGCGCGTCGGGCTTCCGTAGCGTACGAAGCGAGCGTCCGGCGACGGGGTACGGGTTTCCCGAAGCCGGGTTGGCGGCGTTAACGGCGGCTCGAGGGGATCCGCTTCGGGACGAAGCGGTCTACCGGGGACGAAGCGGCATGCGATCGACGAAGCGGCTTGCGGAGCCTACTTCTTGATCAGGTCGCGGACCGTTCCGCCCGACGGGATCATCGGGAGCACGTGCTCCTGATACGGCACCTGCACGTCGAGCAGCGCCGGGCCGGGGGCCTCGATCAGCCGCTCGAGCGCCGATTCGAGGTCCTTCTGCTCGACGATCGTCTCCGCCTGCCAGCCGAAGCCCTTCGCGATCGCCACGAAGTCCGGGTAGCGGCACTCCGGCGAGATGCCGTCGCCCTGCCCGCAGGCCTCGGGATTGTCGATCGGGCCGAGGTAGGTGTGGGCGCGATTGCCCTTGAAGAAGCGATCCTCCCACTGCACCACCATGCCGAGGTGCTGGTTGTTCAGCAGCAGCACCTTCACCGGGATGTTTTCGGTCTTGCAGGTGGCGAATTCCTGGATGTTCATCAGGATGCTGCCGTCGCCGTCGATGTCGACGACGATCGCATCGGGATGGGCCACCTTCGCTCCCATCGCCGCCGGCAGGCCGAAGCCCATCGTGCCGAGGCCGCTGGAGGAGAGCCAGGTCCGCGGACGGCGAAACTTGTAGAACTGCGCCGCCCACATCTGATGCTGGCCCACGCCCACGGTGATGATCGTGTTCTTGTCGGCCGTCAGCCGCGAGAGCTCGGCGATCGCCCGCTGGGCGACGATCCCGGGATAGTTCTCGTCGAAGGAGAAGGGGTCCTCCTTCTTCCAAGCGTCGATCTGCTGGTACCAGGGCTCGAGCGAGGCCGTGGGCTTCTCGACGATCTTGTTGAGTTGGTGGAGGGCGTCCTCGACGTCGGCCACGATCGGCACGTGCACGACCTTGTTTTTGTTGATCTCGGAGGGATCGATGTCGATGTGGACGATGAACCCGTGCTGGGCGAACTCGCTCACCTTGCCCGTCACTCGATCGTCGAATCGCACGCCGATGGCGATCAAAAGGTCGGCCTCGTCGACGGCGTAATTCGCATACACGCTGCCGTGCATGCCGAGCATGTCGAGCGAGAGCCGGTCGTCGCCGGGGTAGGCGCCGAGTCCCATCAGCGTCATCGTGACGGGGATGCCGGTCTTGCGCACCAGTTCCCGCAGTTCGTCCGAGGCGTCGCCCGTGATCACGCCGCCACCGGCATAGATCACCGGCTTCTTGGCCCGCTTGATCGCCGCGGCCACCTGGGCGATCTGCTCGGGATGGGCCTTGCGGGCATCGGGGTGATAGCCCGGCAGTTTCATCGGGGCGTCGTAATCGGGCACGATGTTGGTCACCTGAATGTTCTTCGGCAGATCGACGAGCACCGGCCCGGGCCGCCCCGTCGTGGCGATGTGAAACGCCTCGCGCATGACGCGGGCGATGTCGTTGGCGTCGGTCACGAGGTAGTGATGCTTCGTGATGCCGCGGCAGACTTCGACGATCGGCGTCTCCTGGAAGGCGTCGGTGCCGATCACGCTCGTGCCCACCTGGCCGGTGAGGGCGATCAAGGGCACGCTGTCCATCTTCGCGTCGGCGATGGCCGTGACGAGATTGAGCGCGCCGGGGCCGCTCGTCGCCATGCACACGCCCGGCTTGCCGGTGGTTCGCGCATAGCCCTGGGCCGCGAAGCCGCCTCCCTGCTCGTGCCGCGGCAGGATCGTGCGAATCTTGTCCTGGTATTTCGTGAGCGACTGGTGGAGCGGCATGCTCGCGCCGCCGGGGTACGCGAAGATCACGTCCACGCCGTGGCGGATCAACGACTCGACGACCACATCGGCCCCGCTCGCGAAGGCTTCGGCGGCTTTGGGTCGGGAGGCGGTGGCCATGGGGTGGTCCTCGGGGCGGAAATGGTCGGGAAAGAAACGCTCCTCAAAAATACACGATAAACGGGGGTATGCGTCAGGGGGGCGTTTTGCCCCACAAAGCACCGTTTTTTGGTCTAACGAGTGCGCTCCCCTCGAGGCTCAACGCCGCCGGGGGGGCGGTAGAAATCTCGGCATCGGAGACGAGGATACGTCAACTCGCCTCGATTCCCACCGACCCCCCCGGCTCGTCCATCGGAAAGGGGCCGTGGTCTCACCCTCGGTGACCGGGAGAGGCTCGTGGGTCGGCGGAAGCGTGACGAGCATTTGGACCGAGTCTTCGAGGGCCACCGCGAGGAACCTTCTGCCGCCCGCGAGCCG
>JBIIOM010000149.1:0-6466 GCA_044336925.1 Pirellulales bacterium
AAAGCCCGACGCGCGAGCGAGGAGCATTGGGGTCGAGCGGAGTAGCAGCGCGGATCAACCTTGCTTGCGCTGCGGGCTTCCGTGGATTGTTTTTCAAACCCCGACGAGCGTCGCTTTGATCGCCGCCAGCAGATCGTCGCGGGTCATCGCGTGAACGACACCGGCTGGATCGAGTCGCCGATGATCTCACCCTCGATGTCGCTCGAATAGACCACCGGGTCTTTCTTCCGCCAGCCGGCGACCACCCAGCCGTCCTTGCGGGCGACGAGCTGATTCATCGGCAGCGGACCGGCGGCGGCCAGTTCACCCTGGAGCGGCAGCGGCTCGACGTCGATCACCGCCTTGAAGAGCTTGTCGAATCGCTTCTGCAGGATCCGCCGCAGCGAGGTCTCCGCCATCGTGAGCTTCTCGCCGCCACCCGGCTTGAATCCGGGCGGATAGATCTGCACGTCCCCGTCGCGGACGAGCCGGGTGCCCGAGGGCGACGACTCGATCGCGTAGGTGGCCCAGATGTCCATCCCGGGGAAGTCGCGGTCGCCCGACACGAACTTGTCGCCGCGCACCATCAGCTTCACGCGGTCGTCGGCGGCGGCAATCGTCACCGGCCGCTGCTTGGCAAACGTGATCGCCCAGGGCTTCTGGTCGGCCTCGCTCTCGAGCGACTCCGGCATCGTGAGGTTCTGCTCGCGGGCCAGACGATCGACGTCGGCCTGCGTGATGATCCGGCCGCCGAGTTTCTCCTCGAGGATGTTGTTCACCGCGGTCTCATGCACGCGTGCGGTGAGCACATTGTCGTCGACGGCCGTGGGAGGCGGGCTGAAGGCCGCCAGCTGTGCCGCCAGCGCCTTGCGGGCCACGATCCGCAGGCTCGTGTCGGTGGTGTGCATGTGCACCATCTCGGGATAGAGGCCGCGGGCCTCGAGCGGCGCCCGGAAACGGCTGCGGAACTGCTCGCCGATCTGGGCGACGGCGGGCCGCGTCTGCTCGTCGAACTGCTGCCGCACGCGATCCCTGGCCTTGCGCTCGGCGATCGCCTCGGCCTTCGGCTTGGTCTCGGCCACCTTGCGGCTGGCGATCTTGCGGATGAACCGCTTGCCGAACCGCGAGCTGACGCCGATGCCCGTGACCTGCGTGTTGGCCGAGGCCGAAGCCTGCACCGGCGACGCGGAGACGTTGTCGCCGTCGAGGAAGATCCGCCGGCGGGCGTCGAGATCGGTGACGCCGCGGGTGTGCACCGTGACGGGGCCCTGCGAGCCGCGGGTCTGGGAGATGTTTTGGGCGTCGAGCACGAGGTCGAAGACGGCACGGTCGTGCGCGGGCACGAAGTCGAGCCGCACGTTGCCGGTGGTGTGGCCCGAGCCGCGGATGCGGGTGCCGAGCACGACGTCGTCCACGGGCATCACCTGGTCGATCGGGCGATTGACGGCGCCGGCCAGCAGGTTTTCATGCACCTCGAACTCGATGTTCGGCCGCGCCATCGCGCCGCGGATCGTCGAGACGAGCGTCCCAGCCTGCCCCGATTCCACGAACCGCTCGAGGATCGGCGGCACCGGTGCGAGCATCTCGGCACTGCCCGTCGATGCCGTGGAAAAGAGCGCCGAGGCGAGGGCGTCGAGCCGCTTGCCGAACCGCGTGGCGCCATCGGCCCCACGGGCGGCGTCGGCCGCCTCGGCATAACGGGTGACCGCCTTCCGCACGCGAACGAAGTCGGGCATTTCGAGGCCGGTCTCGGTGGCGTTCATCACCTTCTCGATCCGCCGCAGCGCGGCCGGATCGGCGGCGGCCCCCGAAGAAGCCTGCGCGGAAAGCGTCGGCCAGTCGAGGTATTTCCGCCAATCATTGCCGCTGGGGCTGCGGTTCAGGAGGCCGTCGAGCGGGGCGAGGGCGTTGCGCAGGTTGCTCGCGGCGGCGTCGAGGGCGGCGTCGCTGGCCGGCCGGAACGACTCGGTCGCCCGCAGGGCATCCGTGCCGAGCGCTTCGAAGCGGTCCGCCGGCACCTGGGCAGCGGCGGGGCTGCAGATGGCGAGGGCCAAAAGGCCGCAGGCGACGAGCGGAGGCATGAAGACTGACCGACTGGAAAAACTGACATCCATGATCGTGGAGCGCCTGGGGCCTCGGAAGCATTTCAAAACGAGCCGGGAGTCTAGCCGCTTGTCATGATCCGCCCCACAGCAGCCTTTCGCGACCCGGAATCCCCCCTTTTGCCGCAGCCCGGCGGAATTTTTGCCGCAAGCGGCGCAAGCGTCGGCCTCAGCGCGACTTCCGACGAATTGCCCAGACCGTAAGTCGAGTAAAGTCGGCCTGAACAACGCCCCTTGCGCGACCCCGACTCCTTGTCGCGAGCCGCCCCTCTCCCCTTCAATCGCAGGTCGTCGGAACCCCGCAGTGGTTCACGCCAAGGAGAAACCTGCATCATGCGTGGAAACAATATTCGTTCGGTCTTGGGAGTGTCGCTCGTGGCGGGCGCGATCGCCGCCATGATCGTCGATGCGCTTTTCGCGCCCCCCGCCGAGGGCGCGACCCCTGCCCCGCCGTCGATCGCCGAGAGAGAGGCGAATGCCGGCGGCGCGGTGCAGATGAGCGACGACTATGCCGCCGCCACCGAAGCGGCCCGCCAGGCGCAGGCCATGCTTTTGGTCTCCGTGGAGCCGGCCGGGGGCGATCCCGCCGACGCCGCCGGACAATGGCTCGAGCGGCCCGACGTGCAAGAGCGGTTTGCCGCGAGCGGCACGCCCTGGGTCTTCTGCCGGCTGGGGCTGCACGACGCGGGGGCCGGCCTCGTCGGCGATCCAGCGCTTCGCGAGATGCGTCGCGGCCCGGGCGTCTTCGTGGTGGACCACACCCCGGGCGCCTACACCGGCCGGATCGTTTCGATCCTGCCGCGGACGGCGGGCAAGTATTACTCGTTCAGTCCGTCGCACCTCGACGCACTCGCGACGCTGCCGCAGGGCTCGCTCACGCAGCGGTCCCTCATTCTCGCCGTGCGCATCCACCCGGAGCATCCGCAGAGCTCACAGGGCTCGTTCGACCCGACCCTCGCGGAGGCGGCCACGGCCCACTCCGAACACCAGGCCCGGATCAGCCGGCAGGGGCACCACGGCTGGCAGTCGCGGTCGCAACAAATCGCCGGCCGCGTCGGCGGCGGTGGCTACCCGCAGGAAGTCTGCGCCGAGAGCTGGGAAAACCAAGACCTGCTCGACTCGTGCGTCGACTGCGTCGCCAGCTGGCGGCAATCGTCGGGCCACTGGACTGCCGTCAGGAGCCCGCAGTCGTCCTACGGCTACGACATCCGCCGCGGCCCGAATGGCATCTGGTACGCGACCGGGATCTTCGTCAAGTAGACCGCTTCGGCAAGTAGACCGCTTCGTCCCCCGTAGACCGCTTCGTCCCCCGTAGACCGCTTCGTCCCCCGTAGACCGCTTCGTCCCGAAGCGGATCTGGTTCGAAACGATGAAATTCACGCTGGACGAAGGCGAGCGGGTCGGCGGAAGCTCGACGAGCATTTGGACCGAGTCTTCGAGGGCCACCGCGAGGCGACTTCTGCCGCCCGCGAGCCGTTGCGACGCCGATGAAGATCCGCTTCGGGACGAAGCGGTCTACTTTCAAGCGGTCTACAGGGGCCCTGCGGCGGGCAGGACGAAGATCTTGCCGTCGCCCATGCGGCCGGTGCGGGCGGCCTCCACGATGCGATCGACCACCTCGTCGACGCGGGCGTCGTCCACCCAGAGCTGGATCTCCACCTTCGGCAGGAAGGCGAGCGAATATTCGCTGTCGCCATATTGATCGAGGTAGCTCTTCTGCCGCCCGTAGCCCTTCACCTCACGAACGGAGCAGGCCTCGAGCGGCGCGAACTTCAGCGCCTCGAGCACCCGCTCCGCGACGAAGGGCTTCACGATGGCGATCACTTCTTTCATTGGCGAACACTGAGCGGCACTTCGCCCCGGCAAGGCAATGCGGGCCATGGATGGCCGCAGTTCCGTGAAGCTAGCTGAAAAAGTTTTCGCCGTAGAGATTCATCCCCGGGCAGGTCGTCACGGTGATGTCGCCGTTGACCTTTGTCTGGCAGGCGAGCCGCATCGTGTTTTCGTTGCCGATGTAGGCGAGCGACACGCCCAGCCGGGCCGATTCGAGAATGCCCTTCGGGGTCGTGTTCTCCATGCCCTTGGTGATCAGCACCCGGCATGAACCGCAGGTCCCGAAGCCGTGGCAGTTGGCCACCTTGTGGATGCCCGGGTAGAGCGACACGCCGGCCTGCAGGGCCTCCTTGCGGAGGTTGGCCCCGGCCGGAACTTGAATTTCCTTCTTTTCATTCGCGAACGTGATGGTGGGCATCTGTTTCTCTCGATGAAACGGGGGGGTTTGTCCGATACTGTAGCCAGCGCAGGGTCGTCCTTCCAGCAGACCGGGGTCAGAGCCATGGCGGAACTCACGAAATACCAGCAGTCGATCGTCAAAAACTACTACGAGAACCTCGACACGGCGCTCCTGCAGCGGCTCGGCGAACAGGTGACCGACCTCTACCTCGCCGAGGGGAAGAAGCGGGCGAAGCTCTGGGAGTCGATCGAAAAATCGCTCGAGAAGCTCGGCGTGCCGAAGACCCGGATCGCGCGGCTCGTGCAGTCCGACGATGCCCGCCAGCTCGCCACGCTCCTGCAGGAACTGCTGGCCAAGGACTGACCGGCCTTCCGGCGGCACGGCCCGCGCCATAGTCATGGCCCGCGCCAGGGTCACGGCCCGCGCCAGGGTCACGGCCCGCGCCAGGGGCGTGGCCCGCGATGGTCAGGCGGCACCCTTGTATCCGGCTCGGGCGTGCCGCATTCTGTGTGGTCTCCCCTCGGGAACCACGCGAATGAGCACGACCGCATCCGCCGCCGACCGCGCCAGCCTCCTTGAATCGCTTCGCTGGAAGAAGCTTCCTGTGCTCGACGACGGCTTCGTGGCGCTCGTCGACTGCATGGGCGACGACGGCTCCGTGGTGCAGGCGGCCCGCGTCAGCTACGGCGAGGGCACCCGCAAGGTGAGCGACGACCGCCAGCTCATCCGCTATCTGATGCGGCATGCCCACACCACGCCCTTCGAGATGGCGGAGCTGAAATTCGTCGTCCGCGTGCCGATGGATTGCTGGCGGCAGTGGATCCGCCACCGCACCGCGAGCGTCAACGAATACTCCACCCGCTATTCGCTCGCCATCGATTCGATGCAAGCGACCCACGACGGCGAGTGGCGGGCCCAGGCCGCGAACAACCGTCAGGGCTCGGGTGACTTCCTGCCGAAGGCGGCGGGCCACAAGCTCACGCAATCGGAGACGGAGCTGCAGAGCTTCGCCCGCCGCGTCTACGAGGAGCGTCTCGAGGCCGGCATCGCGCGGGAGCAGGCCCGCAAGGATCTGCCGCTGGCGACGTATACCGAGGCCTACTGGAAAATCGACCTCCACAACCTGCTGCACTTCCTCGCCCTGCGGATGGACTCGCACGCCCAACTCGAGATCCGCCGCTATGCCGAGACGATCGGCCAGCAGATCGTGCAGCCGCTCTTCCCGCTCGTCTGGGAGGCATTTCTCGACTACCGCGTCGAGGCGATGCGGCTCACGAAGCTCGACCGCGGCGTGATCCAGCGGCTCGTCGCCCAGGCCGGCTCCAAGGGCCTGCCCGCCTCGCAGGAAGGATTTCTCGCCGCGCAAGACTCCTCCTGGCAGAGCCTCGAGCGCTCGCGCGAACGCGACGAGTGTTTGCAGAAACTCGTCTCGCTCGGCCTCGTGAAGTAAGCATCCCCGGAGCATCCCCGGAGCATCCCATGGAACCCGTCGTCGCCGAACTGATCAAGCTCAACCAGCAACTGCTCGTCGCGATCGCGTCGGGCGACTGGGATGCCTACCGCAGCCTCGTCGCCCCCGACATCACGTGCTTCGAGCCGGAGGCCAACGGTCATCTCGTCGAGGGACTCGCGTTTCACGAGTTTTATTTCAAGCTGTCTGGCGGCAAGTCGCAGCCCGCCAAGCACCTGACGACGACGATGGTCGCGCCGAAGGTGCGGCTGCTCTCCGACAATGCCGCTGTCATCTCGTACGTGCGGCTCGTGCAAAAACTCGACGACGCCGGCAAGCCGGTGACCGTCAGTTCCGAGGAAACGCGAGTCTGGCAAAAGCTCGCCGGCCGCTGGCAGCACGTCCACTTCCACCGCAGCTGACTTCACGAAAAACATCGCCATCCGGGCGGTCGCTGTCGAGTAGACCGCTTCGTCCCGAAGCGGATCGCCCCTGCGGTCAACGTGCCCAACCCGGCTTCGGGCGACCCGTGCCCCGCTCGCCGGAGTATGCTGACGAGCTACGGAAGCCCGCAGCGCAAGCAAGGTCCATCCGCCCTCCACTCCAACCAACAACGCTCCCACCCGCCCCGCAAGAAACGCCCCAACTCTCCTCGCTCGCGCGTCGGGCTTCCGTCCCGCCCGCACCCCGTCGCCGGCGTAT
>JBIIOM010000022.1:0-20660 GCA_044336925.1 Pirellulales bacterium
AGATGCAATTGTTGCCGACGACCACATCATGGCCGAAGTGCGAACTCGCCATGACGTAATTGTTGTCGCCGACCGTCGTCGCCGTGCCCGGCTTCAACGCGCGGTGAATCGTGACGTGTTCGCGAAACACGTTGTGGTCGCCGATCACGACCGCGCCGATCTGCTTCGGCCTTCCCGCGTGCTGCGGCGCGCCGCCGATCACGACGTGCTCGCAGAATTCGTTGTGGCAGCCCGCCTTCACGCCCGTCTTCACGACGGCGCCCGACGCGACCGTGCAAAAGTCGCCGAGCTCGACCCCCGCTTCGACCGTGGCGAAAGCCCCCACTGTGACACCCACTCCCAGGCGGGCCTCGGGACTCACGGCGGCCAGCGGGTGGATGCTCACGGATTGCCTTCCAAATGAGGGAGGAAACGGTGCTGCCATCGCGGATGCGGCGCAGCGGTCCGCCGACTTCACGGCAGGCGGTTTATCGGCTCAGCCATCAGGTGGATTCAATGGCAATTTCACGCCGGGCTCACAGTTTCCCCCGCCCCCCTGTTTCGCGTTCTTTTTGGGATTCGCCACGGCCGCTGAGCCTCGTCAGTGCGGCAGAGACCCGCTACACTCCCCAGTGTGACGCGGCCGGTGGGCCGCGGCTGACGCGAACAGCCCCTGCTGGAGACGGCGATGTCGATTCCTGAAGCGGACACGAGCCGCGAAGCGCGGTACGAGGCGGCCGAGGCCCTCAAGAACCAGGGCAGTCTGGCCGAAGCGGTCGCCGCGCTCGAAGGCGTCGTCGCCGACCATCCCGATTTTGCCCTCGCCCACTCGGCTCTCGCGGCGTGGTGCACTCGTCTCGAGCGGCACGAGGAGGCCGTGAAGCACGCCCGGCGCGTGTGCGAACTGGAGCCCAAGGATCCCTTCAGCTACACGGCGCTCAGCGTGGCCTGCATGCGCGGCGGCCGCATCGCCGAGGCCGAAGACGCGCTCGCCCGGTCGCGCATGCTGCAGGGCGGGTAAGGCGGTTCCTGTAGACCGCTTGCTCCGCAAGCGGATCTCCAAAATCCGCTTCGGGACGAAGCGGTCTACTTTGGACGAAGCGGTCTACTTTGGACGAAGCGGTCTACTTTGGCTCGAGCCGGCGATCATGCTCCCTTGCCGCCGACGGCGGCCTCGACCCGCTCGAGCCTTGCCCGGTCGGCAGGAATCAGCAGCAATGGATCGAGGCCCCGCTTCTTCGCCTGTTCGAGTGACCGTCGCGCCGCGAGGGTCTGCTTGTCTTCGGCCTGGGCCAGCGCGAGATGGAGGAGCTTCACCGGCGACGGGCTGAGCGTCGCCTCCTCGAGATCCGCGATGGCCCGTCGGGCATCGCCGGCCGCGAGCCGCACCACGCCCCGGGTGTCGAGCAGGTCGGGGTGCGGCCCCAGTTCGGCGATCGCCGAATCGATCAGGGTGATCGCCTCCGCGGCCGTCTCGGGCCGGGCCAGATGGAAGGCGAGGTTGTTGGCCACGATCGCAGACTGCGTCGGAGCGAGATCCTTGCGGGCGAGCAGGAAGCGGTAGAGCGACTCCACTTCGTCGGACCGCCCTTGCAGCTCGCGAAGCTCCGCCTGCAGGAGCGAAATCACGACCGACTCCGGGTCTTCCCGCAGCGCCTTCTTGAACCACTGGTCGAGCCGCGCGGTCATCTCCGGGCTCGGACTGTCACCCTTGCCGCGGATCACCGTCAGGCCCGCCTGCAGCACCCGCTCGAGCGGCAGTCGGTTCCAGGCCGTCTCCAGCAGATCGAGCGCCTCGCCCGTCCGCTTCTGCCGGCCCAGAAATTCGGCGCGGGCCACGATCCCGTCCACGGAGCGGCCGGCATACTCGGTGAGGATCTTGTCGGCCGCCTTGGGAAACTCGAGATCCTCCATGAGCCGCGCGACCTCCCGGAGTTGGCCCACCTGCTCGAGCGGAACCGGGCCGGAGGGCATCAGCTTGCGGGCCGCCGCCACCGCGGTCGGGCGGTCGTTTTCGGCCATCGCGAGCTTCGCCTCCATGGCGAGGGTCACGGGGGCGTCGGGGACGAGCGACCGGAGTTTCGTGAGCCAGGTGCGGGCTGACGACAGTTCGCCATGTTCGATCAGCTTCTCGACCAGGATCGCGTAGAGCGCCGGCGGCGTGTTGGGGGCCGCGACGAGCGAGACGAGATCGCTGCGGCATTCTTCCCAGCGGCCGGCCCGCTCGCGGAGCTGCGCCAGCTGCAGCCGCTGCGCCGCCGACAGCGGCTGCGAGGCCGCCAGCGTTTCGAGCAGCTTGGCGGCCCGCCGCCAGCTCGCCGGTTCGGGCCTGCCGGCCAGCATCGAAACGAGCAGCGAGACATCGTCCGGAGAGAGCTTGCCGTCGCTGCCCACATTGTTCTCGACGAGCGCGACGGCCTGCTCGAGCGCGCGGTAGCCGCCCGAGTCGGCGGTCAGTTGCGCCAGCGTGCGTCGTGCCCAGCGCTGGATGCCGCGGGACGAAGCATCGTCGGCCTTCGCGTCGATGATGCCGCGCAGTTCTTCCCGCGCGGGATTGAGCCGTCCGCGGCGCACGAGGAAGGCCGCCAGGTTGCGCGAGGCCGAGAGATCACCCGGGCTCGCGGTCACGGCCTCGCGATACTCGCGCTCCGCGTCGGGGAAGCGCCCGAGCATTTCGTAGCCCTGCGCCAGCACCAGCTGCCGGGCCGGCTCGGGGAGCCGGTCTGCGGCCCGGTCGAGCGTGTTTTCGGCCGGCTTTCTCTCCCCGGAAGCCAGTTGATGGGAGAAGAGCGTGAGCCAGGTTTCCGGCTGCTCGGGGGCGGCCTCCACGGCCCGCTGCAGCACGTCCGACGCACGATCTCCCTTGCCCGAACGGCTGAGGAGCTGCCCCAGCCAGAGCAGGTCGCGCGGATTTTTCGAATCCTTCGAAACCGACCGCTCGGCCAGCGCCACGGCATCGTCGAACTTGCCCGATCGCATCTCCATCTCGGCGCTGAGCCGTTCAAACCCTTCGAGGCCGTCCGGGCCCAGGCGGGCGAGGGCCTGCTGCGCCTCGTCGAGCCGGTTCGATGCGTAGAGCAGGGCCACCAGTTGTCGCACCACCGCCGGATTGGCGGGGCCCATGCGCACCGCCCGCTGGAGATGCTCGATCGCCGCGGGCATGTCGCCGCGGAGGCCGTCGATTTCGGCGAAGAGCTGCTGGATCTGGTGCCAGCCGGGGCGGTCGTTCTCCGCCTCGATGAGCAGGTTGCGGGCTCGATCGAGATCACGGCGCTCGGTGGCGTCGAGTTCGATCACGGCGTCGCCGGCGGAGGTTTTCTTTTTCTGCGACTCGCGCACGCCGAGGATCAGCGTGCCCGCCTGGGCAAGCCGCGCCTGCGGGCTCGTCGGTCCCGCGACGAGCGCGAGGTCGTCGGCGCGGGCCTTGGCCTTCTCGGCATTGCCCTGCTCGCGCGCCAATTCATAGAGCGCCGTCCGCACGCGGAGGTCGTCCGGGGCCTTCTCCGCGACGGCCTTCCAAAGCCGCTCGGCGTCGTCGGCTTTGCCCAGGCCCAGCTGAATCGACGCAAGCGCGGTGAGGACGCGGGCCGACTCGTCCGCGGGCAGCTTCTGGGCGCGGGCTTCGATGGCGGCCAGTTCTTGCGCGGCCGTTTCCGCGGGCTCGCGGGCCGCGATCTGCGCCGCGATGAGCAGGACGTTCGGCGCGTCGGCGATCGCGGGCGGGATCCGTGCGAGCACGGCGCGGGCCTGTGTCGCCCCCTGCCCCTGCAGTTCGAGCGAGGCCAGCCCCGCCCAGAGCTGCGGCTCTTTCGGATCGGCCTTCGTGGCGTCGTCGAGCAGATCGGCCGCCGCCTCCACCTCCCCCTTGCGCACGAGCACATCGGCCCGCAACAGGGCCATTTGCGTGCTCGAAATTCCGGGCGATTGCTGCAGCAGATCGAGCAATTCATCGACGGAAGACCAGTCGCGGTCGGCGACGGGCCGCTTCATCTGGGCGGCCACCCGCAACTGCATGAGCGGGCTCCAGAGCTGAGGGATCGCCGGCAGCCGTTCCTCGGGGATGGCCCGGGCCACGAGTTCGAATTCCTCGATCGCCTCGTCGGCCTTGCCGGCGGCCAGCAAGGCCGACGCGGCGCCGACGCGGGCCGCGAGGGATGTCGGGTCGTCGGTGAGCACGCGGCGATTGGCCTCGAGCTGCTCGTCGAATTGCCCGAGCCGCTCGTAGCATTGGCCGAGGTACAGATCGACCTGTCGAGTCAGTTCGTCCGACCCGGCGACGAGCGGCCGCAGCGACTCGAGCCGCGCCTTGGCCTGCAGCCACTTGCCCTGGGCGACGAGCGAACGCGACTCGAGCAATCCGACCGCTGGGCTGGATTTCCCGATCATCTCCTTCAGCTTGGCGATCGTCACGTCGAGGGCCGGCAGCCGGTTGGCCTGAAGCTGGGCATCGCCGAGCATGAGGAGGAACCCGGGTTGGCCGGGGGTTGCATCGAGCGCCTTTTCCAGAATCTCGATCGCCTTTTCCGGCGCCTGCTCCTGGAGCGCGAGCATGGCTCTCCCCCGCACGATGCGTTCGTCGTCGGGGGCGATCTCGAGTCCACGGCGCATCGTCTCGCCAGCCCGCTCCAGGTTTTTGTCGATCAGCGCCATTTCGAATGCGGCGAGAATGACGGTGATGTCCTTGGGAGCGATCGCCTCGGCCCGTGCCACGTCCTTCCTGGCGGCGGCCAGGTCACCGCGTTGCCGGTGCCAGCTGGAGAGCGCGAGCCAGGCCTTGGGGTCGGCGGCGTTCGCCTTGACCAACTGCTCGAGCAGGGCATTGGCCGTGGCGGGATCCTTGAATTTCTCCTCGAGGATGGCGGCCAGCAGGATGAAGGCCTCCGTGCTGTCGGGGGCCGCCTTCTTTTTCGGGTCGAACGACTTCTTCGCGAGGTCGAATCCGATCAGGCCGCTCGCGACGGCTGCGGCTTCGTCGAAGTTTCCGGCGCCGGCGTGCGCCCGCGCGAGCAGGAGTTCGATCTCGGTGCGCTCGAGCGGTCGAGCGCCCTCGGCTTTCGAATCATCGGCAACGGGCGTCGTGGCGGAGGGAGACTCGGCCGGCAGTCGCTCCCGCAGCGTCTGCAGGTGCTGGCGGGCATCGACGAATCGGCCGATCCTCATCTCGAAGGCAGCGAGCCGCCGCCGCAGATCATCGTCATCCGGGTTCTTGCGGACGGCGGTCTCCGAGACGCTGTAGGCGCGCGAGACGTCGCCGCGGTTTGCCATCGGCGACTCCGCCCGCTCCAGCACGAGCCGCGCAAACTCTCCGTAGGCCTTGTCATCGTCCGGCCGGAAGTTCACGTAGCGGGCGAAGAGCATGAGCGCTTCGTCCTTTTTTCCCTCGGAGAGCCGCAGCCGCGCGAGCTTCGCGAGGCTGCCGGCATTGCGGTTCACCTGATACCGGTGCAGCAGGAAGACGCCCACGATGCCGCCGACGACGACCGCGACGAGCAGAAGGAGGAGCCGGATGTTGACCGTCTTCATCGCAAAACCGTTCTGGGAGAGGCTGGCCGCTGGGAGACGGAGAGGATAACCGCCCTGCCGAATCCCCCCAGTCTAAAGCGAGGCTCCCGTCGCGGAACCTGCCCATTCTTCCCCGCCGCCGCCAGCCTCCAACCTACATTCGATCTGGGGCCGAAACCATGGCTTGGATCACCTTCCCGTCAAAGGTCGCCGGGCCCAGCGGACGATAGAACGTGCGGCCCGAAGGTTCCGATTGCGTCGACTGTACCGTCGCCGCGGTCCGCTCCCCCAGAAGCAAAGCCATGTGCTCGCATCCCCGCGATCTTCGTGCAATCCGACTGTCACCCGCCTTCGGGCTGGCGATCGTCATCGTGGTGGCCATGGCGCGGCCGGTTGCGGCGAGCGAGATCATGGCCGCCGTTCCGCCGAAGTCTGCCCCGCCGTCGCGGATGAAAAGCGTTGCCCGAGAGCGGCAGCATGGCAGCGACTGCCAAAGCGGTCAGTGCGCGGCAGGCAAGCAGCCCCCGAATCATCCCGGTCGCTGTGAGGGCCACTGTGCGAACGGGGGCTGCGGGAAGCCCGGCTGCCCGGCCCAATGCCCCGTCCGACCCGATCGATTCGGCTTCTACGGCACTCAATGGCGGAGCTGGCCGGGACAGGGCGTCGTACAGGCTTCGTTCACTGAAGCGGCCACGCCCGTTCGGCCTCCCAAGTCGGAGGTCCCGGATGCCGACGAGGAATCGCCGCAATCGGCTGCTGAACTGCCGGCGGACGAAGAGCCGCAAGCCGAAGAATCCCGCGATGAGGAGCCCGCCGCGGAGCTACTGCCCCCCGCGAAATTCCCCGCGCAACCACCGGCCCCGAAAAAAGATTCCGAGCCGCTCGAATCCCCGTTCGCCGACGAGCCGGCGGCCACGCCCGACGTGAAGAAGCCGGCAGCGACAGAGCCCGCGACGGAGAAGCCGTCGACGCCGGCCGCGGAAGAAAATCTCTTCGACGAGGCGTCGCATCGCCGTCGCCGCCACGAACTCCTCGCCAGCCTTCAACAGTCGGCCATGCGCACGGAACTCGCCCGGCAGGAGGCGCTTCGCCAGCGCGGCCACCAGGCTCGCCCCGGAGTGCCGTCGGGCCTTCCGGAAACGCCGGCAGACCCCGCGCCGTCGGGCATCCGCACGGTAGCCCACGAAGAGCCCGTCGCGCCGCCCGCGATGCCACCGCAGCGGATCAATCCGCTGCGGTGATGGGACGCACGTCTGCCGCCGCGGGCGATGCGAGAGGCGGGAGTCGAACCCGCACGCCTTTCGGCACTGGAACCTAAATCCAGCGCGTCTGCCAGTTTCGCCACTCTCGCGAGCTGCCTCGAGGGCAGGCCAAGCGAAGTGTGCCACCGCAGACCCGCCTTCGCAAACGGGTAGGATCAACAGGTTTTCGGAATAGCGAAACGGGAGGCGAGCGGGTCGGCTGAAGCTCGACGAGCATATGCAATTTCGACCTTCTGAGGTCTGCAGCTCCGTAGGTCGTCAGCGGAGAAATTGCATCGCGAAGGATCCGAAGGAGTCGCGCAGCGACCGACTTCTGCCGCCCGCGAGCCGGCGTTAGAGCGCATCCGCCTTACGTGTGGCACCGGCTCGGGGGCGGCAAAAGTCTCGTCGCGTGGGCCGCGGCGGCCCAAAGCTCCTCGAGCTTTCGCCGACCCCCTCGCCTACCCCTCTTGTTTTGCGAGGTCGTCGCTACAGCTACGCAAGATGCGGTCTATTCGACTGGCGCAGCGTTTGATTCGCCGCCCCGCTCGTCGAGCCAGCGGTCGAGGCTGCCGCGGCCGGAGGCGTTTCGCGGTGGCCACGTCGCGAGCAACAGTTCGTGCAGCGTGCCCGGGACCGGATCGCTCGTCATCCGCCCGAACCGGATTTCGAGGAACCGCACCTGCTCGCCGGCCGGGTGGCGGCGGTTCCAGTCGCGGGCGAGCGCCGCGGCGATGCCGGGCGAGAAGATCCGCTCCGTGGGCTTCGGCAGCTCCCAGAAGATCTTCTGCCAGCGATGGTGGGGCAGCGACAGGAAGCCGCCGGTGGGCAGCACCGGCTCGAGCGGCCGCCCGCCACGGAGCAGGTCCACGACGCGGCCATCCGCGAGCTCGGCCCGGCCATACACCCACTGCTGCTGCCGCGGCACGTCGCCAAACATCGCCCAGTCTTGCTCCAGGCAGAGCAGTCGCACGGCCGCCTGCAGCGGCGCGGGCAGGGGCCGCTCGCGCCACGCGGTGTTGGCATGCAGGAAGGCAATCGCGGCGATGCCGAGCGCCGCGGCACAGGCGACGTTGGCAGCGGTTCGTTTTGCCGGCCGAGGTCCTTGGACGGCGTTCGCCCTCGCCCCATCCCAAAACTCGCCCGGCAGGATGGCCAGCCATGCCGCCATGCCCACATACGCGAACAGCCCCACCGACATGAGCACCGCGACCGCCGCATGGAAGACGAGGAAGAACCCCGCCACCGCGGTGCGGACGCGCGGCCGCGGCGCCGCGAGCAGGAGGCAGGGCGCGAGGATTTCCGTGGCGACGACGCTCCACGTGACGAGCCGGGTGAACGGCGTGAAGCCGGCGAGACGGCTGCCCAGATACGAACCGTGGTCGTGCACCGAAAGGGCGTAGGAGACGGCGTCGCCCGACAGCCACGTGTCGTTGAACTTCGCGAGGCCGGCCGAAAAGTAGACGGCCGCGATTTGGAGCAAAAGCGCGCTCGACGCCAGCCGCGAAGCGGGCTCGGGCAGCGCATCGCCGTCGCGGCGCCGCGCGGCATCGACCGACCAGACGGCGCCGAGCGGCAGGAACATTCCCCAGAAGAGCAGGCAGGCGAGCAGCGGATCTCCGGCATTCGAGGCGGGCAGGGTCCGCTGCACCACGCTCACGACGGCGATCCAGGCCGTGCACGTCGCGAGCCGCGTGTGGAAGCCGAGCGCGAGTGACGCCCCGGCGATCCCCTCGAGCGCGAGCACGGACGCATTCCACCAATCGGCATCGAGGAGCAGCCCGAGCGACCACGACCAGGCGTCGCCGAAGTGTCGGCGGAGCACGTCCGGCGGAAACATTCCGTCGGTTCCGAACATCAGCCCGAAGTCGCGGGTGCGCAGCAGGGCATCGGCGGAGAGGACCGTGCCGATCGCGATCCGGAATGCGGCGAGGCTGCGGAGGTCGAGCGTCATCGAGCACCACCAGGCCGCGGGCCGTCCGTGCCCGCCGGAGGTTTCTTGCCGGGAACCGCCGACGAAACTACAACAGGCGGGTCGTTTCGAGGAACCCTGCGGCCGCGTGGCTGGCGGGGCACACGAGAATCCGCGCCCCGGGCGCGAGAGGAGTGAAGAACAAGATGCACGTTCCGCTGGTGGTGCTGGGGGGCGGTCCGGGAGGCTACGCAGCCGCTTTTCTGGCGGCGGATCTGGGAATGCAGGTGGCGCTCGTGGAGCGCGACGAACGGCTCGGCGGCACCTGCCTGCTGCGCGGCTGCATCCCGTCGAAGGCCCTGCTCCACGTCGGCCGGGTGCTCGCCGAGGCGCGGGAGATGGAGGCCTGGGGCATCCACTTCGAAAAGCCCTCGATCGACATCAGCCTGCTGCGCGGCCGCAAGGAGAAGGTGATCTCCACGCTCACCGGAGGCCTCGCCCAGCTCGCCAAGCGCCGCAACGTCACGGTCGTCCACGGCAATGCCCGCTTCATCGACTCCTCCACGCTCGAGGTGGCGCCGACCGCGCCGGGCGGGTCGAGCCAGCGGATCACGTTCGACCACTGCATCCTCGCCAGCGGCTCGCGGCCGGCGAAGATCCCCGCCTTCGACCTGCCCACGCCGCGGGTGATGGATTCGACCAAGGCGCTCGAGATGGCCGACGTGCCGGAATCGTTGCTCGTGGTGGGCGGCGGCTACATCGGCCTCGAGATGGGCACGGTCTACGCCGAGCTCGGATCGCGGGTCTCGGTCGTGGAGCTCACCGACACGCTCCTGCCCGGCGCCGACCGCGACCTCGTGAAGCCGCTGCAGCAGCGGCTCGAAAAGCTTTTCGAGAAGATCCACCTGCGCACGAAGGTGGTGAAGCTCGAGGACAAGGGTGAATCGATCCAGGTTCACTTCGAGGGGCCGGAGGGGCCGAGCAGCCGCGAGTTTTCGCGGGTGCTGGTGGCGGTTGGCCGCCGTCCCAACTCCGACGGCCTCGGCCTCGAGAATACGAAGGTGGTCGTCAACCCGAAGGGCTTCGTGGAAGTGGACGGCCGCCAGCGGACCGCCGACCCGAAGATCCTGGCGATCGGCGACGTCTGCGGCGAGCCGATGCTGGCCCACCGGGCGAGCCACCAGGGCAAGGTGGCCGTCGAGTCGCTCCATGGCGAGCCGGCGCTCTTCGCGCCGCGGGCGATCCCCGCCGTCGTCTTCACCGATCCCGAAATTGCGTGGGCCGGCCTGACGGAGAGCGAAGCCACCGCGCAGGGGCGTGCGGTCGAGATCAGCCGCTATCCGTGGGCCGCCAGCGGCCGCGCCCAGGCGCTCGGCCGCACCGAGGGCATGACGAAGATCCTCGTCGATCCGGAGACCGACACCGTGCTCGGCGTGGGCATGGTGGGGCCGGGGGCGGGCGAACTCGTCGCCGAGGGGGCGCTCGCGATCGAGATGGGCTGCTCGGCCCGCGACCTTTCCGAGACGATCCATCCGCATCCGACGCTCGGCGAGACCGTCGCGTTCTCGGCCGAAAACTATTTCGGGCTGGCGACCGAAATCTACCGGCCACGAGCGGAGACGTAAGGAGCGTCCGCGGCGAATCAATCGGCCTTTACGGGGCTTGGAACCATCGGAATAATGGGCAAAGTTCGCCCAGCTTTCCGGAGACCCCCATGGCCAGCCCCGAGATCGACCAGACGACCAGCGAGATCGAACAGGCCCAGAGCCTCCCGCCGGGCGCCCACGCCCCCATGTCGATCGGCCAGGTGAGCGACACCGCCTCCGGGCAGCCGGAGCGGGTCGACGGCGTGTCGGCCGTCGATTCCGACCCGACCGAAACCCGGGAATGGCTCGACTCGCTCCGCTACGTGATCAACAGCCGCGGCGGCGACCGGGCCGCCTACCTGCTCCACGCGATCGAGCAGGAGGCCTATCGCCTGGGCGTGCAGATTCCGTTCTCGGCCACCACGCCCTACATCAACACGATTCCCGCCGACCGGCAGCCGCCCTTCCCGGGCAACCGCGAGATCGAGCGGCGGATCAAGAGCATCATCCGCTGGAATGCGATGGCGATGGTCGTTCGCGCCAACCGCGAAGACAAGAGCATCGGCGGCCACATCTCGACGTTCGCCTCGTCGGCCACGCTCGTCGAGGTCGCGATGAACCACTTCATCCGCGGCCGCGGCGACGACTATTCCGGCGACCAGGTCTACTTCCAGGGCCACGCCTCTCCCGGCATCTACTCCCGCGCGTTTCTCGAGGGGCGGCTCAGCGAGAAGCAGCTCGAAAACTTCCGGCGCGAGCTGGCGGAAGGAGGCGGCCTCTCGAGTTATCCGCATCCCTGGCTGATGCCCGAGTTCTGGGAATTCCCGACGGTGTCGATGGGCCTCGGCCCGCTCATGGCGATCTACCAGGCACGGTTCAACAAGTACCTGCAGGATCGCGGCATCAAGGACACGAGCAAGCAGCACGTCTGGTGCTTCATCGGTGACGGCGAATGCGACGAGCCGGAAACGCTCGGCGCGATCTCGCTCGCGTCCCGCGAAAAGCTCGACAACCTCGTCTTCGTGATCAATTGCAACCTGCAGCGGCTCGACGGGCCGGTACGGGGCAACGGCAAGATCATCCAGGAGCTCGAGGGCTGCTTCCGCGGCGCCGGCTGGAACGTCGTCAAGGTGATCTGGGGCGAGGAATGGGATCCGCTCCTCGACAAGGACGACAAGGGGCTGCTCGTCAAGCGGATGAACGAGGTGGTGGACGGCCAGTATCAGAAATACGTCGTCATGCCCGGCGGCTACATCCGCGAGCACTTCTTCGGCGCGGATCCTGAGATGCTCGAGATGGTGGCGCACCTCTCCGACGAGAAGCTCAAGAAGCTGAAGCGCGGGGGCCACGATCCCGAGAAGGTCTTCGCCGCCTACGACGCCGCGATGAAGTGCCACGGCAAGCCGACGGTGATCATCGCCAAGACGATCAAGGGCTACGGGCTCGGCGAGGTCGGCGAGGGCCGCAACGTCACCCACTCGCAGAAGAAGCTCAACGAGGACGAGCTGCGGGCCTTCCGCAGCCGCTTCGGCATCCCGATCTCCGACGACGAGGTGGCGAAGGCCCCCTTCTATCGGCCGCCGGAGGATTCGGAGGAGATTCGCTACCTGCGGGAGCGCCGCGCCGCGCTCGGTGGCTCGGTGCCGAGTCGCCCGAAGAGCTCGCCGGTGCTCACGACGCCGTCGCTCGCCGAGTACTCGAGCTTCATCGAGAAGAGCGCCGGCCGCGAGGTCTCGACGACGACGGGCGTGGTCACGCTGATGGCGTCTCTCCTGAAGGACAAGAACATCGGCAAGTACATCGTGCCCATCGTGCCCGACGAGTCGCGCACGTTCGGCATGGATCCGCTCTTCAAGCAGTGCGGCATCTATGCCCATGCCGGCCAGCTCTACGAGCCGGTCGATTCCGACCAGTTGCTCTACTACCGCGAGGCGAAGGACGGTCAGATCCTGGAGGAGGGCATCACCGAGGCGGGGAGCATCTCGAGCTTCATCGCCGCCGGCACGGCCTACGCCAGCCACGGCGTGCCGATGATCCCGATGTTCATCTATTACTCGATGTTCGGCTTCCAGCGGATCGGCGACCAGATCTGGGCGGCCTGCGACTGTCGCGCCCGCGGCTTCCTGCTCGGCGGCACCGCCGGCCGCACCACGCTCGCCGGCGAGGGACTCCAGCACCAGGACGGCCACAGCCATCTCTTCGCGATGGCGTACCCGACCGTGCGGGCCTACGATCCGGCGTTCGTCTACGAGACGACGGTGATCATGCTCGACGGGCTCGAGCGGATGTATGCCAAGGGCGAGGATTGGATCTACTACATCACGGTCTACAACGAAAACTACGAGATGCCGCCGATGCCGCCGGGCTGCGAGGAGGGCATCCTCAAGGGGGCCTACCGGCTCCGCGAGGTGCCGGCCAAGGCGCCGCCCAAGGCCACGTTGCCGCCGGTTCAGCTGCTCGGCTCCGGGGCCATCCTCCGCGAGGTGATCCGCGCCGCCGATCTGTTGGCCGAGCACTGGGGGGTGGCGAGCACCGTCTGGAGCGTGACGAGCTGGAAGGAGCTCCGACGCGAGGCGCAGGAATGCCGCCGTTGGAACATGCTCCATCCCACCGAAGCCCCGCGCCGCAGCTACCTCGAGAAGACGATCGCCGACTCCGGCGGCCTGTTCGTGGCGGCGAGTGACCACGTGCGGGCGGTGCCCGAGCAGCTCGATCCGTGGTTCCCCGGAGGCCTCTTCGTCCTCGGCACCGACGGCTTCGGCCGCAGCGACACCCGCGGTCCGCTCCGCCGTCACTTCGAGGTCGATGCCGAGTGCATCGCGATCGGCACGCTCTCCCGCCTGGCGGCGTCCGGCGCGATCGGTGCCGACGTCGTCGCCGAGGCGATCAAGCGTCTCGGCGTGAATCCCGACAAGATCGACGCGGCCCTCGCGTGAGCCGGCCGCGACACCTTCTTCACCCTTTGAAACTGGAACCCACTCTCGACCATGGCCACCGAATTCAAGCTGCCCGACCTTGGTGAAAACATCGCCTCAGGCGACGTCGTGACGGTCTTCGTCTCGCCGGGAGACGTCGTGAAGCCCGGGCAGGCGTTGCTCGAAGTGGAGACCGACAAGGCGGTGATCGAGGTGCCGTGCCCCCCCGGGGGGCGGATCGCAAGCGTGCTCGTGAAGAAGGGGGACACCGTGAAGGTGGGGCAGGCGCTCGTGACGCTCGAGGCTGCCGGAGCGGCTGCATCCGCGCCCGCTGCCCCGGCCAAGCAGCCGCCGGCTCCCGCTCCCGCCGCCGCGGCTCCTGCTGCGGCCCCCGCGCCCGCCAAGAAGGCCGAGCCCACTCCGGCGGCCCGTCCGGTGGCCGCGCCGCAGCCCGTCGAATTGGAGCCGGAGTCCGTGGCGGCCGTTGCTGCTGTCGAGCCGGCCGGTCCGGCGGTTCGTCGGCTCGCCCGCGAACTGGGTGTGGATCTCGCGCGGGTTCGCGGCACCGGCCCCGGTGGCAGGATCGTGCGGGAAGACGTCGTGGCCGCCGTCCGTCAGGCCAGCGCCCAGGGGCCGTCGGTGCGCCGGAGCGATTCCACCGCCACCGAGCGGGATGACTGGGGCCCCATCCGCCGCGAACAGATGTCGCGGATGCGGAAGACGATCGCGGCCAACATGGTCCGCAGCGTCCAGACGATCCCGCACCTCACCAACTTCGACGATGCCGACGTCACGGAGCTCGAGCACCTGCGCAAGGCGAGTGCTGCGGAATATGCGAAGAACAACCTCAAGCTCACGGCGCTGGCCTTCGTGATCAAGGCGGTGAGCCTGTCGCTCCGCCAGCACCCGACGGTGAATGCCTCGATCGATCCCGAGAAGGGGGAGATCGTCTACAAGGATTACGTGAACGTGGGCCTGGCGGTCGACACGCCGCGCGGGCTCGTCGTGCCGGTGCTTCGTGACTGCGATCGGCTCTCGATCCCCCAGATCGCACAGGCCATCGCCGACACGGCAGAGAAGGCCAAGAATTCGCAGTATGGCATCGAGGATTTGCGGGGGGGCACGTTCACCATCAGTAATCTGGGGGCGGTGGGCGGCGCCTATTCGACGCCCATCATCAACTGGCCCGAGGTGGCGATCCTGCTGCTCGGTCGATCGCGGAAGATGCCGGTCATCCATGAAGACAGGATCGAACCGCGGCTGATGATGCCGCTCTCGCTTTCCTACGACCACCGGATCATCGACGGTGCGCTGGCCGCGCGGTTCCTCAATGAGGTGATCGGGTATCTCGAGAGCCCCGGCCGCCTCCTGCTGGCGATGTGACGACCAGCCACGAATGACGAGGATCATGAGCACCACTGAAACCAACGGTCCGGCCGGCAACGTCGATCTGACCGGAACCGCCAGCCTGGCATTTCTCGAGGAGTTGTTCGCGCAGTATCAGGCCGATCCCACGAGCGTCGATCCCGACTGGCGGGCCTACTTCGATTCGCTCGGATCGGGTGCGGCGGTCGCCGTGTCGCCGCTGCCAAAGCCGGGTGGCAATGGCCATGCCGCCGCCACGCAAGTGACGTCCCAAACGCCGGTCAAGCGGCTCGTCACCCCGGACGGCATTGCCACCGGGCATGCCGTCGCAATCTCCAACGGCGATGTCAGGCTGCCGGCCGCGCCCGCCGGCGAGGCGATGCCGCTGCCGCTGCCGACGGTGGCCACCGGCACGCGCGGCGAGGAGCGGGTGGCCTTCCTCCAGGATCGCGTCGATCAGCTCGTGCGGGCGTATCGCGTCCGCGGCCACCTGATGGCGGAGATCGACCCGCTGGGTCGGCCGCGGCCTGGCCTGCCGGAGCTCGACCCGCAGTTCTATCACCTCACCGAGGAGGACATGGACCGGTCCTTCTCGACCGACACGATCGAGGGCCCGCAGTCGATGTCGCTGCGGCAGATCATCAAGCGGCTGCGCAACACCTATTGCCGGGCGATCGGCGTGCAGTTCATGCACATGGACGACCTGCGGGTGCGCCAGTGGCTGCAAGTGCGGATGGAAGGCTGCGAAAACCGCATCCAGCTCGACCGTCGCCAGCAGCTGCGGATCTACCGCCAGATGACGACGGCGGCCGTCTTCGAGGAGTTCATCCAGAAGCGGTTTCTCGGCGCGAAGAGCTTCTCGCTCGAGGGCTCGGAGAGCCTGATTCCGCTCCTCGAGATGGCGATCGAGCGGGCGGCTTCGCAGGAGATCGGCGACGTGGTGATGGGCATGGCCCACCGCGGCCGGCTCAACGTGCTCGCCAACATCATGGGCAAGAGCCCGCAGCGGATCTTCCGCGAGTTTGCCGACATCGACCCGGAGATGCACGTCGGCCGCGGCGACGTGAAGTATCACCTCGGCCACTCCACCGATTACCGCGCGGCCAACGGCCGCAACGTCCACCTGACGCTCTGCTTCAACCCGAGCCATCTCGAATTCGTGAATCCCGTCGCGATCGGCCGCATGCGGTCGCGGCAGGATCGCTCCGCCGACTACGGCCGCCAAAACGGCATGGTGATCCTGATCCACGGCGACGCGGCATTCGCCGGCGAGGGGATCATCCAGGAGACGCTCAATCTCAGCGAGCTCGATGCCTATCGCATCGGCGGCACGTTGCACGTGATCGTCAACAACCAGATCGGGTTCACGACGGGGCCACGCGAGGCCCGCAGTTGCACGTATGCGACCGACGTCGCGAAGATGCTCCAGATCCCGATCTTCCACGTCAACGGCGAGGACCCGGAGGCGGTGGCGCAGGTCGTGAACCTGGCGATGGACTTTCGCCGCGAATTCCAGCGGGATGTCGTCATCGACATGTATTGCTTTCGGCGCCGCGGCCACAACGAGGCCGACGAGCCGGCGTTCACGCAGCCGGCGCTCTACCGCGTGATCGAGCGGCGGCCGAGCGTGCACGAGAGCTATCTCGAAAAGCTCCTCAAGCTCGGCGACGTGGCCCGCGAGGAGGCGATGCAGATCGCCGACGAGCACCGGGCCAAGCTCGACGCCGAGCTCTCGGTGGCCAAGAGCGAGGATTACGTCCACAAGAGCGACCTGACGGGCGTCTGGTCCTTCTACATCGGCGGCCGCGAGCGGGAGGCGGCCGACGTCGAGACCGGCGTGAAGCGGGACGTGCTCGAGCACCTGCTCCGGCGGCTCGTCTCGCTGCCGGAGGGTTTTCAGCCGCACCCCAAGATCCAAAAGATCCTCGAAGGTCGGCAGCTGATGGCCGAGGGGAAGCAGCCGCTCGACTGGTCGGCGGCCGAGGCGCTCGCGATGGCGAGCCTCGCCACGCAGGGGTTGCGGATCCGGCTCTCAGGGCAGGACAGCCAACGCGGCACGTTCAGCCACCGCCATGCGGTGATCCACGACGTGGTCACCGACGACACGTACTGCGCGCTCGAGCATCTGGCGAGCGACCAGGCGCCGGTCGAGATCTACAACAGCCCGCTTTCCGAGGCGGGCGTGCTCGGCTTCGAGTATGGCTACAGTCTCGATTGCCCGGACGGCCTCGTGATGTGGGAGGCCCAGTTCGGCGACTTCGTGAATGCCGCGCAGGTCGTCATCGACCAGTTCATCGTGAGCGCGGAAGACAAGTGGAACCGGCTGTCGGGCATCGTCATGCTTCTGCCGCACGGCTTCGAGGGGCAGGGGCCCGAGCATTCGAGTGCCCGGCTCGAGCGTTTCCTGTCGCTCGCGGCGAAGGACAACATCCAGGTGGTTTCGCCGACGACGCCCGCCCAGATCTTCCATTGCCTGCGGCGGCAGGTGCTTCGCGTCTGGCGCAAGCCCCTCGTCGTGATGACGCCGAAGAGCCTGCTGCGGCATTCCGGTTGTGTGTCCGACATTGAGGACCTCACGAAGGGCACCTTCCAGCGGGTGATCGCCGATGCCTCCGGCACGCCGCCGCGCGACATCCGCCGGATCCTGCTCTGCTCGGGCAAGATCGCCTACGAGCTCGAGAAGCGTCGGCAGGAACTCGGCCGCCGCGATGTCGCCATCGTGCGGGTGGAGCAGCTTTACCCGCTGCCGAAGCGGGCCCTCGAGGACGCGCTCGCCGCCTATGCCCCCGGCATCCCGGCCGTCTGGGTGCAGGAGGAGCCGGAGAACATGGGCGCCTGGCGATTCTTCAAGATTCACTTCGGCGAGAAGCTGCTCGAGCGATTTCCGTTCTCCGGCGTCTGCCGGCAGAGCGCCGCCAGCCCCGCCACCGGATCGAAGAAGAGCCACGAACTGGAGCAGAACGAGCTGCTCACAGCCGCATTCCAGAGTTGATCAACCATCAAGAAAGCGAGAACGCGCCCCGCCATGGCACTCGAGCTCAAGGTTCCCGAAGTCGGCGAGTCGATCACCGAGGTCATGATCGGCACATGGAAGAAGCGCGAGGGTGATGCCGTTGCGATCGATGACGCCATCGTCGAGATCGAGAGCGACAAGGCCACGGTGGAGTTGCCCGCGCCGACGCCCGGCACGATCACGAAGATTCTGAAGGCGTCGGGCGAGAAGGCCATGGTCGGCGAGGTGATCGGCTACATGGAGCCCGGCGTTGCCGCGTCCGCACCCGGCTCGGCGCCGGCGTCGCAGCCGGTCGTGGGTGTGACGAAGAAGGAGGGCCGTACCGACATCGGCTCCGTGCAGATGCCGGCGGCCCCCGCCCAGCCGGCCCGCGTGATGCCTGCCGCAGCACGGGTGCTCGGAGAGGCGGGCGTCTCGCCGGGGACAATCGCCGGCACGGGCCCCGGAGGCCGCATCACGAAGTCCGACGCGGCCGGCGCCGTGTCGCGGCCCGCCCCGGCTCCGGCGGCCAAGCCCGTCGCGCCGGCGGTGAAGCCAGCCCCCCTGCCCGCCGTGCCTGCCGTCGGCGGCGCCCGCGAGGAACGCTACGTGCTCATCAGCCCGATCCGCCGCAAGATCGCCGAGCGGCTCGTCGAGGCCCAGCAGCAGGCGGCCTTGCTGACGACGTTCAACGAGGTCGACATGTCGGCCGTGATGGCGCTGCGGTCCAAGTTCAAGGATTCGTTCGCCGAGCGGTATGGCGTGAAGCTCGGCTTCATGTCGTTCTTCGTGCGGGCGGCCGTCGAGGCGCTGCGGGCCGTGCCGCAGGTGAACGCCGAGTTTCGTGACCCACACATCGTCTACCGCGATTACTGCGACATCGGCATCGCGGTGGGGGGCGGCAAGGGCCTCGTCGTGCCGGTGCTCCGCAACGCCGAATTGCTCTCGTTCGCCCAGATCGAACAGGCGATCGGCGAATTCGCCCGCCGTGCCGCCGACAACAAGCTCAAGCTCGAGGAGCTCCAGGGAGGCACGTTCACGATCTCCAACGGCGGCGTCTATGGCTCGATGATGAGCACGCCGATCATCAATCCGCCGCAGAGCGGCATCCTCGGCCTGCACGCGATCCAAGACCGCCCCATGGCCGTCAACGGCCAGGTGGTGATCCGCCCGATGATGTACCTCGCGCTCACCTACGACCACCGGCTCGTGGACGGCCGCGAGGCGGTGACGTTCCTGAAGCGGATCAAGGAGACGATCGAAGATCCGGCGCGGCTGATGTTGGAGGTGTAGTTCGCGAGGTTTGTTGAAGGGGCGCCGGCGAGGGGGCGGCAAAAGTCTCGTCGCGGAGAAACTTTCTCCTTCCACGACCTACGGCGATTCGTTGCTCAGAAGGTCGAAAGTTCCTCACGCTCCTCGAGCTTTCGCCGACCCCTCGCCTACCTCTGTCTTACGAAAGCCCGCAGCGCAAGCAAGGTTCATCCGCACCGCTGTTCCGCAAAACCCCGATCCTTCTCGCTCGCGCGTCGGGCTTCCGTAGAAACCCTCATCCCCGAAATTGTTCAAGCTCACAAACGAGATGGATTTCACATGAATCATGATCTGGTGGTGATCGGTGGCGGTCCCGGCGGCTACGTGGCGGCGATCCGGGCGGCGCAGCTCGGGATGTCGGCCGCGGTGATCGAGAAGGAGGAGAAGCTCGGCGGCACCTGCCTCCGCGTGGGCTGCATTCCCTCCAAGGCGCTTCTCGAATCGAGCCACAAATACGAGGAGGCCGGGCACGAATTCGCCCAGCATGGCATCCACGTGGGGGGCGTCTCGTTCGATCTGGCCGCCATGATGAAGCGCAAGGACGACGTCGTCTCGACGCTCTCCAAGGGGATCGAGGCCCTGCTCGTGAAGAACAAGGTCGCCCGCTACCGCGGCACCGGCCGGCTCGCGGGGCCCGGCCGCGTGGAGCTCACGACCGCCGACGGCTCGAAGCGGACGCTCGAGACCGCGCGGATCATTCTCGCCGTCGGCAGCATGAGCGTCGTGCTGCCCGGCATCGAAGTCGACGGCAAGTTGGTCGGCACGAGCACCGAGGCGCTGGCCTTCGATTCGGTGCCTGCGCATCTGGTCGTGATCGGCGGCGGCTACATCGGCCTCGAACTCGGCAGCGTCTGGCGGCGGCTGGGCTCGAAGGTGACGGTGCTCGAATATGCCGACCGAATCCTGACCGGCATCGACGCCGACATCGCCACCGAGGCCCTCACGCTCTTCCGTAAGCAGGGGCTCGACATCCGGTTCGGCGCGAAGGTGAAGAGCGCGCGGGCCAGCGGCAGCGGCTGCATCGTCGAGTGCGAAGGGCAGGAGCCGATCGACTGCGACCGGGTGCTCGCCGCCACGGGCCGGCGACCGGCGACCGAAGGCCTGGGCCTCGAGACGGTGGGAATCCAGATCGACAAGCGGGGCTGGATCCCGGTGGATGGACAGTTCCGCACGTCGGCCGCCGGGGTGTACGCCATCGGCGACTGCATTCCCGGCCCGATGCTCGCGCACAAGGCCGAGGAGGATGGCGTGGCCTGCGTCGAGGCGATGAAGACGGGCTGGGCCCACGTCGACTATGACCTCGTGCCGGCCGTCGTCTTCACGCATCCCGAGATCGCCGCCATCGGCAAGACGGAGGAGCAGCTCGTCGCCGCCGGCACGAAATACAAGAAGGGCGTCTTCCCGTTCCGGGCCAATGGTCGCGCCCGCACGATCAACGACACGACCGGCAAGGTGAAGGTGCTGGCCGACGCGGAGACCGACCGCGTGCTCGGCATCCACATCATCGGCCCGGCCGCGGGCGACCTGATCGGCGAGGCCGCCGCCGCGATGAACTTCGGCGCCACCGCCGAAGACATCGCCCGCGTCTGCCACGCGCACCCGACGCTGCCGGAAGCACTCAAGGAAGCCGCGATGGCCGTGAGCGGCCACGCAATCCACAGTTAGACCCCGTAGACCGCTTCGTCCCGAAGCGGATTCCCCTGTTCTCTGCGCTCGACGCGTTCAATCCGGCATGGGGCTGCCTGTACCCTCTCGGCGGACGTTCGCTGCGGACATCCTGTCCTTCGCTCACTGCATGTCCGCTCGCTTTCGGCATCCTGCCTGCGCTCGCTTCCATAGCCCGCGAGAGGGTACAGG
>JBIIOM010000150.1:0-6425 GCA_044336925.1 Pirellulales bacterium
GCCGCCGCGCATGAATTTCACCGCGACCGTCCGGCGCGGCGCCTCCTGCTCCGCCTCGTAGACGCGGCCCATCCCGCCCTCGCCGACGAGCCGCACGATCCGCAGGCCGCCCAGGTCGGTGCCGGCGGGCAATTCCTCGATCTCCTCCGGCACGAAGCCGAAGGGATCGGAGGAACCTGTCAGGATGTCGTCACGCTCGCGGTCCGCCATGGCGGGAAGTCTACCCGCTGATCGGCCATGTAAACCGCTTGCTCCGCAAGCGGGTCGGCCACGTAGACCGCTTCGTCCCGAAGCGGGTCGGGATCCGCCATGTAGCCCGCTTGCTCCGCAAGCGGGTCGGGATCCGCTTGCGGAGCAAGCGGTCTACGGGAAGCGGTCTACCGGACACGTGCAAATCGCTTGCGGAGCGGTAAACTCGGGCCGCACTTGGAACCCCGACCACGATGGCGATGGCCCCGCAAGACCCGGACGACTCCGAATTGGCGGATTGCCTCGCGCGGCTTGCCGCCGGCGACCTCTCCGTCCGCGACCGGATCATCGAGCTGTGCGCGGGCCGCCTGCGCAGCCTGGCGCACCGGATGCTCCGCCGGTTTCCAAACGTCCGCCGCTGGGACGACACCGACGACGTCTTTCAAAATGCCGCGCTGCGGCTGCACCGCGCGCTCGGCCAGCCCGGCGTTGCCGCGCCGCGGTCGGTGATGGCGCTGGCGGCCACGCAATTGCATCGCGAGCTGATCGATCTGGCGAGAAAGCACGCCGGCCCCGAGTCGTATGCCGCCAATCACGGGACGAACGTGATCCGCGGTGGCTCGGATCGCGACGCCGCGCCGCGGCACGTCGACCGCGCCGCCGACGCCGCCGCGTCCCTCGACCGCTGGGAGGGATTCCACGCGGCCGTGGAACGATTGCCCGACGAGAGCCGCGAGGTCTTTCACCTCGTGTGGTATCTCGGCGCGGATCAGAAGACGATCGCCACGCTCGTCGGCTGCTCGGAGCGCACGGTGAAGACACGCTGGCGCGAGGCCCGCGAGGCGATCCGCACCGCGCTCGACGGCATGCCGGAGTAGGGTAGGCTTCAGCCTGCCGAAAGTAGGGTAGGCTTCAGCCTGCCGCCCACTATGGCAGGCTGAAGCCTACCCTACTCCTCCTGCTCGAGCCCCCGCAGGATCGCGATCGCCTCGTCGAGCGTGGGCGCGTCGTAGCCGCGGACCCGCGACCGGCGGTCGGCCTCGGCCAGCAAGAGCACGTCGAGGAAGTCGGGATGCGCCTCGAGCCGATGGCGGGCCCGCAGGCCGAGCGTGTTGTCGGCGTGGGCATGCGCGGTCTCGAGCGATTCGACCAGCCAGCGCGTCCGCGGCGTGACGAGATCACCGAGCGCCTCGAGCCCCGCCGCCACCTGATTGCCGCGGTCGATGGCGCGGCCCACCTCGTGGACGAGCGCCGCGGTGAGCAGCTCCTCGTCGAACGGCCGCTCCTCGTAGACGCGGTCGAAGACCTGCAGCGCATGATCGAGCGCGTCGCCCTCGGGATGCTTGATCGGATCCTGCCGCACGGTGGCGAGCACGCGCACGAGGTCGGCGATCTGGTCGAACCGGTCCCCCGTGAGGTGGGCGAAGCCGACGGGAGCCGGGAGATCGTCGTCCGACGCGCCGGCCGCATGGGGGCCGAGCTCGCGCCGCACCTCGTCGTGCGTCGGGAGATCCTCCTCCGGCACCCAGCCGCGGGCGAGGCGGCGGGCCGCGCGATACCGCGCCCGCTTCGAATCGCCGCCGTGGCTCAGGATCCGCGCCGCCTCCTCGGCGATCCGGCGTCGAAGCTTGTCGCCACCGGTGCCGCCGGGCGGCTCGTCGGGGCGTGCGGATGTCATGGCTTCGTCTCCTCGCGCTGGCCGCCGTCCCCGAGCGGCCGCCAGCGGATGCCGCGGACTTCGGCGGTCGTGGAGTAGGTGGCGATCCCGAGCGGCTTCGACGGCACCACCTCGTCGCGAATCGAGAGCGTGCGGCCGGCGAGCGGCTGATCGACCACCCGCTCGTCGTCGATGAAGCATTCGATCCGCGCCGGCGTCACCCGCACCCGCACGGCATACCAGCGGCCGTTCTTGAAGCTGCGGATCGTCGTCGTGTCGTTGCTCGATGCGTCGGCGCCGTCGATGCTCGAGAGGCCCACCACCGCGCCCCCCCAGCCGCCCACGATGAGGCTGCAGAAGTCTGCCCTCACCGGAAACGTGATGCCGCAGAAGAAGTCGAAGCCATCCACGCGGCGGGCCTCGAGCGCGATCTCGTAATGCTGGCGCGGAAAGTCGTTCGTCCACGTGATGCCGCTCATCTCGGAGCCGCGGGCGATCGCGATCGCGCCGTCGGCGACGGTCACCTCCCCTTCCCCGCCGAACGGCGTGGGCTGCCAGCCTTCGAGCGACCGGCCATCGAAGAGCGGACGCCAGTCGGCTGCGTCGCCGTCGGTGGCCGCGCTGCCCGCCGCCGTGCCGAGCAGCTCCGCGACGAGCGCGTCGGCCCGGTAGACCTTGCGCAGCGCCGCGAGGATTCCCGCCGCATCGACCGAGACGGCGCGGGCCCGCACGTCGTCATAGGCCAGATCGAGGACGAGCGACTGGATGTTGCCATCGAAGATCAGCCCCACGAGCTGCCCCTGCGGATTCACGACGGGGCTGCCGGAATTGCCGCCGATGATGTCGGCCGTGGAGGCGAAGTTGAACGGAGTTTCAAGAAAGTCGGCGTCGCGTTCGAGCTCGCCCCGCAGCCGCTGCCACCGCGGGGGCAGATCGAACGGGGGGGCGTCGTGCATCGCGGCGGCCCGCGCGAAGAGCCCGGCATAGGTGGTGATCGGCGCGACCTGGCGGCCGTCCTGCTCGTAGCCCTTCACGGTGCCGTAGGCGAGTCGGAGCGTGAACGTGGCGTCGGGATAGACGGTCTCACCGTCGGCGGCGAACACCGCCCGCGCGATCTCGGCGTGGGCCTGCCGCTTCACCTCCCCGGCGGTCTCGACGATCTTGCGGAGGCCGCGGGCTTCCTCGTCGATCTCCTTCGCGAGGAGGAGCAGCGGATCGCGCGAGGCCTCCACCGCCTGACGCCCCCCTTCGTAGAGCCGGCGACGATCGTCGTCCGCGGCCGTTGCCGTCGCACGGGCGCCGAGCCGCGTGCCGCGCACGAGCTCCGCGGCCCGCTCGCGCGGCGGCTTCCCGGCGAGCACCCGCACCACCGTAGGATCGTCGGGCCCGAGGGCGGTCGCCAGAAACGTGAGCGAATCGGCGAGCTTCGCAATCTCGAGCGAATCGTAGAGCGGCTCCGGCGAGAAGAGCTGCTGCTCGAGCGAGCCACGGTTCGATTCGCGAAATTCGCGGAGTCGCTCCCCGTTGGGGCGGGCCGATTCGGCGGCGGCCCGCAGGATCGTCCTGGCGTTCGTGAAATACTGGCTGTTGAAACCGACCGCTCCTTCGAGCAGGTTGTGCCGCAGCGCCACGCGGCCGATCGTCGCCTCGGCCTCCTCGATCCGCTCGAAAGGCGACGGCCCCGGCTGCCGGTCGGCGTTCTTCGCCACGAGGTCGCGGAGCCGCGTTTCCTCCGCCCGCTTCCGCGCCATCACGGCCGGATCGAGCAGGCCGGCGAGCACCCCTTCGCGGTTCTTGCGGCCATTCTGCACGCCGAAGAGATCCCCCATCACCTGCCGCCGCGCCTCCGGCCCTTCGGCCGCGTAGGCGCCGTAGAGAACCTCGAGCCGGTTGAGCACGGCGAGCGAAAAGGGCACCTGCCGGTCGCGCTTCACCTCGAGCTCCCGCACGGTGCTCGCGCGGTCGGTGTGGCCGGGATGCCCCGACACGAAGACGAGATCCCCGTGGCGCGTGCTCGTGGTGCTCCAGGCGAGGTGGTGCGGCACCCGCGCCGGTCGGCCGTCTTCGTAGGCGCGGAAGAAGCAGGCATCGAGGTTGTAACGCGGAAACTCGAAGTTGTCGGCATCGCCGCCGAAGAACGCGATCTGTTGCTCCGGCGCGAAGACGAGCCTGACGTCGGTGTATTTCTTCGCGCGATAAAGATGGTAGCGGCCGCCCTGATAGAGCGTGACGACGTCGCTCCGAAAACCCGTGGCCGCGAGCGACTCCTGCTCGATCTCCGCCATCACCCTCCGCCGCGCCGCAAAGGCATCGTCGGCCTTCATCCCGGGAGGCACGGCGGCCGCCACGCGGGCCGTCACGTCTTCGATCGACATGAGCACGTTGAGCTCGAGGTCGGGGCAGCGGAGCTCCTCGTCCCGCGACGCGGCATGGAAGCCGTCGCGGTAATAGTTGTGGGTTTCATCGCCGAGCTTCTGCAGGCTGTCGGCGCCGACATGGTGGTTGGTGAGCACGAGGCCGTCGGGCGAGACGAACGATCCCGAACCGCCGGAATTGAACCGCACGCTCGACTGCTGCAAATGGAGCAGCCATTCGGGCGTGAGGCGGACGCCGCCGAGGGCCTGGGTGTGATCCCGCTCGATCCGTTCGAGCGGCGGGCGGCTGAAGAGCCACATCCCCTCGTCGGATCGCGCGGCTACGGCCACGAGTGACCAGGCGCCCGCGATCAGCACGCTCGTCCACCGTCTCGATCGAATCTGCATCGCTCCACTCCGTCGCCGCTCGCCTCGAGCCGCCGCACCGGCGACCTTCTGCGACTGAAGCCTAGCAGGCCGTGCCGCAAGCCGCCTCGAAAGTAGACCGCTTGCTCCGCAAGCGGCTCCCGATCCGCTTGCGGAGCAAGCGGTCTACCTGAGCAAGCGGCATCCGCCCCCTTGCACGAGTTGTGTATTTCTGTACACTTCAGCGAAAAGCACACCCCCCGCGGCACCAAGGAGGCCCCCATGCTCGCACGATTGCAGACCTTTTCGATGTTCGGGATCGAGGCGGTGCCGATCGACGTGGAGGTCGATGTATCGGCCGGTGCGTTGCCGGCGACGGTGCTGGTCGGCCTGCCCGACGCGGCGATCCGCGAGAGCACCCACCGCGTGGCCCGCGCCATGGTCAATTCGGGCTTCAATCGGCCCAACGACCGGATCGTGGTCAATCTGGCCCCGGCCGAACTGCCGAAGCAGGCCGCCACGTTCGACCTGCCGATCACGCTCGGCATCCTTGCCGGCAGCGGGCAATTCTGCTCCGACCGGTTTCGCGACTATGCCGTGGTGGGCGAACTGTCGCTCGAAGGTTTCACGAGGCCGGCCCGGGGCGCCCTCTCCATGGCGATGGCGGCGGCGCGGCAGCAGAAACTGCGCGGCGTGGTCGTGCCGACGGCGAGTGCCATCGAGGCCGCCGTGGTGGAGGACATCGAAATCATCCCCGTCTCATCGCTCACCGAAGCGGTGCAGTTTTTCTCGGGCGATCTCGACATTCCACGAACGCCTCCGCGCGTGAACGAATGGTTCGATCGGTTCGCCGCCTACGACATTGACTTCTCCGACGTGCGCGGCCAGGAGGCGGCGAAGCGGGCGATCTGCGTGGCGGCCGCCGGCGGCCACAACGTCTGCATGCTCGGCCCGCCCGGCGGCGGCAAGACGATGCTCGCCAAGCGGATCCCCACGATCCTGCCGCAGCTCTCGGCGGCCGAGTCGATCGAGACCACGCGCATCTATAGTGCGCTGGGGCTCATGTCGGCAGGGCAGCCGCTCCTGGCGACCCGCCCCTTCCGCGCTCCACACCACACGATTTCCGAGGCCGGCCTCATCGGCGGGCGGTCGATCCCGATGCCGGGCGAGATTTCCTTGGCACACAACGGCGTCCTTTTTCTCGACGAGCTTCCGGAATTCAACCGCCGCACGCTCGAGGTGCTCAGGCAGCCGCTCGAGGATGGCACGGTGACGATCAGCCGTGCGAAATCATCGACGCGTTTCCCGGCCGACTTCATGCTCGTTGCCGCGTTCAATCCCTGCCCCTGCGGCTACCGGGGCGACCCGCGGCGGGCCTGCCAGTGCACGACGCCCCAGGTTGAAAAATACATGGGCAAGATCTCGGGGCCGCTGCTCGACCGGATCGACATCCATCTCGAGGTGCCGGCGGTGCCCTTCCGCGAGCTCTCGGCCAGCCGCACCGGCACGTCGAGCAGCCAGATGCGCGAGGCCGTGCTCGCGGCGCGGCTGCGGCAGGCGGCGCGATTCAAGGGAATCAAGACGAGGGCCAATGCCCGGATGTCGAGCCGCGAGATCCGCGAGTTTTGCCCGCTCGAGCCCGCGTCCCTCGATCTGCTGCGGGCGGCGGTGAGCGATTTGGGGCTCTCGGCGCGGGCCCACGACAAGGTGTTGCGGGTGGCCCGCACGATCGCAGACCTGGATGCCGCAGACAAGATCGGCCCGGCGCACGTGAGCGAGGCCATCAACTACCGCCTGCTCGACCGCAGCCTCTGGACGTGAGTAGACCGCTTCGTCCCGAAGCGGATCCCCGCCGGCTC
>JBIIOM010000023.1:0-20395 GCA_044336925.1 Pirellulales bacterium
GTTTTTTGGTGGGGCGGGTGGGGGCAACGCGGGTTGGAGTTGGGGGGCGGTTGGACCTTGCTTGCGCTGCGGGCTTCCGTGCTGGCCGGGGGCGCGACTGTTTTCCCACCAATCGTTTACACTGCCGCCTTCCGAAAAAACACGCAGGAGGTTTGCCGATGGCAGGGTTTCCCCAGGAAGACGTGCTCGTGGTGCCGCGGTCGCTGTTCGAGAAGGCGGGCGCGTTTCAGGGATTCTGCGGCGACACGGCGTCTTACCTGCCGCTCCTGCTCGACCCCAAGCACACGTCGTGGCGGCCCCGCGCGAGCGTCGAGGAAGATCCGTCGTTCAAGCAGCTCATTCCGTATTGCGTGCTCTCGCACCGCGGCCCCGACGGCAGGCCGACCTACTTCGCCTACACCCGCGGTGGCGGACAGAGCGAGGCGCGGCTGCGGGCGAAGCGGTCGCTCGGAATCGGCGGCCACATCTCGAGCACCGACGGCGAGCACGGCGACGACACCTCCTACGAAGCCGGCATGCGGCGGGAGCTCGCCGAGGAGGTGGCGATCGCCGGGGCGTGGACGGCGCGGTGCGCGGGGCTCATCAACGACGATTCAAACGCCGTCGGCAGCGTCCACCTGGGGATCGTCCACATTCTCGAGCTCGAGAAGCCGGCGGTTTCGTCGCGGGAAAGCGAGCTCGTGGAGTGCGGCTTCGAGACGATCGAGTCGCTGCTGGCGGCCCGCGAACGGTTCGAGACCTGGTCGCAGATCACGCTCGACGCGCTGCACGAGGGTAGACTCCAGATGACGGGTCGCGCCTAGGGAATGGCGAAGGTCCGGGATCGGTACGGAAGCCCGCTGCGCAAGCAAGGTCCATCCGCTCTCCACTCCAATCAACGCCGAGCCCGCCCGCCCCGCGAGGAAACACCCCGTGCATCCTCGCTCGCGCGTCGGGCTTCCGTCGTAACCGTCATAAACCCGGTTTGCAAAGTTCACCAGGACTTTTGACCCTCTGGCAAGCCTGTGATTTACCTCGACAACCACGCGACCACCCGGCTCGACCCGCGCGTTCTCGAATCGATGCTGCCGTGGCTCACCGACCACTACGGCAATGCCGGCAGCGTGACGCACGAGATGGGCCGCGAGGCGCGGGAGGCCGTCGATGCGGCCCGCGAGACGTTCGCCCGCGCGATCGGAGCCACGGCCCGCGAGATCGTGTTCACGAGCGGCGCCACGGAGAGCAACAACCTCGCGATCCTCGGCACGGCCGCGCGGCGTGGCGACGACCGCGGCCACGTGATCACGGTCGCGACCGAGCACCACGCCGTTCTCGATCCCGTCGAGCACCTCGAGCGCACGGGCTTCGCCGTCACCCGGTTGCCGGTCGCGCAAGGCACGGGCGTCCTGGCGGCCGACGCCCTCGACGCCGCCTTCCGCGCCGACACGTTTCTCGTGTCGGTGATGCTCGCCAACAACGAGATCGGCGTCGTGCAAGACATCCCCGCCATCGCCGAGCGGGTCCATGCCAGGGGCGCGGTGCTCCACGTCGATTGCGCGCAGGCGATCGGCCGGCTGCCGCTGGATGTAGACGCCCTTGGTGCCGACCTCGCCAGTTTTTCAGCGCACAAGTTTCATGGTCCGAAGGGGGCGGGGTGTCTCTACGTGCGCCGGCGGCAGCGGGTCGCGCGGGTCGAGCCGCTCGTCTTCGGCGGCGGGCAGGAACGCGGCATGCGGAGCGGCACGCTCGACGTGCCGGGGATCGTGGGCCTGGCGGCGGCGGCGCGGCTGGCGGTGGAAAGCCTGCCGGAGGAGCCCGGGCGGCTGCGGGCATTGCGCGATCGGCTCTGGTCGCTCTTGCAGGCGGGCGTTCCCGGCATCGCCCTCAATGGGCCGCCGCTCGACGACGGAGCGCAGCGGCTCGTGAACAATCTCAACGTGCGGATCTCGGGCATCGACGGCCAGTCGCTCCTGGCGACGGTCGCCGGGGACGGCCTGGCCGTGAGTTCCGGCAGCGCCTGCTCCTCGGAAAACCCGCGGCCGAGCCACGTGCTCCAGGCGATCGGCCTCGATGAGGACGAAGCCCGCGCCAGCCTGCGGTTTGGCCTCTCGCGGTTCACGACCGCCGACGAGATCGACCGGGCCGCGGCGATCCTGGCCGGCGGGATCGCCCGACTGCGTGCCCTGTAAATAGACGGAAGCCCGACGCGCGAGCGAGGAGAGAGGGGGGGTGCCAGGGGCGGGTGGGGGCGGAGGTCGTGGGGGTGGAGGGCGGATGGACCTTGCTCGCGCTGCGGGCTTCCGGGCACTGCGGGCTCGATGCCGCGGACTTGGCTGCCGCACGGGAACGGGCTAGAATTTCTAGATCCCGGCTTGCGAGATTTCTGATCTCGACAGTCAAAATCGGTTTCCGCAGGAGGATTGCCCATCATGTCGGTCATGCTCACCGAAAAAGCTGCGATCGAAGTCAAGAAGATCATCACCGATCAGAAGCTCGATCCGGCCACCGTGCTCCGCATCGGCGTCGCCGGCGGCGGCTGCAGCGGCTTCCAGTATTCGCTCGGCTTCGACACCGCGTTCGACCCGAAGATCGACACCAAGACCGATCAGCACGGCGTGCCGGTCGTCGTCGACAAGAAGAGCGACCTCTTCCTCGACGGCACGACGCTCGACTTCCACGAGGGGATCGACAAGCGCGGCTTCACGTTCAACAATCCGAACGCGAAGAAGAGCTGCGGCTGCGGCAGTTCGTTCCAGGCCTGAGCCAAGTCTGCGGCACGGGTGTTCAGGGTTCCCACGACAGGAGGGTCGGTGGCTGCGGGCAAGGTGCATATCGTCGGCATCGGCGATGACGGCGTCGATGGCATGACAGCGCAGGCCCGCAAGGTCCTCGAGGCGGCCGACATGCTGCTCGGACCGGAGTCGTGCGCCCCGCTCCTCCCAGCGGCGCTCGCCAAGCGGCTCGAGGCCACGGCGAGTCTCGAGGAACTCTGCGAGAAGATCGAGGCGGCGGGCGACAGGCGGCTCGTCGTCCTCGCGTCGGGCGACCCGCTCTTCTACGGCACGGCCCGCTACGTCTGCGGCAAGCTCGGCAAAGACCGCTTCGAGGTCGTGCCGCACGTCAGCAGCATGCAGCTGGCCTTTGCCCGCGTGAAGGAATCGTGGGAGGAGGCTTTTCTCGCCAACCTCTCCGGGCAGTCGATCGAGCGGGTCATCGACAAGATCCGTTCGAGCGAGACGGCCGGCCTCTTCACGAGCGAGCAATGGCCGCCTGCGGCGGTCGCCCGGGCGCTTCTCGACGAGGGGATCGACTATTTCCAGGCCTATGTCTGCGAAAACCTCGGCTCGCCCGACGAACGGGTGACGCAGGGCAGCCTCGCCGACATCGCCAAAGACTCGTTTGGCCCGCTCAATGTCATGATCCTCGTGCGAAAGGCCCGCGCGGCCGACAAGCCGGGGCATGTGGGCACGCGGCTCTTCGGCAATCCCGATGAATGCTTCCTGCAGTCGCGTCCGAAGCGGGGCCTGCTCACGCCCGCCGAGGTGCGGTCGATGGCGCTTGCCGAACTGGGACTGCAGACGACGAGCGTGGTCTGGGACGTGGGCGCGGGGAGCGGCTCCGTGGGCCTCGAGGCGGCGCGGATCGCCCGCGACGGCGTCGTGCATGCGATCGAGATGGATCCCGACGACCACCAGCTGATCACCGAAAATGCGAAGCGATTCGGCGTGACGAATCTTCACGCCGTGCTCGGCAAGGCGCCCGAGGCCTGGGCCGACCTGCCCGCCCCCGATGCGATCTACGTCGGTGGCAGCGGTCGCCACGTGACGATGCTCGTGGAGGAGGCCTGGAAGCGGCTGAAGCCGGGCGGCCGGCTCGTGACGGCCTGCAACAGCATCGAAAACCTCGCCGCCGTCCACGCCCTGCTGCGGTCGCGGTCCAGCGACGCGGCCTACTGGATGGTCAACATCGCCCGCGGCATCGAGCAGCTCGACCGGATCCGCTTCGAGGCGATCAACCCGAGCTTCCTGATCGCCGCCACGAAACCGGCGTAGTGGCCGCGATCGCGCGGCGCGTGGACCCCATCCCATGGCCAACCTGCCCGAGCCACTCGACGTGATCGCGGTCGGGGCCCACCCCGACGATGTCGAGATCGGCTGCGGCGGCACGCTCGCGCTCCTCGCCTCGCAGGGGTATCGCGTGGGCATCGTCGACCTCACCGACGGCGAGCCGACGCCGCGGTCGAGCGGGCCGGACGAGCGTCTCGCGGAGGCCGCCGCCGCTGCGCGGGTGCTCGGCGTGGTGCACCGCGAAACGCTCGATTTCCCGAACCGCCGGCTCTTCGATTCCTTCGAGGTGCGGGTGGCGCTCGCGAAGGTGTTTCGCCGCTGGCGGCCGCGGCTCGTGCTCGGCCTCGGCGACAAGACGCCGCTCGCCTCGCCCGACCACGCGCAGGCCGTCGCGATCACGGAGGCGGCCGTCTTCTATTCGCGGCTGACGAAGTGGGACGACACGTTCGATCACCTGCCCGTCCACACCGTGCCGCACTTCCTGACCTACTTTCTTTTCGCCGGCGTTCCCAGCGTGCCGCACGGCCACTGGCCACTCGTCGTCGACATCGCCGGTCAGCTCGAGACGAAGCTCGAGGCGATCGGCTGTTACAAGTCGCAGTTTCCGCCGGAGAAGGCCCACGTCTTCCCACGGGTGAAGGCGATGGCCGAGACGGCGGGGATCATGGCGGGCTGCGCCGCCGGCGAGGTGCTGGCTTCGAGCCGGATGCCCTGTGCGAGCGACCCGATGCGGCTGCTCTTTTCCGCGCCATGAGCGAGACCGTGCAGACCGTCGACGTGGCGATCGTGGGCGCGGGCATCGCCGGGCTCGTGGCCGCCCGCGAACTCGCGTCGGCCGGCCGCGGCGTGATCGTGCTCGAAAAGTCGCGCGGCGTCGGCGGCCGGATGGCCACGCGGCGGATCGGTCAGGCCGTCTGCGATCACGGTGCGCAGTTTTTCACCGTGCGCGGCCGGGCCTTCGGCGGCATCGTGACGGAGGCGCACGGGGCGGGGTCCGTCCGGCAATGGTGCGACGGCTTCTCGCGGGCCACGGCAAACGGCAGCGGCATGCTGCCACCGGGCGACGGCCATCCGCGCTGGCGTGGGACGAGCGGCATGACCGATCTGCCCAAGCATCTCGCCGCCGCGCTCGATGCCGCGCACGTGAGCCTGCGTTGCAACACGAAGGTCGCGTCGATCGGCGTTCGGGATGGTCGCGCGAGGCTGACGCTCGAGGATGGAGCCGTGATCGATGCCGCGGGCGCGATCCTGACGGCGCCCGTGCCGCAGTCGCTCGACCTGATGGCGGCCGGTGGCATGGTGGCGCCCAGTGCGGCCGCGATCGACCCTGAGACGCTGCAAAAGCTTTCCGCGATCGACTACGACCCCTGCTTCGCCCTGATGCTCGTGCTCGCGCGGCCGAGCCGCGTGCCGCCGCCGGGGGGCATTCAGTTCGAGGCCGAAGGGCCGGCGAACGGGCCGATCGCCTGGCTGGCCGACAACCAGCAGAAGGGGATCTCGCCGGTGCCGTCGGTGACGATCCATGCCACGGCGGCCTTCAGCCGGCAGCACTTCGACGCACCGCCGGACGAGGTGGCCGCGCTGCTCGTGGCTGCGGCCGCCCCGTGGCTCGATGGAGCACCGGAGACCGCGATCGTCGAGCGGTCGCTCCACCGCTGGAAGTTTTCGCACCCGACGATGCTCGTTTCCGAGCCGCTGGTGGCGGCGAGCACGAGTCCCCCGATCGTCTGCTGCGGCGACGCCTTCGCCGGGCCCAAGGTGGAGGGGGCGGCCTCGAGCGGCCTGGCCGCGGCGCGGTGGATCGAGCGGGTGCTCCGCGGCGGAACCGCGTCGTAGCCGCTTGCAGGAAACCCCCGTCCGCCCGCAAACTACTGGTCCTTCTGTCATCCAACTCACGAAAGCCCGCAGCGCGAGCAAGGATTCTTCGGGATCCACGTCAACAATCCTCGCTGGCGCGTCGGGCTTCCGTCAGAGCCTTCTTCCTTCTGCGGAGTATCAAGACATGGCCACGGCGACTTCCCCCCGACTGCTGCCCGAAGTTGAAAAGTTTCTGGCCACTTCCCCGATCGCGGGCGTCGTGGGTGGCAAGGACGCAGTGAGCTCCACCGGCGAGACGATGGCCACGCTCGACCCGGGCAGCGGCGAGCCCATCGCCGAGTTTCACGTGCTCTCGGCCGACGACGTCGATCGCGCCGTGAAGGCGGCCGCGCACGCCTTCGCGAAGTCGGGCTGGGCCACGATGCCGCCGAACGAACGCGGCGCACTGCTCCACCGGCTGGCCGACGCCGTCGAGAAGCACAAGCCGATCATCGGCCAGATCGAGGCGCTCGACGTGGGCAAGATTCAGGCCCAGGCTTTGGGCGACGTGCAGAACTTCGTCGACACGCTTCGCTACTTCACCGACATGGCCCAGCACGTGCAGCGGCGCAGCACGCTCGCCGTGAAGGGGCACGAGGCCTGGACGGTGCGGCATCCGTGGGGCCCCTGCGGCTTCATCTTCCCCTGGAACTTTCCATTCCTCCTGATCGGCTGGGGCATCTCGCCGGCGCTCGCCGCGGGCAACACCGTCGTGATCAAGCCGGCGGAAGACACGCCGCTCTCGGCGATCTACCTCGCGCGGCTCGCGCGGGAGATCGGCTTCCCCGACGGCGTGATCAACGTGATCCCCGGCACGGGACGCGTGACGGGCGCGGCGTTCACCGCGCATCCCGGCATCCGCCGGATGTCGTTCACGGGATCGCCCGAAGTGGGCCGGCTCGTGGGCGAGGCCTGCGGTCGCAACCTCGTGCCGGCGAAGCTCGAGCTCGGCGGCAAGGGGGCGGCGGTCGTCTTCCAGGACGTGGACGTCGCCCAGACGGCGCAGAAGCTCGTCAACGCGATCACGTTCAACGCGGGCCAAGTCTGCTGCGATGCCACCCGCTGGCTCATCCACAAGTCGATCTACAAGGACTTCGTCGACGAGTGCAAGTCGCGGATGCAGGCCGTGAAGGTGGGCTACCAGCTCGAGTCGGGCTCGGCCATGGGGCCGGTCGTGAACGCCAAGCAGCGTGAGCGCGTGCTCTCCTATCTCAAGAAGGGGCAGGAGCAGGGGGCCGAGGCCGTGCTCCCCGGCGGCCCGGCCGAGGTGTCGGGCCAGCACGGCTTCTACGTGAAGCCCGCGCTGTTGGCCGGATCGCTCGACAACATCGCCGCCCGCGAGGAGATCTTCGGACCGGTCGCCTATCTCGCCAGCTTCTCGAACGAGGAGGAGGCGGTCGCGATGGCCAACGACACCGACTACGGCCTGGCCAACAGCGTCTGGACGAGCGATCTCGGCCGGGCGGCGCGGGTGGCCGAATCGATGGTCGCCGGCAATAGCTGGATCAACGCGCACAACGTGTTTCCGCACGGCGTGCCCTACGGCGGCGTGAACAAGAGCGGCGTCGGCGGCGGCGTGCTCTCGATCGAGACGCTCTTCGACTACTGGCGGAGCCAGTCGGTCGTGCGGCCGCTGTGACCAGCGCGGCCGAGACGATCGTCGTCGGCGCGGGCCTCGCCGGCCTGGCGTGCGCGCGGGAGCTCGTGCGGGCCGGCCGCAGCGTGGTCGTGCTCGAGGCGGCCGACCGCGTGGGCGGCCGCGTGGCGACCGACACGGTCGAGGGCTTCCGGATCGATCGCGGATTCCAGGTCTACAACGACGCCTATCCCGAGGGCCGCCGGCAGCTCGATCTTGCGGCCCTGCAGCTGGGCCGGTTCGAGCCGGGCGCGGTCGTCGCGGAGCGGGGCCGGCTGCGGCGGGTGAGCGATCCGTGGCGGCGGCCGCTCGCCGCGTTTGGCTCGGTGCTCGACGGGAGCGTGGGGATCGCCGACGGCCTGCGGACGGCGGCCCTGCGGGGCGATGTGATCCGCCGGTTTCGCACCGGCCGGCTTGATCCCGACGCGGCCGCGGCCGCCGACGAGCGGACCACCCGCGAGGAGCTCGCGGCCCGCGGCTTTTCGGACGCCTTCGTGCGCCGGTTCTTCGTGCCCTTTTTTGGTGGCGTGTTCCTCGAGCGATCGCTCGAGACGGCGGCGCCGGTGTTTCTCTTCGACTTCGCGATGTTTTCGCTCGGCCACGCCTGCCTGCCACGCGGCGGCATGGACGCGATCCCGCGCCAGCTGGCGGCTGCGCTCCCCGCCGATGCGATCCGTCTGAACGCGCGGGTGCGCCGCGTGGAGCCTGGCCGGGTGTGGCTCGAGGATGGCCGTGAGCTCACGGCGGAGCGAGTCGTCGTGGCGACGGAGGGCCCGGCGGCCGCGGCGATCTTGCCCGAGGCATTTCGCGGCGGCTTGGCGGCGCGGCGGGAAAAATCGACGCGGCTGGTCGCGTTTGCCGCCGCGCGGTCGCCGCTCTCGAGCCCGACGCTCGTCGTCAGCGCGGAAGAAACCAGCCCGATTGACAATCTCACGGTGCCGTCCGACGTGGCCGCGGGCTATGCGCCCCCGGGGCAGAGCCTGATCACGGTTTCGGTGCGGCAGGGCTGGCAGGGGAGTGACGGCCAACTTGTCGACGCCGTCCGCGAACAGGCGGCGGGCTGGTTTGGCGCGGCTGCCCGCGCCTGGCGGCATTTGAAAACCACGCACGTGCGGCACGCCCTGCCGGATGAATCCCCGGCCGCCCGCCGGCTGCGGCCTGCGAGCCCGCGGCTGGCCGACGGCCTCTTCCTCTGCGGCGACCACTGCAGTTCCGCCTCGATCAACGGCGCCCTCGCCAGCGGCCGCCGCGTGGGGCAGGCTTCCAGCCTGCCTCCCTCCCAGTAGGACAGGCTTCAGCACGCTCCACGTTCGGGGACATATACAGCGGACGGATTCAGCGGGCTGGCAGCATAGCACGCCCACGGCACCTACGGCAGCCACTTCCCCCACGCCGCGCGGTCATCAGCCCGCCGCCTTCGGCGCCGGAACATCGAGTTCGTTCATCAGCATCAGATCGACGACGCTGTAGCTGTCGTCGGGCTCGAAAACAATCGCCGTCCGTCCCGTGGGCGACACGATCACGAAATCGGGGTGCGTCACGGTGAACGATCGGCCATCGACCATGCGGATGGTAAACGGCCGAAACGGCTGCTGCCGGATGGTCGCCTTCAACTGCTCGCTCGTCATGGCGGGATTCTCCGGGAGAAAACAACGACCAACCGGAAGAATATACAGGCGTACATTCTTTGTCAACCATCAGCACCGCCGGCGTACGCCACCTGCATGAGGCCACGGAGGGAGCGGGCGTCACCACCAGAGATTCTCTCTCTGAAAGTGGCGACGTTGAAGGGGGGGCAGGTCAGGCCCGCCGGGCACCGCCTGCGGGGCCGACGGTGGCACGTTCCGGGCATTGGCAATATTTGCCAATACCATGTATGATCCGGGCGTGGCGATGCCCGACTCCGGAGCCCCGACTGCGGTGTTTCGTGAAACAATCAGGAGGTGTCGATGCCGACTCGCAACGTGAACCTCACGGATCAATTCGACGATTTCATTGCCGACGAAATTGCCGCGGGCCGCTATCACAATGCCAGCGAGGTGATGCGAGCCGGCCTGCGGCTGTTGCAAGAACAGACCTCGGCGGATGCCCACAAGCTCGAGATGCTTCGCCGGCTGGCGACCGAGGGGCTCACCCAGCTGCAGCAAGGGCGCGGCATCGAGTTTACGTCGTCGTCGGATCTCGCCAGGCACATCGGATCGTTGGGCGCCAGCCGCCCGAAACCGACAGCTCGTCGTAGAGCATGAGGCCATGCGGACGGTGATTCTGGCCCCGGCCGCCGAGGAGGACCTGGCCTCCATCCTCGTGTGGTCCCGGGAGACATTTGGAGAGACGGCTCGGCAGCGGTATGCCGCGTTGCTCGCCCAAGCGATCACCGACGTGGCAAGAGATCCATCGCGAGCCGGCGCGCATGAAGCCGATGAAATCATCACCGGGCTCCGCTTGTACCACATCGTGCATTCACGACGGCGCGGCAACGCAGCAGCCGCCCGAGTCGCAGCACCGCGACACTTTCTCGTGTTTCGCATGCGGCACAAAACGACGCTGGAGGTGGTGAGGGTACTTCATGACAGCATGCAACTCTCGCGGCACGTTCCACGAGCATCGCCCTAGCCCAAGGTACGCAGTTCGGAACCGTTTTTCGGATTCGTGGGCGGTTCATCGATCGTAAGTGCTGACGCGACAACGCGTGGTTCCGCGAACGGCCGTGTAGTGAAGACCTTGCCCTCGAGTTTTCGCTTTCGACTTTGCGATCTTCGAAGCATCCGATCCGCGGAGTGCTTCGATGTTCCTGCGTCGATGTGAAGCTCGTGCCGGGCCCGGATGGCCAGGAGACGTTCCTCCTCGCGCGCAGCGTCGATCGGCGATCGAAGGAACTCGCGGTGCACGAGAAGTTCATCGGCCACATGGAAGCCGGCCTGAAGAAGCTCAAGAGTGCTGCCGAATCGGGACGGCTTCGCGACGAGAGGCTGGCCAGTGAGCGGCTGGGCCGATTGAAGGAACGCTTCTTGCGGGCGTCGCAGGCCTTCGACGTCACGATCAGGAAGCTGCCGCAGCCGCTCGGGAAACAGCATCTGGAGGTGACTTGGGTCCGCAACGAGAAGTTCCACGAATGGTCGCAGCTGGTCGATGGCTGCTACCTCCTGCGGACGAATCTCACCGGCGTCGATCCGGCCACGCTCTGGAAGCGATACATCCAGCTCACAGAGGCAGAATGGGCCTTCAGGATCGCGAAGGACGAACTGGCGATTCGGCCCGTGTGGCACCAGTCGGGGATGCGCCCCGCACGCTCCTCTACGAGTTCGCAAAGATCAAAAGCGGCGACATCGTCCTGCCCGCGGAGTCAGCCGGCGGCATCCACACCACGGTGCGCCTGCGGCACGTAACGGAGCCAAAGGCCGAGCAGAAGACGCTGCTGCACAGGCTCGGGCTGACACTTCCCAGGCGGCTCAAGCGGCCCGACAGCCCCGCACAAAGGTAGTGAAGACTTTGACCCCAAATTCGCGTGAATCCCGGGCTTTACGCTCCCAGGTGCGTAACTTGGGTTAACCCGTCTGGGATTCTGCGGTTCGTTTTGTGTACAGTTGATTGAAACGCCCGTTTGAAACACCGCGATCGACCGCATGCCCGCCATCCGCCAAGCCGCCGCCAGCCAGCCACTCAAGCCTGCCGGTGACGATCCGCGCCACCGGATCCTCTCGGCCGCCGGGCAGGAGTTTGCCGAACGCGGCTACGAGTCTGCCACGGTCCGCGACATCTGCCTCGCAGCCGGCGTCAACATTGCGGCCGTCAACTATTACTTCGGCGACAAGCGGCGGCTCTACATCGAGAGCGTGAAGCATGCCCATCAGCAGCGGGCCGCGGAGGTTCCGCTGCCCGAGGCCCCGGGCAGGCCGGCGACCGAAAGACTCCACGACTTCATCGACACCACGCTGCAACGCATGCTGGGCTTCAGCGAGCAGCCTTGGCAGGTGCGGCTCATGCTCCGCGAGGTGCTGCAGCCGACGGAGGCCTGCCGCGAGATGGTCGAGGACTACGTTCGGCCGCATTTCGCGGTCTTGGTGTCGATCCTCGACGAGCTCTGCCAGGGACGCCTGCCAGAGTCTGAATTGCGCCGCATTGCGATGAGCATCATCGGCCAGTGTTTTCTCTATCGTGCGGCCGGGGATGTCGTGGGCATGCTCGTGCCACGTACCGAGATCCATTCGCTGCACACGCCGAAGCAGCTCGCCGACCACATCACCCGCTTTTCGCTGGCCGCGGTGGGGATGGCGCCGCCGCTGGGTGTAGCGCCTCCGCTGAGCGTAGCGCCGCCGCCGCCCAAACAATCACGGTTCGAAAGGGAATCGCCCGCATGAGCATCGTTCGTACCATCCTCGGCTGGATCGTCCCCCTGGCGATCCTTGGCGCCGGAGTTGCGGTATTCCTTCTCATGGGCAGTCAGCCTCCGCCGGAGCGCAAGCAGGCGGAGGCGGCCGCGGCGACGCCCGTGCAGACGACCGGCGTCGTGGCGGAGACGGACGGTCTCACGATCGAGGCAGATGGGGTCGTCGTGCCACTCCGCGAGGTGACGCTCGCCGCCGAGGTCGCCGGTCGGGTGCTGAAGAAATCGACCGCCTGCAACGAGGGACAGTTCGTGAAGGCGGGCACGCTGCTCTTCGAAATCGATCCGCGTGATTACGAACTCGACGTCGCGAGGCTCGAACGCGAGCTCAAGCAGGCGGGGCTCGCGATCGAAGAGATCGACGAGGAGATCACGCAGTCGAAGACGACGACCGAACTCGCCAGGCGGCAGGTTGAGCTCGCGCGGCGTGAAGTGGCCCGCCTCGACAACCTCAAGGCGGGCAAGATCGTGACGGAGTCGGAGCACGACCGCTCCATGCGCGACGAACTGACTGCATCCAATGCGCTCGCATCGCTCGAGGGGCAGTCGCGGGTGCTCGCGAAGCGTCGCAACCGGCTGCTCGAGGCGCAATCGCTGGCTTCGACGATGCTCGAAAAGTCCAAGCTCGACCTCTCCCGGACGCGGATCGTGGCGCCCATCGACGGCATCGTCGTGGAAGACAAGGTCGAGCAAGACTCGTTCGTCTCGAAGGGGAATCCGCTCGTCACGATCGAAGACACGCGGTCGGCCGAGATTCGCACGAACCTCCAGATGGACGAGGTGGCGCGGGTCTGGGGCGGCCGCAAAAACGGCGCCGCGGGCATCCGCGAAGCCCACGAGCAACTCGACACGCCAGCCACCGTCGTCTTCACCGTCGGCGACGCGGCCTACGAGTGGAAAGGCGTGCTCTCCCGGCAGGAAGGCCGAGGGCTCGATGAGAAGACGCGCACGCTTCCCTGCCGCGTCCTCGTCGGCGAGCCGGAGGCCGTGACCGCGCTCGATCGCTACGGCGCGCCGCTCGCCCAACTGCCCGCCGGGGCGCCGCAGTCGCTCCTGCGCGGGATGTTCGTCGAGGTGCGGGTGCACGTGGATTCGCCCGAGCAGCTTGTCTCGATCCCCGAAGTGGCCCAGCGGCCCAACGGCGAGGTGTGGGTGATGCGGGATGGAAGGCTCGTGATCCTGAAGCCCCGTGTCGTGCAGGTCGCCGGAGAGCGCGTCGTGTTCGATTCGTTAGCCTCGGGGCTGCTGCCAGGCGACCGTGTGGTGACGAGCCAACTCTCCAATCCACGTGACGGCATGGCGGTCGTCGAGGCCGGCGGAGCGCGGTCCGAGCCCGCCGTCATGGCCGAGGCGCCGGACGGCAACGACGCCACGTGAGCCACGGGAGAACACCGGCATGAGAACGATCGTCAGCTGGTGCGTCCGCAACATGCCGGCGATGAACACGTTGGTGCTCGCCGTGTTGCTGGTGGGCGCCATGAGTTTCGCGTCGATGCGGCGCGAGGTGTTTCCCGAGTTCGACCTCGAGATCGTGCTGGTCACCGTGCCCTATCCGGGCGCGACGCCCGACGAGGTCGAGGAGGGCATTTGCCAGAAGATCGAAGAGGCCTGCCGGAGCGTCACGGGGATCAAAAAGTTGACGAGTGTGGCTCAGGAGGGCATGGGCTATTGCGTCTTCGAGCTGCGCGACTCGGTCAAGGATGTGCAGAAGACGCTCAGTGAGATTCGCTCCGAGGTGGAGCGGATTCCCAGCATGCCGGAGCTCGCGGAGGATCCGAAGGTGGAGCAGGTGACGCTCCGCACGCCGGCGATCAAGCTCGGCGTGCTCGCACCGGAGCAGCCGGCCGGGCGGGAGGTTTCGGAGGGTGAACTCCGCGACGTTGCCGAAGCCGTGCGCGACGACCTGCTCGCCCTGCCCGCCGTGTCGGCCGCCAACCTGCTCGGTGCCAAGGACTATCAGATCGACATCGAGATCTCGGAGGAAACGCTCCGCAAATACGGCCTCTCGCTGCAGAAGGTGGCGGAGATCGTGCGCCGTGAGAATCTGGAACTTCCCGGCGGCACGATCCGCAGCGAAGGCGGCGAGATTCTCCTGCGCGGCAAAAACAAGCGGTATGTCGGTGAAGAGATCGCCACGTTGCCCCTCGTCACGCTCTCCGACGGCCTCGTGCTCACGGTCGGCGATCTGGGCACCGTTCGCGACGAGTTCGCCGACGTGGCGGCCACCAATCGCATCAATGGCCGGCAGGGGATGGTGGTGTCGATCGACCGCAGTTCCGGCGAGGATCTTCTGGCGATGGTGGCCGCGGTGAAGGACTACGCCGCGTCAGCCAAGCTCCCGGCCGGCTACGAACTGGCCGTCTGGGCCGACCAGTCGATCGACGTCAAGGACCGGCTGCGGATGCTCATCGAGAACGGGCTCCAGGGCCTCGTGATCGTGTTCGTGATCCTCACGCTGTTTCTCGATATCAAGATCGCCTTCTGGGTGGCGATGGGCATTCCGTTCTCGATGCTCGGCACGGGCATGCTGATGTATGGCACCGACCAGACGCTCAACATGCTCTCCATGTTCGCCTTCCTGATGGCGATCGGCATCGTCGTCGATGACGCGGTGGTGGTGAGCGACAACGTGGACCGGCATCGCCGGATGGGCAAGAGCCTCACCGCGGCCGCGATCGACGGCACGGTCGAGGTGATCCCCAGCGTGATCTCCAGCGTGCTGACGACCGTGATCACGTTCCTGCCGCTTTGCTTCGTGTCGGGCGTGATGGGCAAATTCATCGCGGTCATGCCGTTCGCCTTCATCTCGGCGCTGATGATGTCGCTCCTCGAGTCGACGTTGGTGCTCCCGGGCCATCTGGCCCACGAGAAGAACTTCGTGTTCACGCTTTTCGGCATTCTGCTCTACCCGCTGCGGCCTCTTTTGAAGCTGGTGGACGCGCTGCAAAAGGTTTGTGACGCGGGTCTCAAGTGGTTCGTCAAAGCGGTGTACGCGCCGTTGCTGGATGTCGCCCTTGCCAATCGCCTTGCCGTGCTCGCCGCGGCCGTCGGCATTCTGCTCGTCGCCTTCGGCATCGTCCGCAGCGGGATCACACCGTTCCGGCTCTTCCCCAAGATCGACGCCAATCGGCTGACGGCGAAGATCGTCTTTCCCGACGGCACCCCGGCGAGTGTGACGGAAGACGCCACGCTCCGCCTCGAGGAGGCCGCCGTCGCCACCGCGAGGAAAGTGGCCTCCCCGGACGCCCCGATTCTCGAACTTGTCCATCGGGCAGTGGGCCAGGTGTCGGCGCCCGGCGAGGTCGGCCCTGATGCGCGGCAGAGCGGCAGCCACGTCGGTGCCGTGGCCCTCGAATTGGTCGAGGGGGAAAAACGCAGCGTCACCAGCGAGGAGTTCATCAGTGAGTGGCGGCGGGCGGCCGGGGATTTTCCCGGGACGGAGAGCCTCGTCTACGGCACCGAAAACATCGGGCCTGGCGGCAAGGCGGTCGAATTCAAACTCCTGTCCAACTCCGACGCCGAATCGGTGCGGCAACTCGAAGCAGCGGTCGAACGCTGCAAGGAGTGGCTCGGCCAGTATCCGGGCGTGATCGACATCGACGACGACTCGCGGCCGGGCAAGTGGGAATACCAGATCAAGGTGAAGCCGCGGGCCGAGGCAATGGGTGTGTCGCTCGCCGACCTCGCGGCCACGATCCGGGCGAGTTTCTATGGCGAGGAGGTGATGCGGCTGCAGCGCGGTCGGCATGAAGTGAAGTTGATGGTTCGCTATCCACGAGACGAGCGGCGCAGCTTCGCCACGCTTGATCGACTCCGCGTGACCGGGCCCGACGGCGTCAAGCGGCCGATCGGCGAACTGGCCGACGTCGCGGTGCAGCGGGGTTATTCCGAGATCAATCGCGTCGGCCAGAAACGTTCGATTTCCGTGCTCGCCGACATCGACGTGGCGAAGAGTTCGCTCACGAGCGCCCAGGTGGTGGCCGACCTTCAGAAGCGGCTGATGCCCGATCTGCTGGCCGAATACCCGGCCGTTCGCGTCCGCTGGGAAGGGGAGCAGGAGCAGACCCAGGAATCCCTGGAGAGCCTTGGCGTGGGCTTCGTCGTGGCCTTGTTCGCGATGTTTGTGCTTCTCACGATGGAATTCAAGTCGTACTTCCAGCCATTTCTGATCATCGCGATCATTCCCTTCGGCTGTGCGGGGGCGATTTTCGGCCATGCGGTGATGGGCATGCCGCTCACGATCTTCAGCATGTTCGGCCTGGTGGCCCTCGCCGGCGTCGTCGTCAACGACTCGATCGTGCTCATCGACTTCATCAACCACCGTGTCCGCGAAGGCCATCCGCTGCGGGCCGCACTTCGTGAATCGGGCTGTCTGCGGTTTCGGCCCGTGCTCCTTACGAGTATCACGACGATCGGCGGTCTTCTGCCACTGCTCTTCGAGAAGAGCTTTCAGGCGCAGTTCTTGATCCCGATGGCGACGGCCCTCGCCTTCGGGCTGGCGACGACCACGGTGCTGGTGCTGATTCTCGTGCCGGTGATGTATTCGTTCTTCGGCACGAGCGCCCGCGAGGAGCACGAAGAGGAATATGCCGACGGCTTCGCACCGGGCGGCGCGAGCAGCGTCGCCCCCGACGCCGCGGAAAACGAGTGGCTCCCAGACCATCTTCGCGAACCGGCGCTGAAGTAAACCGCTTCGTCCCGAAGCGGACCCATCATCAACGCGCCCAACCCGGCTCGGGGCTGCATATGCCCCGTCGCCGGCGTATGCGGCAGCTACGGAAGCCCGCAGCGCGAGCAAGGTCCATCCGCCCTCCACTCCCACTGACGCCGCGCCCACCCGCCCTGCGAGAAACGCCCCAACTCTCCTCGCTCGCGCGTCGGGCTTCCGTAGCGAGCGTCCGGCGACGGGTGACCGGTACCCCGCTCGCCGGCGTAGGTGACAAGCTACGGAAGCCCGCAGCGCGAGCAAGGTCCATCCGCCCTCCACTCCCACTGACGCCGCGCCCACCCGCCCCGCGAGAAACGCCCCAACTCTCCTCGCTCGCGCGTCGGGCTTCCGAAGCGAGCGTCCGTCGAGCGGGGTCCGGGCAGCTCCGAAGCCGGGTTGGGCGCGTTGATGATGGATCCGCTTCGGGACGAAGCGGTCTACTACCGGTTGACGAGGAAGTGGCAGATGTCGCCGTCGCGCATCACGTAGTCCTTCCCCTCGACCCGCAGTTTGCCGTGGGCGCGGATGTCTTTCTCGGTGTGAAACTGCTCCAGGTCCTCGAGCGAGTAGATCTCGGCGCGGATGAAGCCCTTCTCGAAGTCGGTGTGGATCACGCCGGCCGCCTGCGGGGCGAGCGCGCCCACCGGCACCGTCCAGGCCCTCACCTCCTTTTCGCCCGCCGTGAAGTAGCTCTGCAGGCCGAGCGTCTTGTAGGCGGCCCGGGCCAGCACCGCGAGCGCGGGCTCCGTGAGGCCGGCGCCCGAGAGCATCTCGGCCCGGTCGGCCTCGTCGAGCTCGGCGATCTCGGCCTCGAGCTTGGCGCACACGGGCACGACGTCCGCGCCGGCCTTCGCGGCCGCCGCGCGGACCCGCTGCACGAGCGGGCCTTTGCCTTCGAGATCGGTCTCGTCGACGTTGGCCACGTAGAGGATCGGCTTCGCCGTGAGCAGGCCGAATTCCTTCACGGCCTTCTTCTCGGCCTCGTCGAGCACGAGCGTGCGCAGCGGCTTCTGTTCGCCCAGGTGCGCGAGGCATCTCTTCATCACCTCGACCTTGATCTTCGCCTCCTTGTCGGCGCTCTTGGCCGCCCGCTCCGCCTTCGGGAGCAGGTTGTCGAGGTGCTGGATGTCGGCGAGCATCAGCTCGATCTCGATCGTTTCCATGTCGGAGACGGGATCGACCTTGCCCGCCACGTGGATCACGTCGGGATCCTCGAAGCACCGCACCACCTGCAGGATCGCATCGACCTCGCGGATGTGGGAGAGAAACTTGTTGCCGAGGCCCTCGCCCTCGCTCGCCCCCTTCACGATGCCCGCGATGTCGACGAGCTTGAGCGCCGCGGGGATCACCTTCTGCGGCGGGATGTAAGTCGTGATCCGCTGGAGCCGGCCGTCGGGCACGCTCACCATCCCCTCGTTGGGCTCGATCGTGCAGAAGGGGTAGTTGGCGCTCTGGGCGGCCTTCGACTGGGTGAGGGCGTTGAAGAGCGTGCTCTTGCCGACGTTCGGCAGTCCGACGATGCCTGCTTCCATGGGTGGGGCTCCGGGCGCGGTGTTTCGGGCGTGGCATCTTAAGAGATTGCACTGATGCGCCCAAGCCGCCCGGGCGGACGGCGAAAGCCTCGGCTTCGGAGGCGAGGATACGCCAACTCGCCTCGACTTCCTCCGATCCGCCCGGGCTCCTTCAGCCCGAGGTCGATCCCGGAAAATCAGTCGTCCCCGACGACAGAATCGCCTAAAACGAATGAATGGCGCGTCTTTCGCTTCTGCCTTCTGCCTTCTTCGACCGCCCTGCCGACCGCGTCGCGCGGGAGCTGCTCGGGGCGTGGCTCGTCGTGCGCGGGCCCGATGGCCGGCCGACGCGGCACGTCGTCTTCGAGACGGAGGCCTACCTCGGCGCGCATGACCTGGCCTGCCACGGCTCGAAGGGTATGACCAGGCGCAACGCCGTGATGTTTGGCCCCGCGGGCCGCTGGTATGTCTATCTCTGCTACGGGATGCACTGGATGCTCAATATCGTCACCGGGGCCGAGGGCGTGCCGGCGGCGGTGCTCATTCGTGGCGCCGGCGACCTCGTCGGGCCGGGCCGGGTGACGAAGGGACTCGGCATCGACCAATCGTTCGACGGCCTGGCCGCCACCCGCCGGACGGGCCTCTGGTTCGAGCCCGGCAAGCCGATCCCGCCACGGCGCATCGAGCGGACGCCCCGGATCGGCGTGGGGTATGCCGGCGAATGGGCCGAGAAGCCGCTGCGATTCGTCGTCGATCTGGAAAAAGCCCCTACAATACGCAATGCGATTCGAACGAGGAGGCGTGAGCCATGAAGCGACGAGCGATCATCCTGGCAGGAGCATGCATCATGACGGGCTTCGGCATCGGTCACGGAACGGCAGCGGACGACGCGGGAGAACGCGCGAAGGCGACGTTCGCCGGCGGCTGCTTCTGGTGCACCGAAGCCGTCTACGCCCAACTCAAGGGCGTGAAGAGCGTCACGAGCGGCTACATCGGCGGCCAGGTGCCGAACCCCACCTACAAGCAGGTCTGCACGGGGCTCACCGGCCACGCCGAGGCGATCGAGATCGAATACGACCCGCAGCAGGTGTCGTTCGAAAAACTGCTCGAAGTGTTCTTCGCCACGCACGACCCGACCACGCTCAATCGTCAGGGAGCAGACGCGGGCACGCAGTATCGCTCGGGCGTCTTCTACCACGACGCCGAGCAGAAGCGAATCGCCGAGGAGGTGATCGCGAAGCTCGACGCGGCGCGGGTGTTCCCCGGGAAGATCGTGACGGAAGTGACGGAGGCCTCCAGGTTCTACCCCGCGGAGGACTACCACCAGGACTACTTCGCCAACAATCCCTTCCAGCCCTACTGCCAGGCCGTCGCAGCGCCGAAAGTGGAGAAGGTCCGCAAGGTGTTCAAGGACCTCGTGAAGTAGACCGCTTCACGCGTAGACCACGTCGTCCCCAGTAGACCGCTTCGTCCCCCGTAGACCGCTTCGTCCCGAAGCGGATCGCCCGACTGTTCTCCGCGCTTTGGAGTGGGACAGGCTGAAGCGTGTCCTACAGAACGGGGAGCATTAGGGTATCCCGTCGCCGGCGGATGCTGACAAGCGACGGAAGCCCGCAGCGCAAGCAAGGTCCATCCGCCCTCTACTCCAACCAACGGCGCTCCCACCCGCTCCGCGAGAAACGCCCCAACGCTCCTCGCTCGCGCGTCGGGCTTCCGTATCACCCGAAGCGAGCGTCCGGCGACGGGGTACGGGTCAACCGAAGCCGGATTGGGCGCGTTGAGCAATCGCTGAGCCAACTAGGCCAGCCCGCTACGCGTCCGCATACCGCACGACCAGTTCGCCCGCATCGACCGGCGTGCCCGGGGCGACGAGCACCTCGGCGACCTTGCCGTCGCGGTCGGCGTAGACCGTCGTTTCCATCTTCATCGCCTCGAGCGACAGGAGCTTCTGCCCCTTCGTGATCGCGTCGCCCGGGCGGACGGCCACCGTCACGATCAGGCCCGGCATCGGCGCACCCACTTCGCGGGCGTCGCCGGCCACGGCCTTCGGGCGGCGCTGGACCTTCGCCTCGAGGCTCTTGTCGGCGATCGACACGCTGCGGGGCTGGCCGTTCAACTCGAAGAAGACCGTCCGCGTGCCGTCGGCATGCGGCTCACCCACGGTGAGCAGGCGCACCACCAGCGTCTTGCCCTCCTCGATGCTCACGGCGAGCTCCTCGCCGGGCTTCGGGCCCTCGAGGAAGGCGGGTGTCG
>JBIIOM010000151.1:0-6333 GCA_044336925.1 Pirellulales bacterium
CGGGGCTGCCTGTACCCTCTCGCGGGCTATGGAAGCGAGCGCAGGCAGGATGCCGAAAGCGAGCGGACATGCAGTGAGCGGAGGACAGGATGTCCGCAGCGAACGTCCGCCGAGAGGGTACAGGCAGCCCCGGGCCGGGTTTCGCTTTCCCGCGTCTGCGTCGCTGATTTTGCCGTTGGAGGGATTCGGCCCGAGGCGTTACATTGCCCCCATCTTTCCTGTGTTCCCTTGCCATGGATCGGCACGGGTGCATCGCGCCTTTCCTTGCGATGCCGCCACGGCTCTTCCGTGCAGCCTTCACATTCTCAAGGTCAAACGGAGAACAACGGCCGTGGCAGATCTCGTTTTCGCATTCGATGCCGCGCTGGATCGACCGATCCCCGTCCCCGCCGGCGCGCCCGAGGCCGTCGCCGATGCGGTGGCCCGCGCCCCGTTCGAGGCCCTGAAGTCGGCCGTGACGACCGCGCGGCAGACCCGCGCCGCGGCGCTCGTGCTCTTCGGCAGCACGCTCGACCCCGTCCGCGCGAGTCCCGCGCAGGCTGCGGCCCTGCGCGGCTTGATCGTGGGGCTCGCCGCCAACGGCTGCCGCACGATCTGGGTGGCCGACGAGCCGGCCGACGTCGCCAATGTCTCGCGGGCGCTGGCCGATCCGGACGGCCTCTCGTTCGTCACCCCGGTCTCGCCGCTGCGGCTCGACATGCGCGGCTTGTCGCTCGAGATCTGCTCGGCCCGCGGGCCGGCCTATGCGTCGGGTGCCTCGGCCCAGCTGCCGCCGTCGTTCGCTTCGGCTCATTCGTCGCTCCTGCCGGCGCAGCGGCGGATCGTGATCGGCTGGGATGACGCCTGGAGTTCGCTCCACGGCGAGCCGGCCGTGTCGCACGCGCTGCAGTCGCCCGTGCCCACCGGTGGTTGGACCAATCATGGAACGTTCTTCGTCTGGGGCTCACGGCGATTGCAGCCCACGCCGGCCGGCGTGCATCAGGTGCCGGCGCTGCAGGCCCGCAGCAGCCGCGAGCCCGCCGCGGGCGCCTGCGCCGCCGTCACGCTGACGAACCTGCCGCAGACCACCGCCGCCCTCTCCGGCTACGCCCATACGGTGAGCGACCCGCGTGCCGACTGGCGCGGCGACTGGCGCGAGGTGCCCACGCACCACGTCGCCTGGCGCACGCTCACGATCACGTCGCTCGCCGGCGACGACGAGCAGCTCGCCACCACGATCTGGAGCGCGCTCGAAGGGATGTCGGTCGATTCCCAGGCGCCGATGCAGATCGTGCGGTGCGCCGTCGATTGCGGCGGCAGCATCACGCGGCGGGTGCACGTGTCGGAGATCACGGCCGAGACGATGGCCCGCATCCGCGACCTCTACGACCCCCGCACGTTTCGCGCCTGGTGCCAGGAGATCGAGGCCGATCGTGGCGAATCCCCCACCGTGCTCATCCGCAATGCATCCGCGGCCAAGACCGGGGGAGCCGCCTCCTTCGCCTCGGGCGTCGCGGAATTCGTGCTCGAGACGGAGAAGACGGAAATCCTGCCGGTGGCCCGCGAGGCCGGCTGGCTCGCCCTCGAGCTCCTTGAATCGACCTGAGTGATCGTTCCCCCCGTCACATACGCCGCAAAGGTTTCCGCATGATCATCGAACGGATTGAGATCGATCGCTTCGGCGCTCTGGACGACGTCTCGATCGACGGGCTCGGCCACGGCATCGAGGTGCTCCACGGCACCAACGAGACCGGCAAGACGTCGCTGCTTGAATTCGTCCGCGGCGTCTTGTTCGGCTTCGGCAGCCTCTTCCGCCGCGGCGTGCTCGATCCGCACCTGCCCTGCGGGGGCCGCATCTTCGCGCGGGCGGGCGTCGATGGCCGAAAGATCGTGATCGAGCGGCGGCACGAGGGGCCGCACCTGCAGCGGCTCTCGCGAGCGACCTACGAAAACGACCGCGACGTGCCGATGGCCGATCAGCTCACGGTGCTCGATGCCGCGGGCCGCTCGAAGACGGCGCTCTTTCTCCAGGACTTCATGGGCGAGATCGACGAGCGCACGTTCACGGCCGTGATGGCCTTCGGCCTCGACGAGCTCCACGAGCTGCAGACGCTCGAGGCCGATGGCTGCGGCAGCCGCCTCTACGAACTTGCCAGCGGGCTCGATCGCTCGAAGGTGGCGCTGGTGCTCACGAATCTCCGCGACGCCATCGCGCGGCTCGATTCCTCCGACCCCGACGTCTCCCCCATCGAGGCCCTGCGGCAGCGGCGAAGCGCGGCGCTGGCGCGGCTGGCCGCCATGAACGCCCCGGCCATCGCCGCCGGCGTGCTCGCCACGGAGTTGGCGCGGATCGACGCCGAAATCGCCGAGCTCGAGACCCACGCCGACCGGGCGCGGCGGGCCGAGGAGACGATCCGCAGCCTGCTGCCGCTCGAGCCGCTCCATCACGAGCATCGCCGGGCGACCGAGCATCTCGCGCAGCTCGAAACACAGCCGATCATCCACGCCGACCTCGATGCCTGGCAGCTGGCCTCGAAGCACCGCGACCGGCTCGACCGCGTGGCCCGCAAGAAGAAGCGGATCCGCGCCCGTCTCGCCCGCGAACTCAAGGGGCTTTCCGCCGACGCGCTCATCCGGAAGAAGCGGCCGCTCGTGACGGCCCTCTGCGACGAGCAGGCACGGCTCGAGCGGCTCGTGGCCGATGCCGCCCGCGCTGAGAATGCCGCCCGGCAGGCCGCCCGTCGATTTGGCGAGCAGCTCGGCAGCGCCGGCCTCGCCCGGCTGGTGGGCACCGATCGGCTCGTCGGCCATTCCATCGAGGCGCTCGCGGAGATGCAGCTGCCCGCCGGCTTCACGCATTCGTTCGGCCCGCTCAAGTCTCGCGCCCGCGCGGTCACCGCAGCGCTTCGCGACGTGAAGGCGGCGAAGCGGGCCGTGGCCGACGTGAAGGGCGTGCTCGACACGACGCAGGGATCGATCCGCACCGCCGGCTCCCACCTGGGCGGCATCACGATCGCGGCCGCCATCGAGGAGGCGAGCGGCCGCGCCTCGCTCTTCCGCAACCGCCTCTCCGCCGGCGAGCAGCTCGCCGACCTCGAGAAGTCGCTCCATCGGCTCGGGAAGGACGTGGCCTACAACCTCGAAAACCAGCTCCTGCCAATCGGCTGGCTGATCGCGCTCGGCACCATCTTCGTGCTCGGCGCCGGCATGCTCCTCTCGGGGCTTTTGCTGCCGGGCACCGTCACCGGATCGCTGGCCTACGCCTTGGCCGCGCTCGGCCTGGCGGGCACGGGCCTCGCGTCGATCGCCACCTGGTCGCTCGACCGGGCTGCCAACACCCGTCTCGAGGCCTCGCGGCAGCAGTACGACATGGTCGAGACGCAGCGCGACGAACTCGCCGCGCAGTGCGGCCTCCTCGACAAGAAGATCGAGGCCGGCAAACTGCCCGGCGAGGCCGGCGCCACGCTCGAACGCCGCGCCGCGATCGCGCAGGCGGAGGTGGAGCGGCTCGAGGAGCTCGCGGCCCGCGAAGGCTCGCTCCACGTGCTCGCCGACCGCGTCTCGGTGGCCGAACAGAGTCTCGCGCAGGCCCGTTCGCGGCTGGCCGCCGCCCGGTCGCGATGGAAGCGGGCGCTCGAGCAGCGCGGCCTGCCGACCACGCTCGCGCCGACCGAAGTGCGACAGATTTCGCGGCACCGTCACACGCTCCTGGCGCTCGACGACGACCGGCGCCGCACGTCGGAAGAGTCGCGGCTGCGCAACGAGGAACTGGCGGCGTTCGCCCACCGTATCGAGCAGTGCATGATCGAATGCGACATGCTGCCGGAGTCGACGCCGCTGGAGCACCTGCAGCAGCTCCGCGATCGGCTCGACCGCGAAACGCACGCCCATCAGCTGCGCCGCCAGCTCGAGAAGCGGCTCCTTCGGGCCCGCGAGCACCACCGGGCGGCGCTGCGTCGCGTGAAACTCGCCGAACAGCGGGTGCATGAAATCATCGCCCGTTGGGGCGTCGATACGGAGAAGGAATTCCTCGCGCTCGTCGATCGCCGCGTGCTCGTGGAGGAGGCCCGCCGCGAGGCCCAGGCCGCGGCGACAGCCTGGCTCGAGGCCCGGCGCCGCATCCCCGAGCTCCCCGATCTCGACCGCTGGCTCGTGGAGGTGAAGGCCGTGTCGCTCGAGCAGCGGCTCGCCGAGGCCCACCTCGTCACGCTCGAGGCTGAGCAGTCGGTGGCCCGCGCACGCGACCATCGCCTGGCCGCCGCCGCCCGCGTGGAGGCCGCCGCCCGCGACCATTCGACCGAGGGCGTGCAGCTGGAAATCGCCGAGATCGAGCAGGAGCTCGAGGGGCATCTGCACCGCCGCCAGCTGCTCGAGAAGGCTGCCACGCTCCTCGAGGAGACGCGCGCCACGTTCGCCCGCGACCACCAGCCGGCCGTTTTGCGGGAGGCATCGCGCTGGCTTGCGCGGCTCACCGAAGGGCATTACACGGGCATCACCACGTCGATCCACGAGGCCCGCCTCGAGGTCCACGATGCTGAAAACAAGTCCTGGAGCCCTGACCGGCTCAGCCGCGGCACGCGGGAACAAGTCTTCTTGTCACTGCGGCTCGCGCTCGTGCGGGATCTCGAGCGGCACGGCGTGCACCTGCCGGTGATCATGGACGACGCCCTCGTGAATTTCGACGACAGCCGTGCCCTCGCGGCCGCCCGCGTGATGGTGGAGTTTGTCGCCGATCAGCCGCAGGAAAGGCAGATGCTCCTGCTCACCTGCCACGCCCACGTGGCAAAGCTCTTCGCCGAAGTCGGCGCGCACGTCCGCTCGCTGAGCGATCCCTCCGCCACCTGGCTCCCGCAGCCGAAGCCGCAGCGCGGCCCGCGGCAGCCCCAGATGCGCACGGTGCGGATCGCGCCGAGCAGCGAGCCCGCGGAGACATTGGTCACCGAGCCGGTCGAGGTCCGCACGGTCACCGCCGACGGAGAACGGCCGACGTGGGAGGCCGAAGACTACTTCTTCGGCAGCGGACGGGCGAAGAGATCCGTCGGCGACGACGAGTCGCCGCGCAGCCAGTCCGGCCGCCGCTCCCAGCAAGGCCGCCGCCGCCGCGGCCCGAATCGCGCGTAGGTCACCAGACGTTCGCTACGAGCGGTACGGAAGCCCGACGCGCGAGCGAGGAGAGTTGGGGCGTTTTCCGCGGGTCGGGTGGGAGCGTCGTCGGTGGGAGTGGATGACGCATGGACCTTGCTCGCGCTGCGGGCTTCCGTCCCCGGTAGACCGCTTCGTCCCGAAGCGGATCATCCGCTTGCGGAGCAAGCGGTCTACTTCACGCGAAACATCGGCATCCTGCCGATTTTCGCTTGGCGGGCTCCGCCCGCAGGTAGACCGCTTCGTCCCGAAGCGGATCATCCGCTTGCGGAGCAAGCGCTGACAGGCTGAAGCCTGTCCTACTCCTCGGTGGTCTCGTGGAGCAGACGCAGGTAGCGCTGCCGCATCTGGGCCAGCAGCATCCCCAGGTAGGCATTGAGGCCGAGCGAGAGGAAGAGCGCCACGAGGCTGCCGATCAGCCAGCTCCAGGGCTTGTCGTGCGTGGCCTTCGAATCGACGCCGACGAGCAGCGACTGCGAAGGTGCCAGCGCCACCGGTGCGGCCCGGGGCCGGCGGGCTGCTTCGATCACCGAGCGTTCCACGGCCGGCGGCCACGAATCGGCCACGTAGATCTTCACGCGGCGGACATCGCGGGAGTCGGCGGGCACGTCGCTGGTAAACGTGTATGGCGAGGCGTTCTTGACGAGATCGGGCTCGACGCGAACGAGGTAGTCGCCGCCGCCCCCCTCCGTCGGCACGTAGGCCGCCTCGATGCCCGTTGCGAGCAGGGCGGCCAGCATGAATACCATCTCCAACACCATGGGAAACCTCTCCGAAAAAGGGCTGCGTTCAGGAGGATTTCACCCTCTCGACACTGGTTTGTGCAACTCCGGCGGCCGTGACGGGTTTCCCGGCGTCTCCAGGCCCGCAATCGAGGCCCCTTCGCCCAGGCTGTCGAGTTCGGTCTGCAGCATCGTCAGGGCCGCCTGCAGGAAGGCGACGGCGATGGGCCCCACGAAAATGCCGATCGGCCCGAGTGCCCCGACGCCCCCCAGCACGCTCAGAAGCGCCAGGAGCGGATGGAGCTTCGACTGCCCGTGGAGGACGATCGGCTTGATGATGTTGTCGACGGTCGAAACCACGCAGAGGCCCCAGAGCGCGAGCCCCGCGGCGGACCAGGTGTCTTTGACGAAGAAGAGCAGATAGAGGCTCGCCGTGCCCCAGACGGCGGCGGCGCCCACGAAGGGCACGAGCGCGCCGAAGAATGTCAGC
>JBIIOM010000152.1:0-6320 GCA_044336925.1 Pirellulales bacterium
GGCCTGGCCGAAGGGGATGTCGAGGCGCTCGCGGAGCGGGCCCGACGCGTGCGGGCCTGCGACATGCACGCCGGGCGGCCCCTGATCGCGTCGGCCGATTCGTCGCTGCGAAATGTCTCGCGGCACGTCGACCTGCTCGTGGCCCGGCGGACCGTGCTCGGCACGAGCCTGGAACTCACCGACTACCTGACCTGGCTTCGCGAACGGCCCCGGCTCACGCGGCCCGGCACGCCGATCCTCACCACGCTCTCCACCGAGCTCGACCCGAAGACCGCGCGGCAGGCCAATGCCCTCGCCGGCATCGGCGGGCGCGGGCTCTCCGTCGATCCCGAAAGCCTCACGCTCGCCGCCATGTCGGCCGTAGCCGCCGGCACGCGCGGGATTCTCTTCACGTCGACGCGGCGGCTCGATGGCGACGACCGCGAATCGCGGGCACGGGCCACGGCAGCCCGCGCCATGAATCTCAAGCTCAAACTGCTCGAGCCCTGGGGCGCCGCCGGCCGCTTCGCCGCGACGGCCCAATCGAGCGATCCGGAAGTGAAGGCCTTCGTGCTCGAAGCCTCCCGCGCGCGGATGGTGCTCGTCTGGCGAAGCGTGCAGGGCTCGCAGGTGGTCGCGCGGCATTACGTGGGCGACATCCCGCAGGAAAACGTCCCTCTCACGCTCCTCGTGCCGGGCGTGCCCGAGGCCCATCAGGCCTGGGAGCTGAGCCCCGGCGGACTCAGGCCCGTGCGGCAGAAGCGGGTGACGGGGGGAGTGTCGCTCGTGCTCGATTCATTTCGCTCGTCGGGACTCCTGCTCTTGAGCGGCGATCCGGCCGTGACGGCGCACGTGCAGGAGCGGGTGCGCGAGCTCACCCCGATCGCGCTGGCGTCGGCCCGGTCGGTGGCCGGCCTCGTGCTCGCCGACGGCGCCGAATTGCTCGCGCGGCTGCCCCCCTCGGCGCTCGGCCACCTGCCGGCCGCGGCGATGCTCTCCGCAGCGCAACGCGACGCGGTCGAAGGGGAGGCGCTCGCCGCCACCGACATGGCCGCCGCGATCGCGAAGATCGAACGCGCCGCGGCAATCGGCGGGCAATTCGAACGTCTCACCTGGGAACGCGGCGTGGTGGCGATCGGCTCGATGGTGGCCGGCCCGCTCGCCACCTCCGATGCCACGCTCGCGGAGCACTGGCGTTTCGTGGAGGCGCTCGGCTCGGTGCAGGCCGGCGGGAACCTGCTGCCGGGCGGTGGCATGGAGCGGATCGACGAGCTCTCCGGAAGCGGCTGGCGGCACTTCGCCGTGAATCAGCCCGAGATCCGTACGGCCGTCGAGATCGCGCGTGACCAGCCGGCAGCGGGCGCCGCGAGCCTCGAAATCCGGGCCGAGCCGACGAACCCCGCCGAAGCGCCCGTCGTCGTGGAGACGCCGCCGGTCTGGATCACGTCGCCCCCGATCGCCGCGCCCACGGGCAAGCTCCTGCAGATCGAGGCCCGCGTCTGGGTGCCGCAGGCGGTGAAGGGGAGCGTGGACGGCCTGCTCGTCTTCGATTCGATCGGCGGGCCGGCGCTCGCCGAGCGCGTGGGCATGACGCCCGGCTGGCGGCGACTGGTGCTCTACAGAATCGTGCCGGCCGATGCGACGGGTGAGCCGCTGACGGTGACCTTCGCGATGACCGGGCTCGGCGCCGCGCGGATCGACGATGTTTCGATCCGGGTGATCGATCGCGGCGCTGGCGTGCCGGGGATGGTCGTCTCGACCTCGCCGCAGGATCCGGCCGTCGGCTCGTTCCCGCAGCCGAGCGAACTCCTCGGGCCGGCCACGATTCCCACACCGCTGCCACCGGCCGCGCCGCCGAAGGTGAAAAAGTCCGACACGGTGGCCGCGCCGGCCTGGCCGGGCATGAACCTCGAGTGGCCGAAGATGCCCTTCGGACAATCGCCCAGCGCGCCGCCGCCGGGGCCGGGAGGCGGCCGGATCGATCCCTTCAAGCGCGCCCGCCCGACGCCGTGATGCGAAAGTAGACCGCTTCGTCCCGAAGCGGATCTGGATCCGCTTTACTTCCGCGCCCGGTCCGAAGCCACCCCGACTCTCCTCGCTCGCGCGTCGGGCTTCCGTGGAAGCGCATGATTCCGCACGCGGCGGGCTTCGGCGTCAAGGGCCGTGAGCCGCGCGGTGCATTCGGCGAGGATCTGCCGCTCGTCCATCGCGGCGATCTCCTCGGGCATGAGCAGCTTGCCAAACTCGAGCCGCACGCGGCCCGGCCGCGGGAAGGGGCGCGTCCGCGGCCAGCATTCCCAGGCGCCGACGATCGCCACGGGCACGATCGGCACCTTCGCCCGCTTCGCCAGGAGCGCGAAGCCGCTCTTGAGATCGGTGAGCCGGCCCGTGGGCGTGCGCGTGCCCTCGGGAAACACGACCACCGCCGCGCCCGCTTCCAGCCTCCTGATCATGGCCTTCATCGCCGCCACCGTGGAGGCCTCACGGTCGATCGGCACGGCGTCGAGCGCGGTGATCACGTAGCCAAACGGCTTGAACTTGTAGAGCGAGGCACGGGCGAGGCTCGAGAGCCGCCGGTCGCAGGCGAGCCCCAACAGCAGCGGATCGAGATGGCTCTGGTGGCTCGAGAGCACGAGCAGGCCGCCCGTCTTCGGCAAAGGCTCGGCGAAGCGGGTGCGCACGCCGAAGATCGCGATGCCGAGCGTGCGGCAGATCACCCAGAGCGAGGCATAGAGACAGCGGCCAAACGCGGTGTGGCGGCCACCGGGGGCTGCCGGCGCGGCTGTCGACGTGGAGCCCGTCGCGGCCTGCTGGTCGTTCATGATTGGCCGGCCGCCTTCCCCGAGCCCCGCTCGCCGGTCGCGCGCACGGCCTCGATCATGGCGACGAGCCGGTCGATCACCTCGTCGGGAGTCATGCCGTCGGTCTCGAGCGTCACGGCGTCGGCGGCGGGCTTCATCGCGCCGACCGGCCGCGTGCGATCGGCCTCGTCGCGCTGTGACTGCGAGGCGAGCACCGCTTCGATCGATGCGGCGTTGCCCCGGCCCATCTCCTCGCGGTGGCGCCGCCGGGCCCGCTCCTCGGCTGACGCCGTGAGAAACACCTTCAGTTCGGCATGCGGAAACACCACCGATCCCTGGTCGCGGCCCTCCGTGACCACGTCGATGCCCTCGGCCATCCGGCGCTGCACCCGCTTCATCGCATCGCGCACGGGGGGCGCGTCGGCGACCGGCCGCGTGGCCAGCGTGATCCGCTCGGTGCGAATCTCGGTGGAGACGTCGCGGCCATCGACGACCACCCGGCCGTCGCAAAACTCGATCCGCACCGACTCCGTGAGGACCGCGATGCGGGCCGAATCCTCGAGCGGAATGCCGCGGTCGAGCGCCACGAGCGTGACGGCGCGATACATGGCGCCGGTGTCGATGTAGCACCAACCGAGCCGCCGGGCCAGCGCCCGGGCGGCGGAACTCTTGCCCGCGCCTGCCGGACCGTCGAGCGTGATGATCATCCTGCGGCTCCTGCGAGTGGGCATTCCGAGAAAAAGGTGGATCGCGGGTTTACCTTGCTTGCGCTGCGGGCTTTCGTGGGGGGCACGGAATGTCGGCCGCGAGGGCCAACGCTACGTCCCGCGGGCCCTCGATGCCAAGCCCCACGGCCAAACGGAAGCCGCCCGCCTGCCGGCCGCCGGCGAGCAGGATCAGATCGACCATGTGGGGCGCCGAGCGAAGGCTCCAGGGAAGTCCGCCGGTGGCGATGAAGACGTCGTCGGCCCGGGCGGCCAGGTTTTTGACCACGAGGAAGTGGGGCGCCGTGAACCGGCTGCGCTCCGTGACGATCGGCTCGCCGTGAAGGCTGCGGCAGAGATCGATGTCGTCGTTCTCGTTCCAGGCGAACCGGCAGGCGGCATACGCCTCGAAGACGGGCCCCGCGCCACCGTGCCGCGGCACCGTGAGATCGATGTCGAGGAGCGCGAGCGGCCGGCCCGCCACGAGCGAGACACGCTGCGTGAAGCCGCCCAGTTCGCGGCCTTCGGCATCGACGAGTCTGCCCGCGCTCACGATCGACGCCGGCCCTTCGCGGAGAATGCGATCGGCCACCATGCTCGAATAGACGGCCCGCTCCTGCGGGTCTTCCCAGGCGCTGCCCGGCGGCGGCAACGGCCGCGTGGTGCGCAGCGAGAGCTGCTGAGAGAGTTGGTTGCCGCGATCGTTTTTCACGCTGCGCAGCGAGAGCAGCCCGCCCGTCTTCGAGTTGACCCTGAGCCGCAGCCACTCGTGCTCGAGCGTGAACTGCGCCCCGTCGTCTGCACCGCCGAAGAGCCCGCGTGCGAAACGCTGCCAGAAGGGCGGCTCCGGTGACGTGGGCGGCGGGGCCGTCGCCGGCGTGGCCAGCGTTGCCTGCCATGCCGCGATCGCCGGCTCCGCGGCGGCGAGCCCGCGGGCTTCGTCGCGGGCGGCGGCGACGCTCTCGCCGAGCGGGTCGGGGGAGGCGTCGGCTTTCGCGTCGGGGAGCGTGGGCGGGAAGGCGTCGGGGGCGAAGTCGGCGAGCATGCCGGCGCCGGTCGTGGCGGCGAAGAGCTTCTGCGGCGTCACGAACGTGCCGAGGGCGGTGCTCCAGCCGCCGATCCGCCGCAGGGCCTCGAACCACGGGCTCGCCGTGCCGGCGTAGTGGGCGAACTGGATCACGGCCGTGTGGTCATGGTCGAGCGCATCGCCGATCTTGTCGGCGAGCGCGAGGATCGTCGCGGCCGAACGGGCGTCGAGCGGCGGCCGTGCCACGGCATCGATGCACGCCCTCCCTTCCCCCTGCCAGCGAATCCGGCCCGTGCCCGTGTCGGGGAGCGGCGTGCCGTCGAAGAGCGTCCAGATCGCGCCGGCATAGCCGCTTTCGGTGAGCAGCCCCGGCAGGAAGGCGGACGAGCCGCCGGTGCACTGGCCATACGTGGTCGGCACAGCGCCCAAGTGAGTGCGATACGAGGCCTGCCCGCGGGCAAACGACTCGCGGATCGTGGCGAGCGTGCACCAATCGAGCGGCGTGGAGTCGTAGCGGCCGCCCACGATCTCGGCGCTGCCATCCTCGAGCCGCGACCGCAGCCGAGCGAGCAGGGCGGGATCGGTATGCGCGAGCGATTCGATCACCTGGCCGGTGGCGACGAAGGCCAGCGGCGTCATCGTGTCGAGCTCCCGCGCCAGCCGCGGCCCAAGCGTCGACTCGGCGAGCAGCACGAGATCGAGCAGCCAGAAATCGACGGGATAATACTGGCCGCGGTTGGCCGCGAGCACGCCGAAGCACTCCTGCAGCTTCTCTCGCGCGGCGGGCTCGTCGCCGGCGACGGATGCCCGCGCGGCAGCCACTGCCGCCTCCGCGAAATTCGTGGCCCCCAGCGCCATCGAGGATCGCATCCTCCGGGCGAGCAGTTCGGAAAGGAGCCAGGCCAGGCCGAGGGCGTGAAAGTCTTCGCGCAAGGGCGGGCTTTCGGGCTGCGGAGTGCCGAGCTTCGAGACGGCCTCCGCCACGATTCGATCGCGTCCCTGCACATGCCGCACGACTGGCGAACCGGTCAGGCCCGCGGCCGAGGCCATCACTTCGAATCGTTCGTCGCACTGGGGAGGCACGAGCCCGAGGATCGCTTCGCCATCCTGCGGGTGGCCGTCGACGCTCACCCAGTCGGGGATCTTGCCGGTGGCGGCGACGAGCCGCGGATCCCAGGCGGCCGTCCAATAGTCGAGGAGCTCGTCGGCCTCGCGGTCGTCGAGCCAGGTGGGAAAGTCGTCGAGCGAATAGCAGGGAAAGAAGACGACGACGCGTTCGGGAGGCATGCCGGAGAGTGTAATTGACGGGGGACAAAAAGGTGTCAGGACTCTTTTTCGGTCTGAATCTTCAGGTTCAGACCGCGGCAACAAAGACCGAAAAAGAGTCCTGACACCTTTTTGTCTGTTGAGACGGAGGCGAGCGGGTCGGCGGAAGCTCGAGGAGCATTTGGACCGAGTCCTCGAGGGCCACCGCGACGAGACTTCTGCCGCCCGCGAGCCGTTGAACTGCCGTTTGGGATCCGCTTCGGGACGAAGCGGTCTACTTGCTACTCGGGGGGTTTGGTGAGCTTGCTCGTGACGGCGAAGGAGAGCTGCTCGAGCTCGATCGCGAGATCCACCGACACGATCTGCACGTGGGGCGGGAGCGTGAGCGTGACGGGGGCGAAGTTCACGATGCCCTCGATGCCCGCCGCGACGAGGCGGTCGGCCGCCTCCTGCGCCCGCTCCGCCGGCACCACGATCATGCCGAGACGGATGCCCTTCGACTTCACCACCTCGGGCAGCTCGTCGATGTGTTGGATGCGGATG
>JBIIOM010000153.1:0-6297 GCA_044336925.1 Pirellulales bacterium
ACATGAAGAAGATCGTGAGCACGAGGACGACGTCGATCATCGGCGCGAGGTTGGGCGCGGGCTCCTCGTCGTCGCTCAATCGCACCAGCGGCATGCTCAGGCCTCCGCGGCGGCCATGGCGCGGGCCTTCGGCCGCGGCGCCCGCCGGGCATCGGCCGCCGCCTCGAGTGAAATCTCGTCGATCACCTGCTGGCAGGTCTCGTCGAGCCGCATCGCGAGCCGATCGACGCGGCTCGTGAAGACCCAGTGGAGCACCATCGCGGGAATGGCCACGAGCAGGCCCATGGCCGTCGTGATCAGGGCCTCGCCGAAACCGCGGGCGAGCAGGTCGGGCCGCCCCATCGCGCCGGCACCGGCCACGTCGTTGAACGAACGGATGAGGCCGAAGACCGTGCCGAGCAGGCCGAGCAGCGGTCCGATCGTGGCGATCCCGTTGAACACGCGTCGATACCGCCGCAGGTGATTCACCTCGCGTTCGCAGGCATCGATCGCCGCCTGCTCGATCTCGACCGCGGGCTTGCCCCAGCGACGAACCGCCGCCGCGAAGACCTTCGCCGCAGGGCTGCCATTCTCCTCGCAGGCGTCGAGCGCCTCGCCGCGGGAGAGCTGCCCCGATTGCAGCTGCTCGAGGAAGTGGTTCACGAAGAGCTTCGGCACCACCCGCCCCCAGCGCAGGCTCACGATTCGCTCGAAGCCAAACACGGCGAGCAAGAACGAGCAGCCGATGAGCGGCACCATCAGGATGCCACCGTCGCGGATCGTGGCCAGCAGGTTGCCGGTGGGGATCAGCGGCTCGGCACCCGGCGCGGTCGCCACGGCGGCCTCGTTGGCGGCCCGCGATTCCACGGCGGCCAACCGTAGTTCATCACGCTGCCGTGTGGTCGCCTGCGAACCGGCCCAGGCCCGCGGCCCCTGCGCGACGGCGGACGGTCCGGCGGCCCACGCGAGAACGCAGGCGACGAGGCAGCCGGTGGCGAGCCGAGCGGGCGTACGTGGAGCCTTCCGTGGCACCATGGGCGGTCATCCAGAAGCGCACGGCCACCCCACTCCCTCGGGACGATGCCGACGCTGCTTCTTGCATCGACGCCTCCGGCCGTTCCGGCCGAATCGTTCAGCCAGCAAGGCTTTTGCCGTCACAACCGTTACGACCGCACGGAAGCGGGGAGGCGAGCGGGTCGGCGAAAGCTCGACGAGCGTATGCAATTTCGACCTTCTGAGGTCGGCAGCTTCGTAGGTCGTCAGCGGAGAAATTGCAGCGCGAAGGAGACTTTTGCCGCCCGCGAGCCGGGGCGACGCCGGATGGGGCCGCCCTAAAAGTTCGCGTCGCAGCCGGTGTCGACGTCGCCCACCATGTGGAGGTGGTCGTGATCGATGTAGACGACTTCCTGGCAGTCGTCATCGACGAGCGTGTGGGGCACCGGCCAGCCGATCCGCTTCACTTCCTGGAAGTAGACCGTGCACTTGTAGTGGGCGTGGTGCAGCTGCGCGGGGCCCACGAGCGGGTAGTGCCGCGGCGGATCGATGTAGTCGGAAATCTTGCACTTCGTGATCCGCACGTGGTTGCGCTGCACCTCGTAGAGGAAGGGCCAGTTGCCCTGCACGGGGCGGGCCTTCTCGAGCGCCCGCATCACCTCGTCGTCGCTCGGCTCGTCGAGGGCCTCGCACGGGCCGCCGGCCTGCAGCGGACCGAGGATCGGGGCCCGCTCATACCGCTCGTAGTTCCAGAACTGATCTTCCTTGCTCTTCTGCAAGAAGACGGGAACGGGGATCGGGAAGGCGAGGGGGCCGAGATTGGGGCCTTGCGACGTGATCCAGAAGCAGCCGCTCTGCGAGACGGCGCCGGAAGCAACCAGCAGGGCCATCGCGAACAACCGGGCACGAACCTTCATGGCGATCTCCTCGGGCAGGCTTCTGAAGCGGTCGACCTGATCGACCCTGCTGGTTGTATCGACCGCGCCGGCGCCGAACTTGCGGATTTCTCCGACTGGGCAGGAAAGGGAAGGCGCGGGCGAACGGGTCGGCGGAAGCTCGACGAGCCTTGGGCCGCCGCGGCCCACAGCGAGGATCCGAAGGAGTCGCGAAGCGACCGACTTCTGCCGCCCGTGAGCCGGCGCTGCGCCGACAGCCGGAACGCCGCTGACGAAAAAACCCACCCCCGCAGAGCGAGGGTGGGCTGTTTCGTTTCAGGCATTCCGCGGCCGAGGCCTAGCGGTGGTGGCTGTGCATGTGACGCTCGTCGAAGTCGAGCCACCACCAGCCGTCGTCCCACTCGAGGGAGACCCGCCGCCAGCCGAGCGGCACCTGCGGATAGGGATAGAACGGGCCGATGTAAGGCCAGGCAGTCGGCGAATACTGCGTCGGATACTGGAGCGCCGCGTAATTGGGATACGAGGCGTAGCTGGGCCAGGCGTAATTGGGCATGTTGGGACCGCCACCGCGAACGGGCACGGCCATGCCGCCGGGGCCGCCGGCACCACCAGGGCCGCCCATCGGCATCGGCCTGCCGCCCATGCCGCCGGCCATGCCCGGCGGGCAGTCGGCGGCCGCCGCAGGCCCCTCGGTGAATCGCATCGAGCCGGGCACCATCTGGCCATCGCCGACGCTGCCGTCGCTGGGATACCCCTCGCCCGCAGCGCCGCCGTCGATCACCCGTTCACCGACGACGCCTTCCGAGTAGCCCATCTGGCCGGGCAATTCCATCGGCTGACGCATGGCGCTCGTCCGCACGGCCTGCGGCCGGCCACCGCCACGCTGCTGCATGGGTCGAGCCGTCGGCGCACCGAGCGGCCGCGGGCCCGACTTCGCCATCGCGGGCGATTTGGCCCCAGACTTGGCCTGGCCGCGGGCCACTGGCTTCTTGCCGGCCGCGGCAGGGGCCTTCGGCACCTCCTCCACGCCGGCGGTGAGTTGGATCGGCGACGCCTCCTGGTCAGGCGACGCGATTTCGTTCGGCTGCTTCTCGGCAGCCACGGCCGGCGCGCCCACGAGCGAACTGATCGACGACGGCAGGGCGAATGCACTGCCCTCGGCCGGAGCCTGCTTGTCGCCGATCGAGAGCCGGTTCACCACGCGCTCGACGCCCGCGACATTTTCAGCGGCGGCGACCGCGGCCTCGATCTGCTTGGGATTGGAGACGGTGCCTTCGAGCCAGACCGTGCCCGACTTGGCCTTCACGTTGACGCGATACCCCTTCATGACGCCCGTATCACGAAGCTTGTTGGCAACCGTGGCGGCGAGGTCATCGGCTCGAACCGCCGCCGTCACGAACGACGCCGCCACGATGGCCGTCAGGAATGTTGCTCTCGAGATGGACATGGAAGACTCCTTGAAGCGGCGTGCGGATGGAGACGCCGCCATGCGAATCTTTTTCGGCCACGACCACCGCCGAAGGGGAGTTTTTTTCCGGTTTGCGCGAAGGCGCCAGGCGCGGCCGCAAGCCAGGAAGGATGGGCAAGGCGTCAGGCTGCCGGCCGGAAGTCCACGACGCAGATCATCGTCATCACGGTGAGCGTGACCGCGCAAACGGCGCCGGCGGCGGCGCCGAACTGCAGCGCGAATCCGCACAGACCGCCGACGGCCGCCAGCGCGAACACGAGCAGCCACTGGCAGACCCGCTCATGCCGCGTGCCTTCGGCCATGCGGACCATGCCGGCCGCGATGAGCCCGAGAATCTGCACTCCGGTCATCGCGCAGGCCAGCGGGCTGATGGCGGCGAAAACCGGCACGAGGGCGAACGGTGCGAGCAACATGGCGGGATCAATACCGATTGATCACCGCCACCGCAACCCGGCTCGACGCCCGCCTATTTCGCCCCGAGCAGCGAGTCGAGCCTCTTTTCCAGGTCGGTGATCACGAGATTGCGATCGACCACCTTGCCGTCGGCATCGATGAGGATCATCGTCGGCAGCGTGAGCACCCCGAGTTCTTCGGCGAGCCGGCCGTCGAGCCCACCGGTCTCGTGCAACTGCGGCCAGGGGATCGGCTTCGCCGCGAGGAACTTCGCGAGCTCGGCCTTGTTGGAGTCGAGCGCGATGCCAACCACGGCAAACTTCTTCGGGCCATACTTGGCATACAGCTCGCGGATCTGCGCAATGTCGACCTTGCAGGGCTCGCACCAGGTCGCCCAATAGTGCACGAGCACCGGCCGGCCGCGGAGCGATTCGATCGCGACCGGCCTGCCGTCGATCGCGGTGCCCGACAGGGCGAGCGGCTTGCCGACGCTCTCGAGCCGCCGCGCGGCGCCGCGGGCCTTCTTTGCCGAGGCGGATTCGGGGAAATCGGTGACGATCGCCGTGTAGCGGGCGAGCGCCTGCTTCTCTTCGCCGGAGAATTCATCCGCGATGCCCATCTGCAGCATCGCTTCGGCGGCATCGGGAGCCTTGGGGTATTTCTCCACGAATTGCTCGAGCTCTTCGAGCCAGGCCGACTGCACCTTGCCGATGTCGGCGCCCGACTGCTGCATGTTGGCCGCATAGCGTGCGGAGGCGAGGCGAAAGGCCACGAAGGCCGCGAGCGAGTCGTCCGCCGCGACGGCCGTCGCCAGCCGTTCGAGCCGTTCGATGCCATCGGGAAGCCCGCCTTCCTGCACGCCGGCAGCCACCGTCTCCGCCAACTGCTTCACCCAGAAGGGCTGCTCGGCCGCTTCCGCGGCGGCGACCACCTGCCCGAGGAGATTGGCCTGCTCGGCCAACAGCCCCGGTCTGTTCTGCGCGCTCGAAGCCGAAAGCTTGCCCTCGATATCACGCAGTTTGGCGAGGATCGGCTTGAGCTTTTCGCTTTCCTGGCCGCCCGCTTCGCCGGCGCCGCGATCGGCGATGCGCGGCGAGAAGAAGCCGACCGAATCGGCGATCTCCCCCTGGGCGCCTGGCACCTGCGGCAGATCGACAGGCCGCCACGTGTCGCCGACTCGGACGAGCGAACCGACATACACCTGTCCGCTCTTGCCCCCTTCGGCATCGACGAGCGCCACCACGTTGTCATAGGCCACGATGTCCTTGGCTATCCCATCGGCGCCGGCGGGCAGCACACCGGGCTGCGGGGCGAGCATGTTGTTCCAACGCACCGCGGCGCCGAGCTGCTTCTGCGCGGCGGCGGCGACCGCGGGGAAACCCTTCTGGGCGGCCGCCACGCGGCCGGCGAGCTCCGAGAGCCGCGGCTCGGCAAAACCGGCCGCCTCGAGATCGGCCTTGCTGGGCAACAGGCGGGCGAGCACGGCCGGATCCCGCGAACGCAAAGCCTCGACGAGCTCCGCAGTGGCCTCCTCGGCCGAAATCGACTTCCAGGCATCGAGCGCGCCGTTTTCATCCTCGTCGACGCCCCAACGGCTGCCGCCGGCGTTGAGCCACCGTGCCTGATCGGCCTTCGCGTTGTGGTTGGAATCGATGTCGCGGTACACCTCGGAGCCGTCCTTGTAATAGCTCCATCGATCGACGACGCGATCACCGTTGGTATCGGCGAACGACCGCAGCACTTCGCCGCGCGGCCCGCGGACCACCCAGGCGTTCACGCCCCCTTCCTTCTCCATCTTGATCGAGCAATTTCTGGCGTCGTCGGCCGCAACCTTGTCGAAATCGACGTTCTTCTGAAACGGGGAGAGGCCGAGCGCGTATTCGACCGTCGGCTGGGCCGACGCCGTGGCGGCCAGCGCTGTGAAGAGAACGACGGCAGCGAGCAGCGGTGCCGCCGACCGACGGGAGAGGAGGTGGGCCTGCGTGGTCATGGGAATGTTCCTTCGGGGACGGAGACCCTCAAAACCTAGCGAGAACGCCCGCCGGCGCCAGCCCCACTTTTCCGGCACCGGCCACCACGGGGCGAATCGCCCACCCCTTTGAAATCGTCGCCGGCAGACCTACACTCGGTGGCAGCCGTTGGTGATGAATCGTCTCTGCGGCCGCGGGCGCGCGTAGCTCAGTTGGTTAGAGCGCCACCCTGATAAGGTGGAGGTCCCAAGTTCGAATCTTGGCGCGCGCACTAGGACCAGGCGAAAAGGGACCAGGCGAAAAGGGACCAGGCGAACAAGCGATCCACGAGGGGACGTAGCTCAATTGGGAGAGCACCGCCTTTGCAAGGCGGGGGTTGTGGGTTCGATCCCCATCGTCTCCATTTTCTTCCGGCTCGGCTCTCAGTGGCTCGGCTCTATGCAACCGTGCGGCATTCCTGAATAATCGGTTTTTCCCGCCTGCCCCCCCTCCCCACGGCGCCGCCGCCCATTCCTGGCCCGGCCCTCAGCCCCCAGAGCCCCGATCCATGTCCGCCTCCGCATCCGCCACCGCCCCTGCCGTCGAACGGCGGACCGAC
>JBIIOM010000154.1:0-6290 GCA_044336925.1 Pirellulales bacterium
TGCGGCACGCTCGACGAGCCGTGCATCACGAGGTGGCAGTTGGGGAGCTTCCGGTGGATCTCCTCGATCCGCTTCATGGCGAGCACTTCGCCGTCGGGCTTGCGGGTGAACTTGTAGGCGCCGTGGCTGGTGCCGATCGCGACGGCCAGCGCGTCGACGCCAGTGGCCGCCACGAACCGGGCGGCTTCGTCGGGGTCGGTGAGCAGCTGGTCGTGGGAGAGCTTGCCGGTGGCGCCGTGGCCGTCTTCGGCCTCGCCTTCACCGCTCTCGAGCGAGCCCAGGCAGCCGAGCTCGCCCTCGACCGACACGCCCTGCGCATGGGCCAGCTTCACGACTTCCTTCGTCACCTTCACGTTGTAGTCGAAGTCGGCCGGCGTCTTGCCGTCTTCCTTGAGCGAGCCGTCCATCATCACGCTCGTGAACCCGTGGTCGATCGCGCTCTGGCAGGTGGCCGGCGAGTTGCCGTGGTCCTGGTGCATGGCGATCGGGATCGACGGGTAGAGCTCGGCGGCGGCGAGCATGAGGTGGCGGAGGTAGTTGTCCTGCGAGTAGCTGCGGGCGCCCCGCGAGGCCTGCACGATCACCGGCGAGTCGGTCTCCTTGGCCGCCTCCATGATCGACTGGATCTGCTCCATGTTGTTCACGTTGAAGGCGGCGAGTCCGTAGCCGTGTTCGGCGGCGTGGTCGAGCAGGATGCGCATTGGGACGAGCGGCATGGAAGATTCTCCTCAGGCAAAGGCGGGAAAACGGTCGGCGGGAGCCAGAAGCATAGGATTTCGGGGTTTCCCCCACAAACGCCCCATCGCAACGCCCGCGTGATACCATGCGGGGGCCGCCGCGGCGGCAGCCGGACGCCACGCATGGACCTCAAGCCCACCACCGACCCGCTGAAGAGCTTTCTCTACGTCGTGGGGGGCTGGGCTTGCGTGGGCCTCGCCGTGCTCGGCTCGATCCTGCCGCTATTGCCGACGACGCCCTTCCTGCTCCTGGCGAGCTGGTGTTTCTTCCGCGGCTCGCCGCGGATCCACGCCTGGCTTCACCGCTCGAAGTGGTTTGGCCCCACGCTCGACGACTGGCAGCACTACCACGGCATCCGCAAGAGCATGAAGTATCGCACGATCGTGCTGGTGGCGGCCGTCGTGGCCGGCAGCCTCGTGCTCAACAGCCTGCCTTGGTGGATGAAGTATCTCGTGCTCGGCCTCGTGGCCGTCGGCCTCTACACGATCTGGACCGTGCCGACGCTCCCCGACGACGCCCCGCGCGCCCCGCGCACGATCATCGAGTAGGACAGGCTTCAGCCTGTCATGTCTCGCGACAGGCTGAAGCCTGTCCTACTTCTTCCGGCACCGCAGGGCCGCGTCCAGCACCCCGCTGTGCACGATCACGCGTCACGCATGACCTGATGCACTCGCACGCGGCAGCAACCCATCCAAATGGGTGTGCGTTGAACTCGACTTGCGGGCGTCGCCGCGGCAGGAGCCTACGCGCTGGTGGGCGTCTACCTCGGGAACCATTGCGTGAGGATCGCGCCCACGAGGGCGTAGTAGCCGGCGACGATCGCGCCCACGACGGCGAGCAGCCCGGCCAGGAAGATGTTCGCCTTGATCCACGGCAGCGAGTCGGCCTGCGCGAGCCGCGTCGAGATCCACCGGAAGAGCGCCGGCGCGACGAAGAGCGCGGGAATCACGCCGGAGATGCGTCATTCGCGGGACGGACTCTCAGCCGTCCTGGCTCAGCGGTTACGATTCCCCCGGCGACAAGCAGACCGCCATGACGCTCGAGCACGAGTTCACACGTGGCGGCTTGGCGCGCCACGGAACAGTCCACCAGCCGGATGATGCCGCTGTGCGACTTGCCGTGAACGACCGCGAGTTCACCAAAATCCTTGTCGAGCGTCACGACGATACAGCCCTCCTCCCAGGCTTGCCCGAGAATCGCAGCATCGCCGGGATCTGCAGGCCAATCTCCGACCCAGACCACTTCGTGGCCGGATGCGCGGAGCGATTCCGCCGCCTTTCCCGACAGACATGAGTCGAGAAGCAGCTTCATGACGCGGAGGCGACCGTCAACGGCTCCCACCGCTCATGCCCAACCAGCCGACGGGCAAACACCAGACAAGCGCGGACGTCATCCGGCTCCAGCCACGGATAATGGGCGATGATCGCTGCCGTGTCATCGCCGGCTGCGAGCATTCCCAGCACATGCTCCACGGCAAGACGTCGTCCACGAATGATGGGCTTGCCACCGAAGATCTGCGGATCGGTAACGATCCGATCGAGCAACTGCCGCTCATCCATGGAAGTGAGGCTCCATCTCGTTTGCCATCGACAACTGCCTCGATTGATCGCGAGGCCTTAAGTCAAACTATACCGGAGAAGCCAACACGACGCCGGGCCTTCTTTTTCGCCCCCTGAAGCGAAACCAGGGACAGGCTGAAGCCTGTCCTACCGGAGATCGGCGTCGGGCTCGGGGAGCCATTGCGTGAGGATCGCGCCCACGAGGGCGTAGCAGCCGGCGACGATCGCGCCCACGACGGCGATCCGCACGGGGTCCGGGGGCGTGGCCGCCGAGAACGTGAGCGTGAGCCAGGCCGCCGCCGTGCCGAGCACGCGGCCGCCGATGTTGGCCGCAAAACTCTCCCCCGTGCCGCGCAGGTGCGTCGGGAAGACGTGCGGGATGTAGTTGCCCCAGAAGCTGAACTGGGCCACCGTCAACAGGCCCGCCACGAAGATGCCCGCCTTGATCCACGGCAGCGAGTCGGCCTGCGTGAGCTGCGTCGAGATCCACCAGAAGAGCGCCGGCACGACGAAGAGCGCGGGAATCTGGAAGATCCGCAGGAGCGCCCGGCGGCTCAGCACCTTGAGCGCCGCCCACGCCAGCAGCACGCGGCCCACGAGCCCTCCCACCTCCTGGTAGATCGTCACGCCGGCCACCGCCTCGTCGGTGGCGTTGCCCGCGATGCTCTTGAGCCGCCCGGGGCTCAAGGTCTCTCCCGGCGCGGCGGCGACGGCCTCGTCTTGCGCCCCCTTCGCGGTCGCGAGGATTGCCGCATGCCCCTTCGGCCCGCCGAGAATCTGCGGCAGCTGCTGAATCGCGCCAAACGCCAGCCCATAGCTCGCGGCGAAGACGAGCGTCGTGAGCGCCGTCGTGCGGATGAGCGCGGGGCTGAAGAGTTCGCGGATGCTCGGCCGCTTGAGCGTGCCGGCCGCCTTCTTCTCGGCCCACACGGGGCTTTCGGGCAGGAACGGCCGGATGAGGATCAAGGGAAGCGCGGGAATCACGCCCGAGATGAGCGTGTAGCGCCAGGCGTCGTGGCCGCCGTGGATGGCCGGCAGCACGTCGGCGAATCGAGCCGCGAGGATGTTGGCCATGCCGACGAGCAGGCCGCCGAGCGATGAAAATGCCTGCGTCCAGCCGAGGGCCCGCTCACGCTGCTCGCGGTCGGGGAACAGCTCGGCGAGCCAGGCCACGGCCGCCACGAACTCCACGCACACGCCGATGAAGACGAGGCAGCGGAAGAAGAGCAACTGCGGCAGCGTCGTCGCGAAGCCGGCGGCCATCGCGGCGAAGGCATAGAGCAGGATGCTGAACGTGAGCACCCGCCGCCGCCCGAGGAGATCGGTGAGATAGCCGCCGAGCAGGCCGAAGACGCCGCCCGCGATCGCGGGCACGAAGAAGAGCGTCCGCGCCCAGCCGACATAGCTCTTGCCGCCGGGGCTCCAGAGGGCCATGGCGTCGGCCTGCGACATGCCGCCGGCCACGAGCCCGGCGATCTCAGGCTTCGAAAGCTCCTGGATCGCCGGCTTGATGATCAGCGGCAGCATCAGGAGTTCGTAGATGTCGAACGCGAAACCGATCGCGGCGATCGCGCAGACGAGCCAGCCGGTCAGCGACATGAAAAAACTCCTCGGGACGAAGGTCCCGAGGAGTGTAACTGCCGGCGGAAAAACCGGGGCGCCAGGCATGGCAGGCTGAAGCCTGGCCCTACTCTGGCAGGCTGAAGCCTACCCTACTCTGGCAGGCTGAAGCCTACCCTACTTTTCGCCTACGGCTTACGGGCCGATCGAGGGGGGGCACTTCGCGAGGAAGTCACGCGGGCCGCGGGTCGTGTAATACGGATAGGCGAAGGCGCCGGTCGGCGGGCCGGCCGGCTGCGTGGCGCCGTAGTCGGAGGCCGCGAGGGCCGCCTTCTCTTCGGGCGAGAGGTGGTGCTTGGCGAGGCCGCCGTAGCGGCCGACGTGCCGCTGCTTGCAGGAGCCGTCGGCGCAGTCTTGGCAGCCCGGCTGCTGGCAGCCGCCCGGGCCGCATTGGCCGCTGGAGCAGGCGCCATCGACGCAGGCCCCGTCTTGGCACTGGCCGCCGTGGCGGCCGTGGTGAGCGTAGGGGCCGTCGGTGTTCAAGAGAAAGAGCCGGTCGATGATCGAGCAGCCGGTGGACGTCGCAACCACGGCGACGAGGAGAACGAGCCCGCTGGCGCGTGTCATGGCTTTCATGGCGAGGGTTCCTGTGTGCGGCGGGCCACGGTGCGCGTGCACCCCAGGCCTGCGGCAAAAGGTATCGGCAGTTCCGGTCGTGCCGGTTCAGAAAACCCTGCGGCCGCGCGGCGAAAAAACCGGCCGGCGAGAAGATGGGCAAATCAGCCGGTATAGCGACCGGCAATCAGCGAGATATTCTGGCCGCCAAACCCGAAGCTGTTGGACAGGGCATGGTCGCACCTGGCCTCGCGGGCCTTGTTGGGCACGTAGTCGAGATCGCAGTTGGGATCGGGCGTCTCGTAGTTGATCGTCGGGGGCAACACGCCGTCGCGGATCGCCAGCAGGCAGACGATGAGCTCCGTCGCCCCCGCTGCGGCGATCAGGTGGCCCATCATGCTCTTCGTGCTCGAGACCGGGATCTTGTAGGCGTGCTCGCCGAAGACGTTTTTGATCGCGAGCGTTTCGACCTTATCGTTGACGTCGGTGCTCGTGCCGTGGGCGTTGATGTAGTGGATGTCGGTGAGGCCGAGACCCGCGTCCTGGAGGGCGAGCTTGATGCACGACGAGGCGCCGCGGCCCTCGGGGTGCGTGTCGGTGATCCGGTAGGCGTCGGCCGTGGAGCCGTAGCCGAGGATCTCGCCGTGGATCTTCGCGCCCCGCTTCTTGGCGTGCTCGAGCTCCTCGAGCACCACCATCGCCGCCCCCTCGCCGAGCACGAAGCCGTCGCGGTCGTTGTCGAAGGGGCGGCTCGCCCGGGCAGGCTCGTCGTTGCGCGTGGAGAGCGCCGTGAGCAGATTGAAGCCCGTCACGCCGAACGGGTGGATCATGCTGTGGGTGCCGCCGGAGAGCATCACGTCGGCGTCGCCACGGCGGACGATCTCCACCGCTTCGCCGATCGCCTGGCTCGAGGCGGCGCAGGCCGTGAGGCAGTTGAGGTTGGGACCCTGGGCGTCGAACATCCCCGCCAGGTGGCCGGCCGGCATGTTGGGCTCCTGCTCAACCTCCGAGAGCGGATGCAGCGTCTCGAGGCCGAGCTTCGTGAACTTCGCGACGTCGAGCGTGTCGCCCGAGATCGCGGCCATCATCATGCTCGTGAACGAGTCGAAGTCTTGCTGTCCCTCGCCGCTGCCGAGGTAGACGCCCAGCCGCGTGGGATCGGCGGGCAGGCCCTTCTCGAGACCGGCATCGCGCATCGCCTGCAGCGCAGCCCCGGCGGCAAACTTCGTGTGCCTCCCGCAGAAGTGCCAGAGCTTCGCGTCTTGCCCTTCATCGGAAATGTCCCAGTTGCGAACTTCCGCCGAGATCTTCGTGGGGAATTTCGAGGCGTCGAAGACGGTGGTGAGGCCCACGCCGGAGGCGCCGGCCATGAGGTTCTTCCAGAGCTCCTCCACGCGCACGCCGAGCGGCGTGACGAGACCCATCCCGGTGATCACCACCCTGCGTCTGCCGGCGACCATACTTACGGCTCCTCAATCACCAGTCGGGCCGCACCAGCGGCTTGCCGTGCTCGTCGCGGCCGACGTCGTAGATGTGCATCTGATCGAGCCACTGGAGCAGCTCGTGCGGCTCGAAGAGCTTCGGCACCCCCTCGCCCGGCTCGAGATGGGCGAAGAAGAGTTCGGCCTCGCCCTGGAGCTTGCCGTCGACGGTGCTCGTCACCTTCGTGAGCGATCCCGTCGGCTTGAGGTCGAGGATCGTGGCCTGGAAGCGGATCGAGTCGCCGGGCACGGCATCGAAGTGAAACTCGGCGCCGGCCACCTTCGCGAGCACCACGCGCCGGTTGTAGTCGATCGCCTCGGCCACCAGCAGGCCGGC